>CAJUFQ010000015.1:0-56574 GCA_910585625.1 uncultured Lachnospiraceae bacterium
ATGATATGGAAGAGAAAGTCCGCCGAATGGGATTAGAAGGCAATGTGCGGTTTCTTGGGAAACGCACAGACATCCATGAGCTACTGAATGCATTTGATATATTTTTGCTTCCTTCACACCATGAGGGCCTCCCACTCGTGACGATAGAGGCACAGTCCAACGGACTGATATGCCTGCTGTCAGACGCGATTTCCAAAGAAGCTGCAATCACGCAGAATGTAGAATTTATTTCTTTAAATAAAACGGCGGAATTCTGGGCTAGCCGGATTCTTTCCTACCGAAACAACTATGAGCGGACTGACATGCAAGCAGCAGTGCGGGATGCCGGGTACGACATCAACAGCATTGCGCAATGGCTTACAGAATTTTATCTCAGTCTGGAAAGCCAGGATGGCAACCGCTTGGATGGGAGAAAATCACCTTAAATATAGAAAGATTTTTCCGGGAGGAGACTGAATATGAAGGTGTCGGTTGTAATGGCCACTTACAATGGGGAAGGTTATATCTATGAACAGATGCTCTCTATCTGCCATCAGACAATGCCGCCGGACGAAATGGTTATTTTTGACGACTGTTCTAAAGATCAGACTGTTGCAGTCATCAGGGATTTCATAGAAAGCCATGGCCTTGGAAACTGGAAGCTGACGGTCAACCAGGAAAACAAAGGCTGGATGAGGAATTTTACAGAAGCACTGAAAGAAGCCCAGGGCGATTATATTTTTTTCAGCGATCAGGATGACATCTGGCTTGAAGATAAGATAGAAGTCATGACAAGCTTCATGGAAGGAAATCCTGAGATTGCCTGCCTTACCGGCAAGGTGATTATGGCTGACAGCAATGGGACGGCATTAGCCGGAGAAGACGCTTCTGCAGAAGCCACGCCTGGGAAGCTTACCAGGCATCGCTTTTCTGCCTCCTTCAATACAGCCGTGATGCCAGGCTGCTCCATGTGCGTCACAAAGCAGCTGGCAGAAATCCTGGCGCAGGCAAATGTCACAAACTGCCCCTATGACGAGCAGTGCTGCCGGCTTGGGATATTGCTGGACGGAACCTATACCCTGGACAGGCCTGTCATCCTTCACCGCTTACATGCACATAATACAAGCGGCTTTACGCAGGACGTCAATTTCGGCTCCTCCAGCCTGCAGAAACGGATGGAAAGTATCGCCAATAACATTGTCTGGCTGGAAAGACTATCGAGAGTCCCCGGCCTGCAGCGTCTTTTGGACGAACGGAAAAAATCCTGTGTCAGGGATACCATTTCATTCCAAAAGAAGCGGTTGGAGTTCCTGTCTGGCAGGAACATACTCCTTTTCCTCAGACTTCTGAAATATAAAAAATACTACTCAGGAATCTCAATGTATCTGGGAGATTTCTCCTATGCATTCCATATTAACAGGCTGGCCGGCAGAATCCGGAAGCGCATGAAGCTTTCACGTAAGGCGAAAAGGAAGTGATTACAAACCATGAAATTACAGATTAAGACCAAGCACCTTATTAATTTCCTCACAGCAGCCCCCTTAGCCGTGTTCATGTGGCTGCTGTTTGCTTTAAATACAAGCAATGTCGATATGGCTAATTATGAGCAGCGGTTCCGTTATGGGACGACTGAATTTGCCGAGAGCGGCTTCAATGCCTTCATAAATGCCTGCAAATTTTTAGGGGCTGACTCCTACCAGGGATTCCTTTGCGTCTTATCCTTCATACTGCTTGCCGTCATATTCTGCTGCACATTGAAGTTCACGGATCATGCCGCCTCCATACTGGCGTTATTCTGCTTCTATCCATTCCTGCTGTTCTGCATAGAAGTCAGGTTTTCCATCTCCTTTTGCATTGTGTTAGTCGCTGTTTTGGTTCTGGCCAGAGGCTATAGGCATAGCATACCTATATTCATTGGGCTTATCCTGCTTGCAACGCTGTTCCACTCATCCTCAATGCTTTACTTCCTGCTAGCCTTTTATAAAGCAGATATCAGCCACAAGAAAAAATTTTACATCATCATGCTACTGACAGCCGCAGCCATCGTACTGACCTACACGCCCTTGGCATACCGTCTGGCAGCCCTGGTTTCTGGCGGCTCCTCTAAGATAACGGCGTGGTTCACAAGGCATGGGCGCTTTGGCATGGTAATCCCTATTGCTGAGCAGACGATATCCTATCTGGTTTTCAAGTACGCCTACCGAATGAAGAAAAAATATGGAATCCAGACGGCAATCAATGCAGATATCTTATATGAACTGAACCTACTGATGTTTATTTTGGTACCCTGTTACTTCATAAATAATACCTTTTTCCGGTTATATAGGGTGTTCCTTTTTGTGAATACGATTTTCTATTCTGAAATCATATACCATAGGAAGGGGGATGGAAGCTGGAAGATTACGAGGCTTGGGATGCTGAACGCCCTGCAGATACTCTTCCTGTCATTCCTGGAGATTTTTTCAAGGCCTGACGTATGGACGCCCTTTTTTGAGAATAATTTGTTTTTAGACAAACTAGGAGAATTCTTTTGACTACTCTTGAGAAACGTGAGGTGAAATCATGGGCCAACGGCAGACAGAAATGAACAATATGCATCAGGCAAAAATCAGTGTCATAATACCGGTTTATAATGTAGAAACCTATCTTGAAAGATGCGTAGAAAGCGTCTTAAATCAATCTTTCGCGGATTTTGAAGTTATTTTGGTTGATGACGGGTCAACAGATAGCTCGGGTAAAATCTGCGACACTTTTTCAGAAAAATTTCAAAATGTAAAAACCTTTCATATAGATAATGCGGGGGTTTCTTCTGCACGTAATTGTGGGATTGAATACTCAAACAGTGAGTATATTGTTTTTGTTGACAGTGACGATTATATAGACAAATTTATGCTCGATAAATTATACTGTGAAGTACATGAACATGACGTTGATTTATGTTTGTGTGGTTATACGCAAATATTCGCAGATAAAAACGTAGATGTATTGCCAGAAGATGGCACTTATGATTTTCAGGAATTTCTTGACGTGATGAAATATTGGAAATTAAATTGCGTCATTGGTTCTCCATGTAATAAAATATATAACAGAAGCGTTATAGAAAAACATCAAATTCGTTTCAGAATAGACATGAACTATGCAGAGGACTATTTGTTTAATATAAATTATTTTATGCATATTCACAAAATCAGGGTGTTAGGAAAAAGCTACTATAATTATTACAAAGAAACTCCAAATTCACTTAGCAAGAAAAACTATCTAAATCCTGATATAGTTTGGGAAAATCAGGTTTATGTATTCAATGAACTAAAAAATCTGCTCTTGGCGCACCAGGTTGAGATAGATTACCATAATGTTTTAGGAGATATGGTATGCGATATCGTTTGTATTAATTTTTTACAGAGGGTGAATAAATATGGATTTAGGAAAAGCACATTATGGATTAATTCTCTGCATGGAAACAAATTGATTGAACTATCTTTTCGAAGCACAAAAAAAATCAGTCAGGTACGTTTCTTAAACATAATATATAAGTATGTTCGATTTGTTTATCACTATACTTCATGTAGATTAGCATGATTCTTCTCAAAAAAATGAAATATGCTATAACAATCAAGGACTGGAAAAACTATGATACTGGAAAAAACACGAAATACGATAAGAAATAGCTTTTGGGGCACTATTGGAAATATAGTTACCATAATATTTCCTTTTGCTGTCAGAACAATACTCATCAAAGAATTAGGCTCTGAATACCTAGGCCTGAACAGTTTATTTACGTCTATTTTGACAGTGCTTAACATTACCGAATCCGGCGTCGGAAGCGCCATTGTCTACAGTATGTACAAACCATTGGCAGAAGATAATACGGACTTAATCTGCGCCCTCCTTAATTTTTATAAAAAAATCTATAGGTTCATGGGTCTGTTGATTTTGGGCATCGGCTGTTGCCTGATTCCGTTTTTGAATTATTTTATCCATGGTAATGTGCCAGCTGATATCAGTATCTACATTTTATATTTGCTGTATCTCGCAAATACAGCGGTATCTTATTGGCTTTTTGCCTACAAGAATTCTATTTTAATCATATACCAGAGAAACGACATAAACAGTAAAATTTTGATCGTCCTCAATGTGCTTATGTATTGTACCCAAATGCTGATTCTCATTTTGACGCGCAATTACTATATGTATGTTTTGGTGATGCTGCTGTTTACCATATGCAATAATATTATTCCAGCAATTTATATCAAAAAAACATATCCGCAATATGTCTGCAGAGGACAAATAAGCAAAGAACTAAAAACAGATATCAAAACAAATGTTTCCGGATTGCTAATGACAAGGATTGCCACTATAACCAGAAATTCTTTTGACAGCATTATTATATCTGCCTTTCTTGGGCTGACTGCTGTTGCCGTTTATAACAACTATTATTATATCATGAACGCCCTGGCAAGGCTGCTCCTGGTGTTCACTACATCAATATCTGCCGGTATCGGAAACAGTATTTCCACCAACACTCCAGAAAAAAATTTAGAGGACATGAGAATTATTAATTTTTGGTATATATGGATTGCAGGATGGTTCACTGTCTGTCTCGGATGTCTATACCAGCCTTTTATGCAGATATGGGTTGGTAAATCCTTTATGCTTTCTGATAGCGTTATGTGGATGTGTGCGTTATACTTTTTAGTATCACGGGTTACAGAGATACAAGGACAATACTTTGATGCTGCCGGGCTATGGTGGCTCAGACGATGGTATTCTATGGCAGAAGTTATCGCAAATATTATTTTAAATATATGCCTTGGATATTATTTTGGGATTCCCGGAATTATTTTGGCAACGATTATGACTATATTTTTTATTAACTTTCTGGGTTCTGCAAGAATTATTTTTAAAAATTATTATAAACATGGGCTTAAGGCATATTTACAAGAACAAGCATATTATATCTGTATAACAGCAGGCGTCGCATTTACAACATGGATTATTTGCAAAGCTATCTTATTTACAGATACAACACCCGGGTTATATATGACCCTATTTGTCCGGGCCATAATATGTATTGTTATACCAAATGTACTTTTTCTGGTAATATATAAGAGAACAAGAATGTTCCGCAAAGCTTACCCCTGGCTGAAACATAGATTAAAAATAACCCATGGATAATACTATGTAGTCTTATTCCCCTGAAATTCCTCCATGGTGGCCGCCGTCTCGCTGCTGATGCCTTCATGGCACAGCACGGTTCCCATGGTTTTTAGGATAATCTTAACGTCGCCCCAGAACGTTACATTTTCCACGTATTTCACATCCCATTCAAACTTCTCTTCCCAGCCGATGCTGTTCCTCCCATTTACCTGTGCCAACCCGGTAATCCCCGGCCTCACGTCATGCCTGTGACGCTGCCTCTCACTATATAAAGGCAGATAGCGAACCAGCAACGGCCTGGGGCCGACAATGCTCATATCGCCCTTTAAAATATTGAGCAGTTCTGGGAGTTCATCCAGACTGGTGCTTCTCAGCTTTTTCCCGAAAGGCGTCAGCCGCACCTCATCCGGCAATAAGTTTCCATCGGCGTCTGTTTCATCCGTCATGGTCCGAAACTTATACATATGGAAAATCTTGCCGTCCTTCCCCGGACGTTCCTGCCGGAAGATTACCGGGCTTCCCAGTCTTTTTCGCACCAAAACGGCCACCGCCAGGAATACCGGGCTTAAAACAATCACCGCCGCCAGTGACAACATCATATCTATGGCTCTTTTCAGATACTGTTTATATATACACATACTCTCATCCCTTTATATCTTTCTCGCAGGAACTCCCACATAAGTGCCGCTCTCCGTAATGTCCTTCACTACTACCGCTCCTGCACCTACCGTGACTTCCCCGCAGATGCTGACATTGTTGCTTACCACCGCCCCTGCGCCTATCCACGTACCATTTCCGACCTTCACATTCCCGGCAAGATGAGCGCCGACTGCAATATGTACATAATCTCCAATCCGGCATTCATGGTCTATGGAAGATGCAGTATTGACGATGACCCCTTTTCCCAGCGACACTCCCGCCTGGATGCACGCCCCCGCCATCACGACGGTCCCAGCCCCTATCTGAGGCATTTCATACGGCAAAGATGCCTGGGGATGGATTAAGGAGACCACAGACATCCCTTCTGCTTCATACGCCTCCTGCAGACGCTTGCGGACAGAAGCATTTCCTATCGCGACAATCACGTCAGAATCGCCCTTATGACGAAAAACATCCTGACTCCCCCCAATTACCGGCCCATCCTCCGCCTGATCCGGATTATCATCTGCAAACTGTATCTCCTGGTAATACCCTATGCAGGAAGCAAGGTCTTTTATGACTTTTCCATGGCCGCTACTCCCCACAACCAAAAGCCTTTTATACCCCCCCCCGGTATGTTGGGAGGTTTTGACAGATTTTGCCGGAACCCCCATAGCAACGCATCCGCCAGGTATCGGGCGCACCACAACAGCGCCAGCTCCTACAATCGTATCTTCGCCTATGGCGATTCCCTGGATAATCTTACTGCCCGTCCCCAGTTCAGTTCTCTGCCCCACCTGGACATTCCCGGAAATATTTACCCCTGGGTAAACTGTCACAAACGATCCTATTGCTGCATCATGCCCTATAGTGCAAGATAAATTGACAATCGCAAAATCGCCTATGGTAATATTCACCGTAAATATATTCCCTGCACAGATAATATTGCCTTCTCCTATCTGAAGAAACCCTGACATCTGCACATCCGGGTCAACAAGATTCGGGAATTGAAAATTCCCGATAGCCTTTATCCTGTCTGCAATCTTCTCCCTTGTCCTGGCGGAACCGACTGCAATGGCCACGGATATTTCACTGCCATATTCCCGCAGTTTATCTATGCCGCCCAATACTCTGCAGCCATTAATCATGGTCTGCGGCTCCACCCCATCGTCCAGGTATCCGACAAGCTCCCACGTCAGGGCTTTCTGGTTGATGCGTTCAATCAGCCACTGGACTTCCCTGCCGAATCCCCCTGCTCCAACTATTAAAATCTTCTTTGTTTCCATCTTCCTCACCTCCCCATGCCGCCGCACTCTTTTTCTTTCTCATTTTATGATATTTTTTGAACGTTTACAATCCGTGCATTTCTGGAAACTCCTCGTCTGCCATTACCACGCATTCCTTACGGAAAAAACAGATTCCATATGCCGTGACGTCCTCATACCCCTCCAGCTGTAACTCCTCTTTGTACTTTTTCTCCCGAATCTGGAGAATCGCCGCCTTACATCCTTCCTCCATGCTGTGAAAACTTTTCACCGCCTTAAGCTCCAAGACAATGGCTCTTCCCTTGCGTATCCTGGGCGTCTTTAAGATAATATCTGCACGCCCAAGCCCTGCTTCGCGATTGGACATCACGCGGTATTTCCTATTCTGCCCCAACAACCCGGCCAGGAACCCATGGTAGTAGCTTTCCCCATAATCAAAATAACTGATGGTCTCTTCTAAAAACCCGCAAATTTCCTGTTCCATTGTGTCTGTGTCTCCTTCCTCAATCGCTGTATAAAGTGGCGACATCTGAAAACTTTTCCGTTTCTTGTCGAACCACACAGAAATTGTATTCTCATAAATATAGGACACTTCCATGTTGGGGATTGCCATCGTGACGAAACGGTTGACGCCTTCCTGGCGCATGGAAATCTTCTTCATATATCCGGTAAAAAACAGGAAATTCCATAAGTTATCCTCGGAATCATAAATACTGTCGTAAGTGATGTCCTCATGGATGGTCTTCTCAATCGATCCTCCATTCATCAAATGCTCCAACTGCCCCTGCATCGTTTCATCCCCAGCGTCAATCCGCTCCACCAGGCTTTTCACGATGCTGTTAGCGCTGGTATTTGCCCAATACGGAACCATGAGTGCATCTCTGTCCAAAATATGCTCCTTCACAAAGCAGATGATGCTCCACGGGTTGTAAACCTCTGTATTGCCAAAACAGTAGCCGTCATACCACTGCTTTACAATGTCATGTTTTCCTTCCATCCCATATATTTCCAGCATAGCGTCCACTTCCTGCTGCACAAACCCAAAATACTCCCCGTAGTCGTTCCGCATGATAGAAATTACTTCGAGATTATTAAGGCCAGTAAAAATCGACTCCCGCGAAACCCGCAGGCATCCAGTGATAACGGCAAACTCCAGGTAGGGATTCGTCTTGAGCGCGGACTCGAACAGCGAGCGGATGAATACCACCATCTGGTCATAAAACCCTCGGAAATAAGAGTTTTCAAGAGGCACATCATACTCATCAATCAGAATGACGCAATTCTTCCCATATGCTTGGGAGAGACAGCTTGACAGGAAAGCAAGGCTATCAAAAAAATTACTGTCCTCTGCACGTCTTCCACAAATAGCTTCATATTTTTCCGCGTCCTCTACACGTTTAAGCTTTCCACGCACTGCTTCCGCGTGCCTCTGAAACTCCCAAACAATGGCCTCTTTCAGGCAGGCAAACGCCATCTCGAAATCATTCTGCTTGGCGGATTTCAAGGTCAGCATGATGACAGGGTACTGTCCCATTTCTTTCGTGTATGTTTCCCCGGCATCCATAATCGAAAGCCCGGAGAAAAGCCCGGCATTCTTCTTGTTCTGTTCCGCATTCCCGGTATCCTCAAAATAATATTTGAGCATGCTTAAGTTCAAAGTCTTCCCAAAACGCCTGGGGCGGGTGAATAAGTTCAACTCCCCTTTGCGGTCAAGTAAATCTTTTATCATCAGTGTTTTATCTACATAATAGTAACCCTTATTGATTAATTTTTCAAAATTATCTACACCGACCGGCAACGGCTGGTACACCATGCCTTATCACGCCCCTTTCTACTTTCTCCGGGAATCACCACAATTCCTGCACAGCCTGGCAGACCCTCTGCAAATCTTCGTCTGTCATCTTACTGTCGCTGGGCATACAGACGCCATGTGCAAAAAGCTGGCCGCTGACGCTATTATCCGCGCCTGTCTCCTCGTCCATGATATGCAGATCCTGCACCTGTGAAACAAAATCACATGCCGCAAATACCGGCTGCAGATGCATGGGCTTCCACACTGGACGGCTCTCCACATCTTCCGCTTCCAATGCCCGCATAATATCCTTCGGCCTGACCGCACAATCACCCGCTAGCTGGATTACCGACAGCCAGCAGTTGCAGTATGCATTTTCCGGCATGGGCATGAAAGAAATCCCCGGCAGATTGCCCAAATGTTTATGGTAATATTCAAAAATATAGCGTTTCTTCTCTACACGCCTGTCCAAAACCTTCAGCTGCCCTCTCCCAATCCCTGCCACGATATTGCTCATCCGGTAATTATATCCGATTTCTGTATGCTGATACCAGGGTGCGGGCTCTCTGGCCTGTGTCGCCCAATACAAAACTTTTGCAGCTTTCTCCACTGCATCTTCTGTGTTTACCAAAAGCATCCCTCCGCCGGAAGTGGTGATAATCTTATTGCCATTGAAGCTGATAATCCCATAATCCCCAAATGTTCCTGTATATCTGCCCTGACAGACCGTACCCAGGCTCTCCGCCGCGTCTTCTATCAGCGGAACCTCATGCTGCTCGCAGATTTCCTTGATTTCGTTTATCTTCGCGCAGATACCATAAAGATGCACGATGACAACTGCCTTCGGTTTCTTTCCCAGCTTCTCATATTTGCAGAATGCAAGTTCCAAAGCCTCCGGGCTCATATTCCAGGTATCCTCCTCGCTGTCTATGAACACCGGGACTGCCTTCTCATAGACAATCGGATTGGCGCTGGCAGAAAAAGTCAGAGATTGGCAAAACACAAAATCTCCCTGACTTACCCCGGCGGCCTTCAGCGCCATATGTATCGCTGCAGTTCCGGCAGAAAGCGCTACCGCTTTGCCTGCGGAAAGCTTTGCCGCCATCTCTTTTTCAAATTCTGTCACATTCCTGCCAAGAGGCGCAATCCAGTTCGTATCAAACGCCTCTTGTATATACTGCTGCTCATACCCCTCTTCACTCATATGAGGAGAAGCTAAAAAAATATGCTGTTTCATCTCTTTCCTCCTAACGTCGGATGGTACGTGGGCACAATCTCCTGCACCCTCTCTCGGATATCTCCCGGCTCTTCGACTACATAACTGGCAAGGTTCTCAAGCTGCATGAGGAATCTCTCCTCATCCATCTTAATCGGCATACCGATATGGATTAATTTGTTCTCGGTGTCCCGCAGCCCTTCTTCCTTCATGAGCATTTCCTCATATAGCTTCTCTCCGGGCCTTAACCCCGTGTAGACAATGGGGATGTCTTCGTCCGGCTTATGCCCCGACAGCAAAATCAGGTTCCTTGCCAAATCCGCAATCCTGACCGGATCTCCCATGTCCAGGACAAAAATCTCACCGCCCCGGGCATACACCCCTGCCTGCAGCACCAAGGACACAGCCTCAGGTATCGTCATGAAATAACGTATGATGTCACGATGTGTCACCGTCACCGGGCCTCCCTGCGCAATCTGTTTTTTGAACAGCGGGATTACGCTGCCATTGCTTCCCAGTACATTCCCGAACCGTACAGACACAAACTCTGTCTGCGAACGGTTGTTATACGTCTGCACAATCATCTCACAGATACGTTTGGTCGCCCCCATGATATTCGTGGGATTCACTGCCTTGTCCGTGGATATCATCACAAACCGCTTGGTTTTCCATCTGTCCGCTGCCTGCACTACCTTCCATGTGCCAAGGACATTATTCTTCACAGCCTCGTTGGGGCTATCCTCCATCAATGGCACATGTTTATGCGCTGCCGCATGATAGACGATGTCCGGCCTATATTTCTCAAAAATCAAATCAATACGCTTGGTATTCCTTACCGACGCAATCAGCACAGACAGCTCCAACTGCGGATATCTGTTCTTCAGCTCGTTCTGGATGTCGTAAGCGCTATTCTCATAAATGTCCACAATTACCAGCCGTTTGGGGTTATGCTCCGCCACCTGCCGGCAGATTTCACTTCCGATAGATCCCCCGCCGCCCGTCACCAGGATTGTCTTACCCGATACATAATCTAATATGGAAGAAAAATCCACTTTTACCGGCTCCCGGCCTAATAAATCATTGACATCCACTTCCTTAAGGGTGCTGACGCTGACCTCGCCGTTTACCAGCTGATACATCCCCGGAAGGCGTTTCAGCTCGCACCCGGTCTCCTTGCAGATATCCAGAATCTCCTTAATCTCCCGCGCCGGTGCAGAAGGAATCGCGAGCATAATCTCATCTACATGGTACTTTTTAACCAAACTTGGGATATCTTCACGCGTCCCCATAATCTTCACGCCGTGCAGATAACTGCCCTGCTTTGCCCTGGAATCATCCACAATGCAGACGACACGCTTGTTTACATGGCTGCTGTTCGTAATCTCCCGTACCAGAAGATTGCCGGCCCCGCCGGCGCCTACCATCAGCACGTTTGTACGTGTCTGCATATCCTTCTGCCGCTTGACAATGGTACGGAATGCACGGTAAGAAAAACGGCTGAATACCACCAATGCAAACAGGCACATTGCATAAAACACATAATAACTCCTGGGCATCCGCATATCCATCAGCACGATAATCCCCATCTGTACCCCAGCCGATATGATGCTGCCAATCAGAATATTAATAAGCTCGGTAGCTCCTGCATAGCTCCAGAGGCTGCCGTATAGCCGCAGCAAACAAAAAACTAGAATCGTCACCGCAATTACTACGATAATATATTGAAGGCTCATGTTGATATATTTCCGCGGTATTTCATCATATTTGCCCTCAAAACGCAGAACAAGCGCAAGGATGCTTGACAGGATGACAGCAAACATATCATAAATGACAAGCCCAATTTTTCTCAGCAACAGCTGATTTCTTTCTATCAGTGTATTCACATAACTCCCTCTTTTCTTAAGTTTTCCTCAGTCTCCATCCTCCCAAGGTATCCTGCCGCTAAATAATAGCACAGCCAAAATGGATGTCCCCATGAAATTTCCACATTCGCGCCAAAGGCAAAACATAGGTAAGATATCCCTAGAAATAGCAGGCAGAAATCCCTCCTGCCTTTCTTTCCTGTCACGCCTTTCACTCCCTGGGCAATGATTGCGATCTGAAATGCCAAATAGGGCAAAAGGATAAAAATCCCATGGTGATACGCCATATCCAGATAACTATTGTAAGGCAGGATTTTCCGGCGGAACACCTTGCGCCATCCGCCATGGCCAAACAGGTTCATCCTGCGTGCATAATTACGCCAGATTACAGGCAATTTCTCGATTTCCTTTGTCCTTACGCCATCTAAGCTTCCCGGAAATTGCATAAGATATACGTTCCTCTGCTCTCCTTCCAGTTCTGTCAGAAGCAGCTCATGCTTATACTTCACATCCATGCCCAGGATTTCCGGAACATATTTAGTACTGACAAAAACTATGCCCGTACATCCATAGGCCAAAATAGCTGCCGCTGTCATGCCCGCCAGCAGTCCACGGCGTCCCGCTGCCATTCTGAAGAGTGTTGCAGCCAAGAACGGAACATAACCGATGGCCAGCAAGGCGAATATAGCAATCCCCAGAGCATGGCCGCTCCTCAGTACGAAAAACAGCGCTAAGGCGCCGCCGGTAATATTCTTCACGCAAGAGGCAAATATCCTTGCACCTGAAAACCCACCCCCGGTTTTGGGACTCCCTGCCGGCTTCCCGCGGCTATCCGCAGCCAGGCCGCACACCAGCCAATCCATCTCCGTGAGGAACACGGCTTCCATCAGCACAGCATACATGGCAAGCTCCTCAGGGCTCTTAAACATGCCGTTATAATCAACCGCAGGCTGCTTTAAACGGAATGCCATACAGTAAAGAACCGCCAGGAAAAACGTAATCTCCAGAGACTCCATTATATCACATAACAGTCTCCGCGGCTTTGTCATATTCTGCCAGAAATAGACAAACACGCTCCCTGCAAGAAGCATAGCACATCCTGCCACAGATTCCAACCGTCTTTTTACGAAAAAATCACACAAAATCATGCCCAGCCAAAGAAAAAGCCAGCTTTTCATCAAAGGCCCGCCCCAAAACTGGTTTTGCAGCGGCTTTTCCCAGGACAACAGGGAAATGCCAACCAGAATTACCGCGCAAACCAGCACATGATAGCGGTACATGCTTTTGTCCGTCAGCCATCCTGCAGCATTGCCAATCATCATCCACACGAACAGCAAGCTGAACAAGAACTTCCGCACGGACTCCTGCTGGCAGGGATACAGCCTCCCTCCCATTTTACGCCCCAGGAAATCCCCGAATATCCGGATGCCATCCTGCAGCGCGTACAGCAGCCATCCGGGAGCTACGCGGCCCGCAAAAAACCGATTACGAACCACCCGCCAAAGAAGAATTAGGACAAAGAGCGCAAACAGGCTTCCCGCAAATGCTACCGCAAACAATTCCAGGAAATGCGGAACCGTAAACCAGGATGGCATCGTGCGGATCTGCATGTCGGAAACGGAGATAAACCCTCCCCGGGCATCCAGGATTGCAATGCCAATCCACCTTACCGGAACCATGCCGTCCATCGGAATCCTGTTTTTCCCCTGGGTCAGCGTAATCGGCTGCTCATATACTTTATTCTTCTTACGGTCATAATACCTGAGCAGCCCTTCCACAGAAACAGGATCCAATTCGTCTACCGTGATATACAAATAACTCCAAACCCGCTTTTTTCCGTTGAGACGGAATTTTATCTGCGCCTTATCGTTCAGGAAACGATGTCCTCCATTCTGGCGTTCATAGCACCAGCCTTTGGTACTCCTCTGCAGGACGGAAGGCTCAAAATCATATACCCTGCCTGCTGACATGAATCCCTTAAAATTCACGCTCCCTCCCAGCCGCATCATCGTAAGCATGACGCCAATCAGCGCCCCGGCAAGAAGAAACAAAAATATATGAAGTTTTTTTCTACCTCTCATTGCTTCACCTTTTCACGATCCCTTCCTCAGGTTGGTTCGCAAGCCCGCCTACCGCCATGAAATAAGCAAGCCAGCCGATATACAGATACGGCGTCGCCATATCTTCTGCAAATCCCCGGACAATATAATGTACTGCAGCCATTAGAAAAAACAAGCTTGCCCCTGAACGTTTACGGTCAAAGATAGCCAAAATTCCATATTTCACGCTGTAATAAAGCATCAAAAGATACGGCACCGCTGCAAACACACCGTAATAATGCATAATCTGCAGGAACGCATTATGCGCATGCATTTTTATGTTCCCGAAACATCTCAAATATCCCCTATGCCCAAACAGATTCAGCTGCCGGATATAAGTCCTCCATACTTCCGTCCTGCTGCTCAGCAAGTTGTCCAAATCACCTCTTTGCATCTTTTCCATCACCCGGTCTGCTAAACCGTCTTCCGCAGCATTCGCCACCAGAGACAAAGGATGCGTTTGCGTAAGGTACGCATCCCCGCGAAAAGAAACAGAGGTATTGAAGATATTTGGCACATTAATCAGACACCATTTTCCCGGAACCACGGTCAAAACAACTGCAACCAAAGAAGATATCGCTACTTTCCTGATGTTTACCTGATAGGCTGCCCTTTTTTCATTCGGAAACTGCTTCCAGATGAAAATTATCCATTCCACCAGATATACAACTGCAGAAGTGATGCTCTGCGTCATGATTAGGAAACCGCAAAGGCTGACAAGCCCCAGCATATTCTTAAATAAATCCCAGAGCTTAAGCTTTTCCTTATTTAGATTGTCATCCAGCCATATCAGGAACGCTATATTAACCGTGACAAGATATCCGGCTAATGTATTTGGATTCGTATATATTCCTATATATCGCAGGCCGGGCACATAAGGCCTGAAAAAAAGGGAAAAAAGACATGACATCCAATAACTCCAGCGTATTGACACCAAAAAATCCTTTAACAGCATGTCCGGCTTTTTCATGCTCCCCCATGCCATGTACAAGAATCCCATACATACTAACATGAAAACGCCCACAAATTGAATCATTTTCCCAACGACAAACTCTGAAACGATACTCATGCCCCAAAGAGCTATCCATGCATACATCAGCGGATGATTCCAGTTCACCGCCCTTGCATGAACCTCCGCTGAGAGAAAAGCAATCAGCAAAAGGCAAAGCCCTAGCAGGAAAACCAGTTTTCTTTGAGGCAAAACTTTCCACTTCAAGCCAAACACAAGCATGAAATACAGAATCATCTGGCAGATGAGAAACAGAACCCTGCGCATCTGTGACACTGCCCCGGCAGGAAGATTCCCACGCCGCACAACAACCCGGGACGCCAGGCAATCATAGAATTCCTGCACTTTTCCAAGCCATATGGCAGTACCTTTCTGCACGCTCTTTTTGCTTTTGTTTGGGTTAATCAGGATATAAATCAGCAGCAATAATAAATATGCAGAATAGACGACGCCAAATACTGTCAGCCCTTTCTCCCATCCAAATGTCCGAACCCGTTCCCTGAGCTGAAATCCCTGGATATGAAAAGAACAAGGCTCTCTGACCACAAAACAGAATCTATGGAATGGTTCCCCATTCAGCGGAATGACATTACATCCCTCTTGCAGCCTATGGTTCAGAACATACGAAATATTCCCATGCTTGTCTGAAAATTCAATCTCACACCAGACCTCCCTGCTTAAGTCCTCTATCTCCAAATAAAGATAATTCCAACGTTTCCGCCTGCTTTTGACATCAAAAAAATGCCTGGCATTCTCCGCGGTAATCTCCGTGAGCTTCGTATCAAAATTATATTGCCAGTTTTCCCCGGCCGTCTTATATTCATCACTTATAATATCATACAAATTCCCAACATCATAGAATTTCTGGAAATTAATGCTTCTCGTGAGATACATGACGGAAACAATTCCCGATAATATCAGACCAACCAGCAGAAAAACGGCAATCGTAAGCTTACTCCATCTTGCCTTCAACATCTTCTTACTCTCCACTCTGCATCTGCAGAACAACCCATTCCTTCCCAAATTTATCTGTGCATCTTTTCACATTATATATTTTTGTCCTGGAATATGCAATATATTTCTATTTTTGAGCTTCCCTATTATTTAGTTTCCTAGTACCAAAAGGTTTCCGGAAAATTCATCTGAGAGAATCGTCCCAAAACAGAAATCCCCGGGAGAGAATTCCTCACAAACTCTCTCCCGGGAACTGCTATGTGCATCCTGCATCTATCAGGATTTCTTAAGAACCTCGCGGGCTTTTCGGTAACTCCTGAAAATTAAGCTTTTGTCTATCTTTTCAACTTTGCTCTTTAATTTTGCAATCTCTTTCTTCTGCGCGTTAAATTCCTTCTTCCGTGCATCGAGTTCCTGTTTCTGCATAATGATTTTTTTCTCCTGCTGACAGAAGATTTCCGCCATACACATCAGCAGATCCCGGTACATTGTTTCAGGCTCTATTTTCCACTTCGGCATACTTTCAATGGGCTCATAGAAAAGCTTCCCATCTTTCCTTCCCAAGAATTCCTTCGCTACTTTCCGGTTACCTTCATCAAATTGCTGCATATATTCCAACTGTTCCTCATACGAAAACATCCCAACCTTTGAATGAAGCTTAAGTCCCATCTGGTAGCAATTTGCCAGATAAATCGGATTTCTCATGAAATCCTCCATATCTTTGTACTCCGGCACGCCGTTCAGCAAACGTTTGATTTCCAAATAATTCCCCTCTAATCCTATATTGCTGCTTTTGAAATCCTCCTGCGTGAAGTCTTTCGTGAACTCGTCGGTCATCTGCACTCCAACATATTTGAGAAAATCAGAGAAAATAGAATGTTCCTCTCCCTCAAACTGGTCGTTCTCATACACACGGACAATCATATTCTCTTTGCCCAGAGACGTTTGAATTTTGCATAACTGCTGGTAGTAATCTAATGGGTAATAGTCAAATTTGCCGTTGCCGATGCACTCTTCAAACGTCTTTTCCAATCTCGACATAGCTTTTACAGACTGACGCCAAAATGACTGGATGAATAAATCCTGCCGTCTCAGATACACGATTATTTTCACATCGCAACCAATCTTTTCAAACTGCGCTTTCACATTTTTCCAAAAGCCTGGTTTTTTTGACGAACGCTGCCAAATAAGTTCATCTGAAATAATGATGTTAGGAAATTCTTTCGCCAAACCGTCCAGTATCTGAAACCCGCTCTCTCTTACCTGCGCGATTTTTTCTTTCTTTTCCTCCCTGTCTGCTACATCCTCAGCCGCATAAATCAGGAAATGAGCATTCCGATTGAATAACCGGCCTTCCAACCCCAAATCCATAAATGGATAACAATATCCTTGCTTTTCCAGATTCTTCTCATTCTCTCTCAAAAAACTCTGAACTGCAGTCGTACCTACTTTCGCTGTACCTATTGCTAAATAAACTGTAGCCATGCCTTTCTCCTTCCTATCTTCTTCGTATTTTACTTACAACCTTTTTATGATTTCTTTTGTCTATTGTAAATACTAATTATGATAGAAATTTGAGATATTATTGCAGAATCTTATTCAGCAAATCACAATTTACTGACAGCTCTCCCTCAAATAATTTTCCATCAACATATAGTCTTCCGACATCAGGTTACTGTTTCACCACTGCCCCCGGTATAATACAAATCTTATCGCTCTTAGTATTTTTTATATTGTTCCCTTTGAGGACTGCCTTTCCTTCGCATACCCGGATTCCGTTACCGGCTTTTACGGTGTCAATCACATTATTCTTTACGGCAGCGTCACTCTTGGATCCGACCAGATAGATGCCGTAAGTGCCGGACTTCTTGACGGTATTTCCTGTAATGGTAACCTTCGTGTCCTGACAGCTGATTCCCTGCTTTGCAGCAGATGTCAATGTATTCTTGCTGATTTCCAGCGCTCCTTTGGCATTTTCAATCCTGATATTTGCAGATTTCGAGCCTGATACCTGATTAAAGGATATCAAGCCGGCTGTGGCTGATTTAACGGCAATCCCATTTACCCCGGCCCCCTCGACAATATTTTTTCCTGCCTTGGATCCGCCTATGGTAGTAACCTTAGAGGACTCAGACACATAGATGCCGTCTTGTTTCGGGGATGCAACTTTATTCCCGGATACCTCCTGCCCGGAAGCTTTTGCTGCAAAGCTAATTCCTCTGGTTCCCGGAGCTGTGACGATATTCCCCGTAATCTTCTTGGCAGTCGCACCTTTGACATAGATGCCCGCCTCCTTCGGCTTGCTGATGATATTACCGTTTATTTTACTTACCTTTGACTTTTCCACGATATAAATGGCAGAACCGCTTTTTGTGGTAGTCACTTTATTGTTCGAAATAGAGCCGGAACCGCCTTTAAAATAGATTGCCATTCCTGCAGGATTTTTGATGGTATTGGACTCAGCTTTCACATTCGAGGAAACCGCATAAACCCCATAATTCTTGGAATTTGTCAAAACATTCCCTTTGACTGTAGCGGTAGATTCTTCAATGGCAACGGCATTGTGAACCGTATCTTTAATCTTATTCTTGCTGATTACAGCCTTTGACTTTGTAGCTATTTTAATCGCTGAGTTCCCTGCCCCAGTAATCGTATTATTGGCAATCGTCAGTTCAGCCTTATCACCGACCCGGAACATATTGAACTTATTCTTAGATTTTTGCGTAAATGTGGTCATCGTATTGCCGGAAATCGTACAGTCTTTTCCACCGGATACCCTGGCAAATGCCCTTACGTCGGCAGCTTTATTACCTGAAACCTCTACATTTATAAAACCATAAAGGTTGACACAGGTATTCGCCATATGTTCAAACGTATTGTTTTTGATGACCACATTTTCCGGGCCGACTTCAGGATGATGGTTGCCGACGCCGCTGAGAAGCTTTTTGAATTTACAATTTGTGACAGTTATGTTCTTACATTTAAGTTTTTCAAAAGCATCAAACTGCAAGGCTTCGGAAGTCACGGAAGATGTCGTGTTAAGTTCATTTTTATTTTCTGTCCCATCTTCTAAGCTGCTGTAATCCGTCCCTTTATAATAGACAAACCCCGTAAATGTCACATTATCCACCGTTATGCCATTAACTGATGCGAAATCCACATGATGGTCGCCGCAGACCCCTTTGACTGTAAAATCTTTCAAGGTTACGTTCGTGGCGCATACAATTTTAATCAAATCTGTAGGAACAGAACCTTTCTCCACATCCAGATTGCCATTCCAAATCCCACCGGCAACCGTGATGTTCTTGGTATAGCCGTACTTCTGCCCGGTTAGCACATCTTCCTGCGCGCCGGTGTAATTCCGGAGCATAGGGATAGTCTTATCTTTCCGGATGATTTCTGCCTGCTTGGCAAGCTGCAAAACTGTATCCGAGTGGATTTCAAGCTGGTCGTCAATATAATATTTGCCGGCAGGAATATTCACCGTCCCTCCGCCTGCCTCTCCGACTTCGTCAAGCGCGGCCTGGATTGCCTCTGTATCCGGCTTTGTGTCAGAGCCTTTTGCCCCAAAATCCGTGACATCAACCGTTTGCTTGGATGCTGCCTTTACTACGCTGCCGGAAATCCCTGTTTCTGCAGACACGAACGCCGAACTGCACATAGCTGCTGCCGCAGCCCCAATACATAACGCCATCCATTTTTTCATCTTCATAGCACGATACCTCCTCAACCCATTATCTCTTTCAGTTTCTCAACAACGCGCTCCGCCGCGTGCCCGTCCTCGTAGCATTCCATCTTATCATAAAATGCCTGATAATCCTTATCATATTTCTCCTGGTCAAACTTGCGGATCTGCTCTACCAATTCTTCATTTGTCTTTGCAATCGGAAATGGCGTAGACTCTATGGGGAATAAAAATTCGCGGTCTTTCTCCTCGTACTCCTCAATATCCGGCACATATAAAATCCCAGGCTTCTTAGTAAAGAAGTAGTCATAAATCCAACTGGAATAGTCAGTCATGCCAATATCGGCAACCAGCATTAAATCTTGTATATCGGTATAATTTGTGACATTTATCACATTCTCATCTTCCTGATTCAGCATCTTAAGTTTCCGATCCAGGAAATGATAGCGTACCATGATGACCCATTTGCCGCCGAAACGCTCTTCCAATGCCTGTCTTACAGCGTCATAGTCCAGCACATAGAGGGTTGCATCTGGTACGTCACGGTACGTAGGTGCATAGAGCAGGATATGTGTTCCTTTCTCAATGCCATACTGCTCGAGAATTGATGCGACCAGATTTTTAGCCTCTTTTGTCTCGCCCTGGAACAAGATGTCATTCCTGGGATGCCCATAAGGCAGCATTTCCGCATTTTCCCAGAATGTGTCTTTGAAGAGTTTTTCTTCAAATTTACAGTTTGTCAGGCAGTAATCCGTTACCTTGCCTTCCTGAAATGCCTTCTTTACCCAATATTTGTTATTATTAACGGAAGCGTCGAATTTTTTCAGGCCGAACGTCCCATGCCAGGTCTCAATCAATACCTGTTCTTTGCGCTTCTTCGCAAACAGATAAGAAAATGTCACGGAATTATCAATCCATACTTTCGCATTTGACACTTCCTCGTAGAACTCGTAAGAGCCACGATGCACGACTTTGAAACCTTCCGGGTAATAATCCTCCTTAACCAGATTTTCTTTACGGACCACCCACACAATCTCATAAGGCAGATTCTGCCTTATGATTTCATCGGCAATCGCCCTTGGATGGCAGTTATAAGTCCCTCTGGAGGTAAGCATTACAATTTTATTGTTATCGATTGGCCTTCGGCAGAATTTCCAATAGTTATAAGTATTCGCCAAAAACCGGTCGGCATATCTCCAAAAGCGTTTCAGCTTTTTCTTCACAAATTTCTTAATATTCTTCCAAGAACCTTGGAAAAACCGCCCTTCTGATAAATATCTTCCTACAACACTCATCTCTGTCCCTCTGTTATCTTATGTTTTCCAATATCTGAATCGTGTCGGCTGCTCCTTCTTTCAGATGGGTCATTGGCTTCCAGCCTAATTTTTCCAACTTACTGCCATCAAGCACTGCCCTTACCACTTTAGAAAATCCCTTTTTCTCCATTTCATCCGGGATATCAAATACAACTTTCTGATTCTTACATTCTGCAATGATAGATGCCAAGGTCTTAACATTAGCCTGCGACTCCTTGTCCGCAATATTGAATGCTTCTCCGTTTTCTGCGTTCAGCATGACCAGATACATGGCCTGCACCGCGTCCACCACATAGCAGTGAGACCGTTCCAATGTCCCATCGCTTTTCAGCACAATGTCTTCACCATTGATAACTTTCCTGAAAAATTGTGAAACCGCACGGCTGTCTGTAGGCGTCATCGTTGGCCCATAGCAATGGCATGGGCGTACAATGACGACTTCCATGCCATACTGGCTGATATAACTTTGGCATAATACCTCGGCCGCCCTCTTTCCAGACGGGTAGCTGGAGCGTGGGTTCGCATAATCCACAGGACCGCAGTATCCCTCATAAAAGCCATTCTCAAGCGTGTCGTCCGGCTGCCCATACATCTCTCCTGACGAAACATATAAAACGCGGGACGCCTCTTTTTCTCTTGCCAACTCAAGCAGATGATTCATGCCTACAACATTCGCCAGCAAAGTATCCACCGGGTATTTTGCCATCATCGCAGGATCTGCGTTGCTGGCTGCATGAACAATATAATCCACTGTCCCATCCATATGCATTTCCCGGCTGATATCCAGCGGAAGTATCTGAAAATAATCCTTGTCCACAAATTGGCCAAATCTGTCGCGCAGCTTCTTTTCTGTCCTGCCCAATGCGTAAATGTTAATGTGGTAACCCTCATATTCATTCAGGTAAATTAACACATCTGCCATGCCGGAGCCGAGCATTCCAGCCGCGCCTGTGATAAGCACCGACTTCTGCTCCAATTTCTTCCAGTCCACCTTGGAGGAATTGACCATTTGCCGGATTTGTTCCTTATATTCTTTGCAATCTAATAACATATCTCCACCACCTATTTTTCTTCCACATGAAGCAACGCTTTAAAAATCTGCAAGTCATCATGGGTAGTTATTTTCAAATTTTTCTCAGAGCCGGTCGAAAAATATATTGTTTCTCCCAACGCCTGCATCAAGACACACGAAGCCGCTGTGCTGACAATGCCTTTTTCTTCGGCCTGCTGATGCGCCCATAAGAGTTTGGACACCGGGTACGTATGAGGGGTCTGCGTCCTGACGACAGACTCTCTGGGAATTGAAATCGTAGAATGTGTATTATTGGCATCTTCACATCGGAAGATAGCTTCTGTACATGGAATCGCCGCTACTGCAGAACCTTTCGCACGGCATACGCTGATAGAATCAGAGATAATATCATGTGATACCAGCGCCCTGTTCCCATCATGAATCAATACCAAATCGTCCCCCGAACACTCATCTGAGATTGCCATCAGCCCATTATGGATAGACTCCTGCCCGCTTGCTCCGCCGGCTACTACCCACTTCAATTTCGTAATCCCAAACTGCTTTGCATAAGCCTTTAAAATTTCATGCCAGCCATCGAGGCAGACCACGCAGATCCAGTCTATGCTTGGATGCGTCTGGAATTTCTCCATGGTATAGATAATCATCGGTTTGTCTTCGATATTTAAAAACTGTTTCGGGATGTCATTATGCATTCTTGAGCCAACCCCTCCTGCGGTAAGTAATGCAATATTCATTATTCCCAGCCTCCTTTCATAATTGAACATGTTGCTTTCGTTTTTCCGGAATCTGCATGTAATCGCCATACAGATTTGTCAGATACTTATCATATCCTTTTGAAATATAAAACTTCTCTCCTGCAAAATCTGCCAATAAGCGTCCCTCAAACTCTGTCTTCTTAATCCGCTCGCGGCTTCCATATCTGCCCACGCTGCACCCCACAAACTCAGATGCTTCAAATGGGTATTTTTTTGCGCACGCTGTTATTTTTCTGGAATAATACAAGCATCCCCTCCTGCGGAACGGAAAGAAAAAAATCTTTTTTAAGATTTTTTTCAGGGGATTCTTAATATCCTGCTCATCCGTCTGTGATTGCCACATGCAATAATCATACCATTTTATTTTCCTGAGATGGCGTCTCAGCATCTTCTCCGATCGAGGCATTCCATCCATCGGAAAAATATCCATCCACAGATTTTTCTGGGTTTTCAGAAGCCTCGTCTTAACTTTTATCTCAGGGTCTTCCAATTTTGCAAAAGGCTTCGCTTCCTTCTCTTCATGGTAGTCGTCCACGACTCTGTATCTGCCCATCGTGCCTGCATGGACTAATTGCAGGAAACGGTCGTAATCCGGCCTCGGCATGATAACGTCCACGTCATCATCCCAGGGAATGAACCCCTGATGCCTGACTGCCCCTAAAAGGGTACCGCCTGCTAAATAATACCGCAGACCATGTTCATCGCAGCAATCTGCAAACTGCCTCAGCAGCTGCAGTTCCTGGGCTTGTATCTGCTCAAGATTCATATCCCGGTTCCTTTCCACAACAAATGAACCTATCCGCTGTCATTCATATCTTACAGATTGCCTCATAGTTTCTCTTACAGTTATTCTTATCATGAAATGTGAAGAATCCATCTGCCCTGCTACAATACTGAGAAGGCATACGGAATCCTTCACGGATAATTTCCTTCAGACTGCCAAGCAAATCCTGCTGATTCAGGCAGACTTTTCCAAATCCATCCCTCTCATAGTTAAAATACCCTTCCCCATATTGCCCGTTCCGAAACATTTCATAATCAAACTGATAATATAAGAGAGGTTTTTTCATATAAGCAAAGTCAATGTTAATGCTTGAATAATCCGTAATCAGCAAATCACATTCCCGCAGCAGCTGCTGCACGTCATATTCCGGCCAGGTTGCCAGCTTGATACCCTTGCCCAAGCCTTGGAAATAGCTTGTGAACTCCTGCATACCCCTATGCTGGTAAAATATCAGCTCAAGGTGATTTTCCTGCAGGATATTTTCTAATTCATCGTCCGCTAAAAATCCCATCCAGCCTTTAAAATAAGTGGTATTACGGAAATCTGAAACATCTTCATACTGGTACGACCTTGACGTTTGGTTTGAAATCCAGTCCCTCCAAGTCGGCATGACCAGTATTTTTCTGTTCTCCCCATGGCCGGAACAATCCGTCAAGTTGTCATAACGGCACAACCCGGTTTTCACGACATGTCCTTTCGGATACCCAAAGAAGCCAGACACAAATTGATGCTCCTTCTCTGTGGAACAGATAAACAGCCTCATCTTTGCGTTTTTATAGTGCAGGAAGGGCAAATCATTCAATATGACCCCATGTTGCAAAAACACCCTGGTGTTCTTTAAAATCCCATATACCTCCAACACGTAACATACGGCTGCGTCAGGCTTTCCGTCTTTCTGGGAACTGATATTCTTGGAAGCCGTCAGATAATAAATCCAATGCAGGAAACTCCCAAACTGCACTACGCGCCCCAGCGTTTTCACTCTGCCATAATCGGGCGATCTCTTATTAATTGCATATATCACATCCCTCTCAGGATGCGTCTCCATAATATAACGAAACAGCCAGTAACCATTGTCACGGGCTTCATTCTCCTTATCGCATATCAGCCACAGATTTTTACGGAATCTCTTATATATAAATGATATCGGCCATGCCAGCAAGAACAGAAATATATGTGCAATGTCCTTGCCTCTTACCCGCTGCAGCTTCTGAAAAAAACTTTCTTTCTTGGCTTTTCCTTTATTTTCCATTTTGCACACTTTAGATATTCTAACACAAGCTATTTATGATGTCAATTTGAGTAAAATTTGAGTTTTTTATATAAAGAACCAATTTCATATATAATCTTATTCTCCCATAGAATCATATTTCTTATTCTTCAATACCCTAAATTATTATTCCGTCTGGTTTCCCTGTGCTTCTCCCATAGTTCCCGGGACTTCTGTCAGGACGGCTTGGGTCTCCTCCACATTTCCCGGGACTTCTGTCAGGACGGCTTGGGTCTCCTCCACATTTCCCGGGACTTCTGCAAGGCCGGCTTGCCCTTCCGCCATAGCTCTTTGTTGTTCCAGCATCCTTTTCCTGGCCAGTCTTTTTTTGCGCCTGGCTTTCTTCTTTTTGCCGCCGGACATAAACCTTCGGTATTTCGGCAGAATCTCACTCGTAGGCCCCTGCATCTTCACCTCACCCTCATGGATCCACAGGACAGAACTGCACAGCCTCTTGATAGTATTGTTATTATGGGACACGATGACGACCGTCCTGTCCTCGTTGGAAATTAATTGACGCATTTTGCGGAAGCTTTTTCTCTTAAACTTGACATCACCGACACTCAATACCTCATCCAGAAGCATGATTTCCGTCTCCAGTATGGCTGTGATAGAAAACGCCAGCTTCGAGTACATCCCGCTGGAATATGTCTTCACAGGGCGGTCTATGAAATCGCCCAGCTCCGAAAATTCTATAATTTCGTCCATCTTCTCCCGAATCTGCGCCTCCGTGAAGCCCAGCAGCATCCCTGACAGCAGGATATTCTCACGCCCGCTCAGCTTCTTCTGGAACCCCACGCCAATCGACAGCAAAGACACTGAATGGCCATGCAGGTCAATCGTTCCCTCATCCGGCGCGAATATTCCCGCAAGTGTCCGCAGAAGCGTAGATTTCCCGCTCCCGTTTTTGCCTATAATGCCCATAATCTCCCCTTTGGGGACTTTAAATGACACTCCTCTTACCGCTTCGATGATATCTACCTGACTTTTTCGGAGCGAAAAAATGCTTTCTCTGATGGAGATTTTATTCAGGCACTTATATCTTACCTTAAGATTCTCAACTTCAATCGCATATTCTCTGTCTCCTTGCTCCGCTGCAGATTCTCTGTCTTCCCGCCCAACGGCAAACTCCCTGTCTTCTTTCTCAACCACATATTCTCTGTCTTCCATCTCAGCCCACCTTTACATAACTGTTCTCATGCTTATAAATGCAATTAACTCCGATAACTGACAATATGATTCCCATGACAAACCAGAATGCAAGCAAACGAAGGTCCGGGGTGACAGAATATATCATGCACTTCCGCAATTCGTTCATAATAAATGCAATCGGGTTACATTTCAGTAATAAGCTGGCATATGGCTCCGGTACATTTCTGTTTGCGATATTGTAGAACACGCCAGACAGATAAAACGCCATCCGCATCAATACATTCACCACATTAAACAAATCATCCACAAAGACGCCGAAATGCAGCAAAATCGCACTTATGCCGAACGTCATCAGGAACAATGTAAGAAACAGCGGTATCATATAAATCAGGTTATAGCTGACCGGAACCCTATAGATGACCATGATTCCCACCACAAGCACGTAGGAAACCAGCATCTTAAAGCCGTTCACCATCATCTGCGTGTAAATCAGCACATATTTGGGCAGATACACCTTGGAGACAATAGCGCTGTTCTGGCTTACGAGCCGCACGCTCTGCTTGACCGTCTTAGAAAAGAAATCCCAGCTGGAAAGCCCGATAAAGACAAACGCAGCAAAATACTTCTCTCCCTTGCCAAACACAATGAGCGCGATAAAAGAATATACCATCATAAATAAAAGAGGATCTAATATCCACCACAGCCAGCTCAGATGCGAGTTCGCCACTTCTGATTTCAATGTTGACTTTGCGGAGTATTTGGCAACTTCCCAATATTTTTTAGAGTCATTTATAAATCTTTTCAAAGATATTCCCTCCAAACTCGCTAACTAATCCGTAATTTACACACTTGGCTCCGACAGTAATCCTGGGCACATTCTAACATATCAGCCCTTGTTCGTCAAATCCCGACACCGCAGAATCAGCTGTATTTCCTGATTCCGTTCACTGCGTACTGCAGGAAATAGTAACAGGAGCGCAGGAACCCAAATCCCAAATAACGGTAGACCCCAAACTGCATTCTTGCCGATTTCAGCTTATTCCTGGACTTCCCGCCCTCACTCATGCGGCTTTTGAGCATCGGCTCGTTGATACCGCAGGCCTTCCCATACTTCTTAAGGACCTGCAGCCATAAGATGTAATCCTCATGCAGCTCATCGTGGCACATATAGAATTCCCTCGCCACCCGCGTTTCCATGACGACAGAGGAGCAGGGGATGCTGTTCGTGCGCAGCAGCATGGGATATGTGATTTCCTCTTTCACCCCGATAATCTTGCCCTGAGGGTTCCCATCCATATCCATCAGCTCCCGCGCTGTACAGCAGAGTACCGTCCCGCTCTCCTTGAGCCTGCTGCACTGGGCTTTCAGTTTCCCCGCAGCCCACCAGTCGTCCGCGTCAAGAAATGCAATATAGCTCCCTGCCGCGTGCCGGATTCCGGTGTTGCGGCTCTCAGCAACTCCCAGGTTCCGGGAGTTGCGTATCAGGACCACCCTGCTCCCATCCGCGTACCTCCCGGCAATCTCCGCCGTGCGGTCCGCCGAGCAGTCGTCAATGACAAAAAGCTCCAGCGGCACATCCTGGCACAAGACTGACTCAATCGCTTTGGCAATATATTTTTCTGCATTGTATGCCGGCATGATGACCGACACAGATACCCGTCTCTCCATATAGTCTCCTGCTATTACTTCTTTACTGCGGTCACCTGGCTTTTATCAATTCCCTCCGTGTTCTCTTTCTGAAAAATAATCTTGAAGGTCATCAGCATCAGCTTAATGTCCTGCCAATAGGAATAGTTCTCGATATAGGTAAGATCCAGCTTCAGCTTGTCATAAGGCGTGGTATTATATTTGCCAAACACCTGGGCATACCCGGTCAGCCCTGCCTTGACTTTCAGGCGGAAACTGAATTCTGGTATCATCTGTTCATATTGGCTGGCAATCACTTCCCGCTCGGGACGAGGGCCGACAAAAGACATTTCCCCTTTAAGGATATTGAAGATCTGGGGCAGCTCGTCAAAATGAATCCTGCGGATGAACCTTCCCACCGGGGTAATCCTGTCATCACCTTTTCTGGCGAGCTGGGCGCCGTTCTTCTCAGAATCCATGCGCATGCTGCGGAACTTGATGATTTTAAATATTTCCCCATCCCGCGTCAGCCGTTCCTGGGTATAAAACACCGGGCCACGGTCATAAATCTTAATCCCTGCCGCAATCAGGATAAGGACAGGGGAAGAGATAATGATGGCCGCCAAAGACAGCACGATGTCAGTCGCCCGCTTCACGAAACGCTGTTCAATCGTAAGCCCCTGGTTACGAGACAGCATCAACGGCGAATCAAACAGATGGATGCGCTCTGTCCCCATAAGGATGATGTCGGAAATCTTCGGCGTGATATAAGTCCTCTTATTCTGGTCAAAACAAAATTTCAGGATAGGATTACGCATCTTAGTAGGCAGATCGCAGAGTACCACGGCGTCATAATCCATAATCTTTTCGTATAAAGGCTTGTAGCCAAGATACACGCTGGCTGTGGCACAGACATTGTACTTGTCCCTGCGGGAATTGATTTTCTTAATCAGGTCTTTCGGGGAATGCTCCCCATAAATAACAATCATCCTCCTGGGGGGATACAGCCTTGTGTAAATAAAGCGTACCACATAGACGCCTGGCAGGATAACGATAAGCTCCGCGCCGGCCAATGCCGCCATCGGGTGAATCGGCATGTAATCATTAGCAATCATGCAGACCTGGACATATCCGACAAAATTGGCGCAGAGTATGGCAAGAATCTGGGACAGGCAAATATCCGTGATGCGTAAGTATCCTATGCGGTAGCCGCCATATGTCCTGGTAAAAAAATACATGAACAACGCGTACATGCCAATGACCGCCCAGTTTCCCCTATTCCAGAAACGGTTTGCCTTCTCCAGCATCGGTGTATAGACCAGATACCAAGTATAGCTAAACATGGCGGCCTCAATCAGCAGCATGATGCTGTTTGCAAACAAATTCAACAAATGCTTGTATTGTTCTCTTCTTCTCATATCTTTATCCTTTAATCAGCCTGCGGACTTTCCTCTTATTCCGCCCTTTCGTACCCTTCTCGCCAAGCAGCAGATCCACAGTCTCTTCCTCAAGGAGGTTAATCCGATAGGAAACCTCCATCCTGCGGCTCTGTGCCGGCATTTCCTTTATTATAATCTTTGGATCGGAATTGTCAAATAGATATCCGCCCTCCCCGGCTCTGTAACCGTTTGTCTCATAGCAGACGGGCATAAGTTCCTCTCCCCTCTTCCCGACCCAGGTAAGGCGCAATCCTTTGAGAAAGCAGGCGTTCAGGGCCGGATCGACCGTCACCCCCACCGCCTCGTTGGGGATTACGACCGTGTAATGCACCTTGCTGCCGCTTCCGGTCTCGATAAAGTAGGAATCTGCTTCCGAAAACCCCTGCCCATAGTCCAGGTAAACCTGAGCCCGCCTGCGGTCTTGCTGCGCCAGCAACTCTCCGATAGGAAGCGCCTGTTTGCCCATCTCATGGTAAAGGCTTCCGGGGGAAATGCTCTGTCCCGAGACATATTCCTGGAACTTCTGCTCCATCTTCAGGCAGATTTCCTTCTGCTCACCAGTTATGCCGAACTCCCCATAAAAGTCAAACTGCTTCGCAAATTGCGCACGGACAGGAGCAGTTTCCAGGTAATAGTGCAGCGCGCGGAACAGGAGGAACTTCACAGGCACTGGGAAGAAAAACGTCCACTCGTAGTCCAATACATGGACGCGTCCGTCTGCCGTCTCTAGGAGGTTGGAAAAAATCAAATCCACATCTGCCACCGGGAATGACGGTTCTCCCTGCGGAAAACCGCCCTCCCCGAATACCCGCCTGAATTCCTCTGTCATTTGAAACACCTGCGTTTGCGCGCTTCCCAAAATCCTGGCTGCCGCTGCCCGCAGCACGTTTGCCGCTTCTATCAGCCGGCCCTGCGCCAGCAGTCTGTCCAGCTGCTCCTCCACAGTCACGCCTTTTAAATATTCAAATTCTACGCGCCCTTCCCTGGACAGGCATCGGTTCACCAAAAGCTGCCCTCTCTCCTGAAAAAGAGCGGCAAGGCGTTCCTCTGCCTTAGCAATATGCGCAATATGCGCCTGCCCTTCGGGATACTCCGCCTTCTTATACAGAATATTCTTCCCCCCGATGCCGCGGACAATCCGGGTCTGGATAGAAAATTCCTTGCTCCGGCCGTTGGAATATTTTGTATAAAGGACTTGTTCCGTCTGCATCTGCCCATCCGCAGCGGGCCCGTCTGCACTGTTTTTCGTGATTTCCACGAAAAAAGAGTTGGCATAGAGCGGGAACAGGCCGGCCTTTAAAATCTGGTCATAGACCTTCCCTTCATCCATCAGCACCAGGCGGTCCCTGTCAAAATTGCAGATGTTGTGATTCAGCTCCCCTGCCCGCGGAAGGCATTCATCAGAATACACTGCCACCGGGAATTTGTAATCCGGGTATGGGTAATAGAATTTGTAATCAGAATAACCGCATTCTTCTATGATTTTCTCCAGCTCGGGCTTTGTGAATGTGCGCACGCCCTCTGTGTGCGGATAGCCTTCCAGCCCTTCAAAATATGTGCCGACATGATCTTCCCGGCAGCCTGCCCAGTATTTGAGCCCGAATTTATTTTCAATAGCCAGCAGAAGCCTGCCGCCGGGACGGATATGCCGCATGACAGCCGTAAGGAAGCCATGGTAAGGCTTGTCCCCGCCGATATAACCCCGGCCATACTCAAACACTCCGATTAAAGTAGCATAGTCAAAGTCGCTGTCCAGGCTTTTTTCCACATCCTGGAAATTGCCCAGACAAATTGTGATGTTATCGCTGCCTTTGTGCCGCTCAGCATTAATCATGCTTCGCTTTTTCGACAAGTCTATGCAAGTCACAGAGCCGGCCTGCGACGACACAGCCCCGGTAACGGCGCCGCAGCCAGACCCAACCTCCAGCACCTTCGCCCCCGGTGTGAAGGAATACCAGCTTAGGATATTCTCACGCTCGTGGGCAAGATGATACATGACTGCCCAATCCTTCTCCCGGGCAATCACCTGCGGGTAATCCGCCTGGCCGCAGCGTTTCACCAGATTCAGGATATGATCCTCCACTGCCCCGTCACTGTATAGGTCTTCCCCCGGATAATAAGTGTCGTCGAGGATGACGTTTCCGATTTGCTCCATATTTGCCTCCATTCTGTGCAGTTTCCGTCACAAATGAGCGGTTTTAAACTTGCTTTAGTGAAAAATCCGCCTTGGACAGTGTAAGGTTGGGATTATAGTAAGGATCCCCGGCGTCCAAGGATTCTTTCCATTTGGTCACGAAGTATTTCATTTCCTTATAATATCGCTCCTGCTTTTGCGGAGAATCCTCCAGCCCGCGGGACTTTGATTCATAGTGGTAAAGCTGTGCGTCAGGGTTATAAACCACCAGTTTGCCCAGCTGCCGAACTTTCATGCAATAGTCAATGTCATTGAAGGCCACGACCAGCTCTTCCGTAAGCCCCCCAACAGCTTCATAGACAGACTTTTTCGTCATCATGCAGGCCGCCGTAACGGCGCTGTAGTCCTGAGCGCAGATTATCCTGGAAAAATAGCCGTTCGCATTATGATCGAATCCAATAAAAGTATGGCCGGCAATGCCCCCAAAGCCAAGGACTACCCCGGCATGCTGGATGCTGCCATCCTCATAATACAGCCTTGCGCCGACTGCCCCCACATCGTCCCGCATACAAGTACCCAGCAGCTGCCATAGGCAGTCTGGATGAATGATTTCTGTATCATTGTTCAGAAGAAGCAGATATTCCCCCTTAGCATACCTGGCCCCGAAATTATTGATTGCCGAAAAATTAAACCCGCCTTCCCAAAACACCACATGGGCTTTCTCATTTTCAGCTTCCAGCTTCTTATAATATGCAAATGTTTCCGGAAGCTCGCTGTTATTTTCTATGATGATATATTCATAATTGCGGTAACCTGATTTCTGCTCTATGGACTGGATGCATTTGTCCAAATCCTCGGTATGATCCTTGTTGGGGATGAGGATAGAAACCAGAGGCTGCTCTTCCCACTGCCAGATTGTGCGGTAAAGGCCCGGATATTCGCCCATCTCCACCTTTGCCGGCAGCATCCTCCTGTCATAATGGGCCTGGATGGCGCGCATCCCTGCCTCAAAGGCATAACGTTTGCTTTCTGGGTTCTCTGCCGTGGAGTTCTCGTGTGCGCGCCAATGGTACAGTACCTTAGGGATATGGGCAATCTTATCCGTATGTTCCGTACAGCGCAGCACGAAATCATAGTCCTGGGCTCCGTCAAACGCTCCGTCCAGCAGCCCCGCTTTCTCTGCCAAAGAGCGTTTCACGACTACCAGATGGCAGAAATAATTCATACTGCACAAAAGATCCGGGTTGTAATCGGACTTGAAATGAGGCTCAAAATACCGTTTACCGTTCATGGATACTTTGTCCTCGTCAGAATAAATCAGTTCCGTATCCGGCTGTTCCCGCAATGCTTGGGCACATTCATACAAGGCGTCCTCCGTTAGCAGGTCATCATGATCCGCAAATACAATAAACTCCCCGGTGGACTTTCGGATAGCGGCGTTCGTATTATCAGAAATCTGCAGCGGGCCAGGATGCCGTACCAGCTTCACACGCTTTTCCCGCCGTTTCAATTTACTCAGGTAATCTTCCAGAGGCGATGGGGAACCGCTTCCGTCCGACAGGCACAGCTCCCACTTGCCGTAGGTTTGCGACTGCACAGATTCCACAAGCTGCTCAAGATATTTTACCGGCGTCTTGTACAACGGCACTACAATAGAAAACAAAGGCATGCCTTCCCACTGCTCATGACGCTGCCGCTTTAACTCATCTTCCGTAGGCATCACAGCACGGCGGTATTTCTCATAATCCCCCTGAGGCGCCGACTTCTGCAACACTACCTGCATGGTGCGCGTACAGAATTCCTTAAAGCCATGGCGGTTCAGGAAACGCATCCCTTTGCCAAGGTAGCTGTTGCCCATGACGTTCTCAAACAGGAACGTACTCACCACCGGAATCTCTGCCCTGCTCCGGCGTCCCCTGCCTGCAAATTCCAGGCATACGCGGGAAAGGCCATGATGGACCAGCTTAACCTCAAATCCTGCATTGGGGAGTTCATCGGCCTCACGGTAGACTTGGGCCACATCCCTGCGTTCATGCCAGGATACTTCACAAGCCAGCTTCTTTCCGCCTGTGCCATACGCCCTGACCGTAAGCGGGGACTTGCCGGCCGCCCATCCTTTAATGTAACACTGCCCTTTTTCCAGCACCGTCTGCTCCACAAACAAATCGATTTCTTTCTGCCGCCTGCACAGCCGCCGGGCATTCCACCGATGGGCCGGATGCCCGCCCGCCCACAGCACGAGTTCTTTCTGGCTCCCAAAATCCTCAGGCAGATTTACATATAAGAAATATTCTTCCTCTATGCCAAGATCGTACACCATATAACGCTGGCGTACTTCCATGCCGTCGTACTTCTCCACTGCAACAGGCAGCTCCTTCCCATCCAGTGTAACCGCCAATGTTTCTTCTGTTCCCATCCCATGTTTCCAGCCCTGGATGACCAGCACACGATTGTCTTCTATATGGAATCTTACTCTTACAACATTAAATTTCTCCAACATACGCTCTGTTCCTCTAAAATGAAACTGCGGGCTGCATTGCCTGGCATCCCCAGGAATGCGCCCACCCCCTACTCTATCTCCACAAGGGAATCCATGTCAAAATACCCTACGGTATTCTTCTCAGAAATGACCCCCAAACTACACACATCGTACAGCCTATGGTGGACTTTGAATTCCTCCTGCTCATAGCCGGTACAGCCTAAGGAGAGCAGATATTCTCCCCCTTGCAACGTCATTTTCTGCGTGAAGCTGACTATACGGACAGCTCCCTTCTGCGCCGGATCCACCAACTGCTTCTCAACCATGGTATTGGTACCCGTCAGTTCTATCCCCATCAGGTTTTTTAACGTAAATGCAAAAATCGGCTCTGCCACTGCTTCCTGAAACAGCACTTTCATCTTAATCGTGAAGGAAGCGCCTTTTTCAATCACATTTGACAGTTTGCCGGTCTCATCCACAATGGCAAAATCTATAATTTCTGCCTGCTTGTCCCCATACTCCAGGGTCTCAGGGTTGACGCTGATGCTGTCCCTCCATTTCTCCCCGGAAGCCTCAGGCTTCCACAGCGCAGTATTTTCCAGACGCTCTGCTTCTTTCTGCTCCACCAGAGCCATCTTATATCGATCCACAGCCTCTTTGGGCGTACCCTCCATGACCTTCCTGCCTTTATTGAGGAGGACGGCCCTGTCACAGTACTTGGTGATGCTGCTCAAGTCATGGCTGACAAAGAGGATCGTCTTGCCCATCTCCTTAAATTCCTCAAATTTACGGTAGCACTTTGCCTGGAAGAACACGTCTCCCACAGACAATGCCTCGTCCACAATGAGAATTTCCGGCTCGATATTAATTGCCACGGCAAAGGCAAGCCGCACGAACATGCCGCTGGAATATGTCTTCACCGGCTGGCTGACAAACGCCCCGATATCCGCAAATTCCAGTATATCATCCATCTTGGCGGCAATCTCTTCCCGGGAAAACCCCATCATCGTACCCTGCAGATAGACGTTCTCAATCCCGGTATACTCCTGGTTAAACCCTGCCCCCAGCTCCAGCAGCGCAGATATCCGCCCCTGCACAGTGACTTCCCCGCCGGATGGCCTGATTACACCGGTAATAATTTTGAGCAGCGTAGATTTACCCGAACCATTCGTGCCGATAATCCCTATGGTCTCCCCCTTCCTGATTTCCAGGTCTATATCATGAAGCGCCGCATGTTCCCGGAAATTTTTCTTCCTGGAAAGCCCCAGCGCATCCTTAAGCCGCGCGGAAGGGGTATCATATAATTTATATATTTTACTGACCTGACTCACTCTGATTGCCGTCTGTCCCATATCGTTCCTTTCTGTATACACGCCCTCATCTTGCTTTACAGCACATCCGCAAAATGCACTTTCAGCCGCCGGAACACCGTGACGCCCAAAATGCACACTGCCGCCGTAAAACACCAAAAGTATATTGTCATGCCCGGATGCTCAAAAAACCAGGCTTTGTCAATCAAAGCCTCCCGGTAGCCCTGCACGATATAAAAGAGCGGGTTCAGCCTGATAACTGTCATCGCCGCCGGCGGGATTTTTTCCTCCATGTCCTGCAAAGCCCACATAATCGGCGTCGCCCAGATGCCTATCTGCAGCGCGATATTGACAATCTGCCTGGTGTCAGGGAAAAATACAGACACCGCGCTCGTGAGATAGCTGATACCCAATGCCAGAAGCAGCACCCCAAAACTGTAATAGATGACCTGCAGCACATAGAAATCCGGGAAATAGCCATAACATAGGAACAGACCAAGCATGAATACAACAAAAAATGCATGCACGAAAATAGCCGAAAAAATCTTTACGACCGGCAAGATGTCGATGTTAAATACAACTTTCTTCACCAGATAGTTGTATTCCGTCAGCACGGATGTCCCCGCGCTGACGCAATCTGAGAAAAAAAACCACGGCACTATCCCCGCCACCAGCCACAGCACATATGGCAGCGGCAGCTCGCCCCGGATAGACGCTCTCGCCCCTATTGCCAAGTCAAAGACAAACCAGTAAATCAGCACCGTAACCACCGGCTGCACGAACGCCCATACCGTCCCCAAGTAAGAGCCGGCAAACTTGACCTTGAAATCATTCTTTGCCAGGCTCTTAATGAGGGCCTTGTTCTCTATCAGTTCTTTTAATAAATTCTTCGGTTTCGAATCCATATCTGTTCTGATTTCCTTTGCCTGCCTTCTGCCTTGCCCGCCCACGCTTCTCAGCGGACGGTAACTGTCTTGATATTGCTCCATTTCCCATAGACTTTCTTCTTCGCGGAATCCAGCTTATAAGCGCGTGCCTGCACATAATAGGTAACGCCGTCCTTGAGACCTGATACTGTCTTCTTATTAGATGGCGACAGCGCTTTCTTGGAAGATTTCATGCTGGATTTCGTGGAGTAACGGATTTGATAACCCTTGGCGTCTCCGACCTTGCTGAGCGTGACTTCAAGCTTGCCGCCGGAAAGTTTTTTCAGCCTGGTAACTGCCGTCTCCTTTACCTTCACTTTCGACCACTTGGCATAAACCGTTGTGTTCTTCATAATCTTATTGCTGAATTTCCATGCGGTTGTGCAGCTTTTATCGCTGTACCAGCCTGCAAACATAAAGCCTTTGCGCTTGGGGCTGGCCGGCTTTGCCGCAACCTCTCCCGGCCACACCTTCTGGGCTGAAACCTTACCGCCGCCCATCGTATCGAACGTCACTTTGCACAGCTTGCCTTTCACTGCCACGGACGTGATCCCGCTGTCAATCTTGCCATCGCAGACGGCAACGGCTTTTAGCGTCACATTGGAACTCACGGTAAACGATCCGGTATAATAGTAACTCCTGCTGAAAGAGGTAGAAGGCGTTCCTCCGTCTGTCGTATAATAAATTTCCGCCCCTGGCGTCGTAGTCTTCAACGTGATTTTCACGCCGTCTGACGTCTTTTTCCCGACTACCCGCGGCGCTTCTGTCGCTTGCGTAGGCACATATGCCATCCCTACTTTGTCCTGTGTGGAACCTAAATCCCTCGTACATTTCGGGAGCAGCCCGAAATACATAGCCTCCGCCTTATGGAACTGGTTCTTATCCATTTCACCGGTGAGCGTAGCTTCACTGACGCCAAACCAAGCATACTGAAGTTCGGGCCTCGCAAGCCCATCCCCGTCAAGGTCGTCCCAGGTACAGTCGACATAATACCAGCTGTCATTCAGGCAGACTGCGTTCCAGGCGTGGCCTTCCCCGCTTCCGTCAAACCCGGTCGAACGAAAGCTGGTCACTCCCAGAGCGTCAATCCCGACGCTGTTCATTAGTAGCCCAAAGGCTTTGGTATAACCCGCGCAGACTGTGTAAGAATCGCAGAATACGCTGTATGCGCTCTGATGGTAAAGCGTATTCGGTTTGCTGGTTGCATAGTCATGATCGTAATTCACCTTACGGATTATCAGATCGTGGGCAATCCTGGCCTTCTCCAAGTCCGTTGCGCCCTTTTCTATTTTCGACTTCATATCGTCAATTTTCGACTTCATCTTATTCGTCTCAGACTTCCTTGCCGCCCCCCTGCCAAATGCATCATACATGACAGGGTATAACGCCCTGCTGGTGTAAAGATAGGAACTGTTCAGGAAGTAATACTGAGGATTGGCATAGGCAAACATCAGGTACACATGGCCTGCCTTCTGCTGTGTCAGTCCCTGGGATAAGAAATCAATCCCTTCTGCCGCATAGCATGTGCTTGTCTGCCCATACTGATTCTTGACCTGTTGCTGCTTGGCATCCTGCGATGTGGTAAGGTATTTCCTGCACTCTGCGTCCATAAGGTCCCAAAGCTTGCGTTCCCTGGTTCCCAGACGGTTGTAAATATAGTTAGAGGAATACACATCCCAGGCGGTATTGTAAACCTGGGAACCGTAAACTCCAGAATACTGCCGCAGCTCACCGCCGGCAGACAAGTCAGATTCATCCACAATCCCAAGTCTCTCCCCTGCTTTGTCTGAAATCTCAAACGCCTCCACCTGGACGCCGCCGGCATAAGCCTCATCCGGCCACGCCGCCTCGTCCGGCGTTACCGCCGCCGAGGCTTCTGACGGAGCCTGCGCCAACGACTCTGCCGAGGCTTGCGCCAATGATTCTGAAGGAGCCTGCGCCAGCAACAGGACGCCTGCCAGTAAAAATGATAAAATCCGTTTCTTCATACTATATCCTCCTCTTTATAATTTTGCTTCTTTATAAACTTATCCCTAATATTGCCTTATACTTCTTCATCCCTATTTATAATATACAATTACTATCCCACCGCTTCCTTACGAGCCATAATCCCTTTGGCTGTAAGAGCTTCACTGCTTCCTGCTTCTTACATACTCGTCCAGGCTGCCCCATACCTTATCCTTGTCGGACATAATCAGATCCTCTTCTGTCATCCCTTCCGGCATCGGCCAGTCCACGCCTATCTTCTCATCCTTCCACAACAGGCCGCCTTCATCATTGGGATGATAAAAATCAGTTACTTTATAACAGAATTCCGCGTAATCGGACAACACGACAAAGCCATGGGCGAATCCCTTAGGGATGAAGAACTGCTTCTTGTTCTCCGCTGAGAGGATGACCCCAAACCATTTGCCGAATGTCTCCGAACCCTCACGCAAATCTACGGCAACGTCAAATACTTCTCCGCTTATGGCGCGTACCAACTTATCCTGGGGATAATTAATCTGGAAATGCAGCCCCCGGAGTACGCCTTTCTTAGAGGCGGACTGGTTATCCTGCACAAAGTCACAGTCGATGCCCGCTTCCTTGAAATCATTGTAATTATAAGTCTCCATAAAATACCCGCGGGCGTCCCCGAATACGGTCGGTTCAATCACTTTCAGCCCCGCAATCCCATTACAATTATCAGTCACTTTAATCTTTCCCATCGTATCCTCCATTCTTATATGTTCATCCTCTGCTGCTTAAGCTTGTAATCCATTCCCACCGAAGCCCGGCAGCCATCCATTACAAGCCTTCTGCAATTTCCATCAGGTACTGCCCATACTCTGTCTTCATCAGTGGCTCGGCCAGTTTCTTCAGCTGTTCAGTGTTGATAAACCCGCGCTTATAGGCAATCTCCTCGATACAAGAGATATAAAGTCCCTGACGTTTCTGGAATGCAGACACAAAATCCGCCGCGGCCAGCAGCATATCATGGCTTCCCGTATCCAGCCACGCGAACCCCCGCCCCAAAGTCTCGACTTTCAGGCAGCCCCGCTTAAGGTACTCATTGTTGACACTGGTAATCTCTATCTCACCGCGCGCTGACGGTTTGACGTTTTTGGCAATTTCCACTACGTCATTATCGTAAAAATACAGCCCCGGCACTGCATAATTGGATTTGGGCTGCTGCGGCTTCTCCTCAATAGAGATTGCCGTTCCCTGCCCGTCAAATTCCACGACGCCATACTCCCTTGGATCTCTGACATAATATCCGAATATAGTTGCTCCCGGCTGGCTGTCCGTCCTCTCTGCCACAGCACGCAGCACACGGGAAAAACTCTGCCCATAGAAGATATTATCCCCTAACACAAGGGCCACGGCATCGCTGCCGATGAATTCTTCCCCGATGATGAATGCATCTGCCAGCCCTCTGGGCTCTTCCTGGACTTTATAGGCAAACCTCATGCCCAGCTGGCTCCCGTCCCCCAAAAGATCCTCAAATACCGGAAGATCCCTGGGGGTGGATATTATCAGCACCTCACGGATGCCTGCCAGCATCAAGGTTGACAACGGATAATAAATCATGGGCTTGTCATATACTGGCATAATCTGCTTTGAGATTGCCTTCGTCAAAGGGTACAGCCTGGTTCCGGAACCTCCGGCTAAAATAATTCCTTTCATTGATTGACCTCCAAATTCACTCTGATACCAGATTATAGCATCTTGCGACACGAAATGCAAACTTACTATATTTCTATCCGATATACAAAATAATTACTGCTCTCACCAATCTTCTCAAATCCCAGTTCACGCATCTCTTGATCTGGCATCCCATGCCTATAATACGCCAGGTAATTGTAGCCTCCCTTTTGGGCAGCTTTTTTCAGCCGCTTGAAATCTATCTGGGGATTATTGATAAGATTGTATATCTTCCTGCCATTTTTGGTGGGGAACTTGAAATCATGCATCGACAGCCTGCCATAAGGCATCCTGACCGTACCGTCATACTGGCGGACATACGGCAGCAGCTCGTTGACCACGATTATCCCCTTTTCTTCTATATTATGTCTTTCGGCATCTTCTTGCATAAGTTCACACACATCCACAGCGTCCTGAGGAATCTTATATAAATTTTCTGCCTCCCGGAAATTCCCCTGTGCATAGATAGACGTCCCGGTAACGGCAACTACAAGAATCATGCCGGCAACAACCGCCCCCCGTTTCCAACTTACTTCTTCTTTCTTTAAACGGAGCGCAAAAGCATAGGCAATCACAGCTGGCAAAGGCAAAATCCAGAACATACGCCAATAAACCCTGGCTCCAATACAGAAATCCATAATCACCTTGGCGGTCAGCGGACAGAAAAAAATGCCGAAAAAGAAAACCGCATACCCCGAGAGAAGAAAAGAATCTGATTTCTCCCGCTCCGTCCTGCATAAGGCGCCCAGCAGCAGCAGCGCACACAAGAAGAGCGCCATATGTCCCCCGCCGCCATTATATTGCAGATATGTTTCCCAGATGTTATGAATCGTCCCTGCCATGCCAATCAACCTCCATAGATAAGTCCATCAGCGCATCACCACATAAATCCCTGCGCATATCAGATTGGGGACACTGCACAAAAACGTGCAGAAGAATGTTCTCCAATCTCTGCTTCTGATAAAAATAAGAATGCCGAAAATCCCCAACATGACTGCACCCAGCATGATTCCCATGGAAGACACCATGCAGCAGGAACACATCAGCATTGTCAGCAGAAACCAGTCCGCTTTAGCCGCTTGCCCTGCGCCAATCCGCAGCATCATGTAACAAATCATAGGTACCAGCACCGCACAGAATACGGCTTTCCCCTGCCAGATCCTGACCAGGGCGAACATCCCCTGGGTGTACACCGTATAGCCCGAAAACAAGAATACCGCTATCACGAACAGCAAAAAGTATTCCGCACACCGGGAATTATCAGGAAACAGCCGCCTTCCCAAAAGCGCATACGCGGCGTAAGCCAATACAATCAGTACTGCCGCCAGAACCACATGGGCCGTCACTGCCGGAGGCAGCCCGCTGACCCTGCTTAAGAACGCATTGAATGAAAAAAAGGGGGACAGCACATACCGTGCCGGAAAACTCACGTATTCCACCCCGGTATAAGGGTCTATAGAAAAAATCGTGTTCGTGGAGACAGCCGTGACGGCCGCACCCACGTAAAAGGCGTCGTCACCATCGTCGTGCAGATACCTTATATATACATAAGCCTGTCCCAGCGCCAGCAAAAGGTTTGTCCACCCCACCAAGGTCATGCCCTTTATGGACAATAGGGTATCCTGAAATAAAGCGCGCAGCCGGCTGCCGCTTTTCACCAATGCGAAAAGCATCGCCGCCAGGATAACGCCGCCATAGAGGATACACAGGAAATCCAGGCTCTGCCGCAGGAATATCAGGGGCAGGGCAATGATTTCAAACAGTCCCCATAAGACAAGGAACCCGGCCACCCAATTCAGCAGAATCCCATTCTTCTCTTCCGGAAGGAATGAGGTATATACCAGCCCCAAAATTTCCGGGACGGCCAGCAATATTACAAACAGAATCATTATATTTATTACCATATAGCATCTCCCATTCTGCCATAATCTATTTCAATATTAATAAATATGATACTCAATTCCCCTGCCGCTGTCAATCTCCATCTGCCTTGAGTTTCCCCATATTCTATCATAGCCTATCTTTTAGTGCCAAAGGGTCTTGCCGCTCGGCTCCTTGTGCTTACAGCTGCCGTACCCTGTCATTTTACATACATATTATAGAGACATTTCTTATTATATCCTGGCACAAGCTGTCCCCAGGAGGAAATGCCGATGACTTTCAGGTAGCGGTTCGTATACTTAAGGGTGGAAGAGGTGTCCATATGTTTATACACATCGAACGCTTCCTTGCCCGCAATCCCCATCGGCAGCCCTTGGGCGACTTCCACAGGATGGTCATGGTAACTGCGAATGATAAACGCATCCACCATGGAATTGCATGCCGCGATGTAATAGCTGCCGGCAAGCGCAGCCGCCTGGATGGTTTCTCCCCAGTTAGAAGCATAACCTACCTCTGAGAGTAAAACCCGCACCGAGGAGCCATAATACCGCTTGATGTAATGAGTCAGGACATATAAATTCTTCATCGTAATGTAAGGGCTGTTGTCATCATAAGTAATCCCATACCCATCCCAGAACTTTGTGTAAGTCAGGGGACTGGAGTACGCATGGTAGGCAAGATTCCATTTCAGCCCTCCCTGAATCGCATTCAGATGTTCCACGAAGGAAGAAATGGAAAATTTCGCGCTATATCCGCCGGCCATGGAGGTATTCCAGAAATTATCCATGCAGATGAACACACGCGCATTCGCGTACTGGCTGCGCACTCCGTAATACAACGCGCGGAAAGCATAAGCATAAATACGGAAATAATACGCCGCCGGCATGTCGCCCGCATAATTCCAGCCGCGCGGGTTATTGATTTCATTGCCCAAAATCCAGTTTGACACGTAGCAGCCCTTCTGGCCAAATACGCTTCCAATGTAGCAGAAGATTGCCTCCATCTTCTCTCTGGCGCTGTCGCTTCCTATGTTCCATGTATAAAAGGGGGCCGCTCCATAAGTCCGCGCCTTGGGATCGATAAGGTTCGTATGCCCATCCACCCAGTTCAGCAGGATCTGCATGGTAACATTAATTCCCTTTTTATTGCATTCTGATACTATCTGCCGGTAAGCATCCATGTTGCTGAAATAATAAATCTTCCCATTGTATTCATAAGGCACTGTTGGGTTCTCCAATATATACGACGCCGTTATGTTCAGGAAATTATTCTTAGCCCCGCAGTTGTCAATCTCCTGCATGTTGTTGTAGAACTGCATTCCCTTTTTTGTCTTCCCCAGCTTATATTTCGACTTGTTCTTAGCCGCTTTCTCCGGAGACTTGACAAAGGAAATGTTGCTGACCAGCTTAAAATTGCTGCCCTTCTTCACGGCAATCCCGAATTTGGACGTGACATAGCCCTGGTTCTCCGCAGTCTTTAACGTGAAACTCAATGTCTTCTTCTTGAACGCCTGCTTTGCCATCTGGTATGGCTTGCCGTTTAAGGGATTCACATACACCAGGTAATAGCGGTCGTCTGCGCTTGCCACCCTCTTTTTCACAGTGGCCTTGATTTTCACCTTGCCTGTCGAAACAGCCTTACATGTCGTGATCTTAGCACATTTTTTATCCGGTTTACGCGTGCATTTCACCCATTTCGCATAGAACGTTTTATCGCCGATGCTTCCCTTTTTCACCTCACTGACACGTTTTTTCAGCTTTGCATCCTGATACCAGCCGTCAAAATCATATCCATTCTTGGTGGGAAATGGCAGGGAGAACGTGCTGGATTTCATGTTATAGGTCTTTTTGGCATTCTTCGGAACCTTCCCGCTTTTTGCCTGGTACTTGATGTTATAGGTCGCAAGCTCCCAGTTCGCATAGAGCGTCACTGTCCCATCCGCTTTCGTGGTAAGCGTCTTTACCTGTGCCCCGCCTTTATACGCAGTCCCCTTTCCGTTCTTCTTCGTGTTCCACCCGACAAATTTATAGCCTTTGCGCTTAAAACTGTTCGTCCTCAGTTTGCTGGACGTGCCGTACACATGGCTGCTGGACGATACTTTGCCGCTGGAAGCACCATTGCCGTCATACTTTACTTTATAACTGTTTGCTTTCCATACGGCATAAAGCGCAAACACGCCCCCATCCTTCTGCCCGTCAAAAGAGGCTTCCTGCTGCTGCCCATAGCTCTTGCCTTTGCCGTCATCCTTCGTGTTCCACCCGACAAAAACATAGCCCGGCCGTGTGTATTTATTCTTCGCTAATTTCCGGCTTTCCCCGCAGCTAAAGACCTGATCTTCCATCTCTCCCATACCGCCGTTTGCATAAAAGCGCACCTTATATTCCCCGCGCCGCCAGACTGCCTTCAGCACGACTTTTGCGCCATCCTTATCCGTGAGATTCTTCACAGCGGTATTCTCTTGGTAAATCCCTGCTCCTTCCAGCTCCCAGCCAGCTAACACGTGATCCTTCTTGCTTACCCCGGAAGACGGAAGTACCAGTTCTTCCCCATAGTACAGCAGGCGTTCTGCCGGCGTCTCTCCTGTCCCACCGTTCAGGTCAAACATTACATGGTACGAAATCGGCGTCCAAGACGCAGATAAGACAAAATTTCCCGCCACCGGCTGCTCAAAATTATAATAATTTCCGCTTCCATCCAGCCAGCCTTGAAAGAAATACCCTTTTTTCTGCACTTCTTTTATCATGCCGGAGTCAATATAATCTCCTTCTTGCACTTGTAAGCTGAAACTGCTTAATCCCTCCGCTGTCATTCCCCCGTCCAGGTTAAATTCAACGGTAAAACTCTGCTTCTCCTGCCCATCCCCTGGATTACCTCCCGGTTCCTGCCCTGGCCCATCCCCTGGATTACCTCCCGGTTCCTGCCCTGGCCCATCTCCCGGATTGCCCGGTTGTCCCGGCTCCTCATCCGGCTCGCCGTCTATATCCTCTTGCCGTTCCTGCGCATACTGCCAGGATTCCCCCTGAGTACCAACGGCATAAGAAACGTCTCCATTCATAGTAAACAACAAGGCTGCTGCCAGCAGCACAGATACTATCCTCTTCTTTTTCATTTCGATCCCTCTATCCCTTTTCTTCTTTTGAACAATACTTACTGTTTCTGATTTAAATCTGTGTTAATTTCGTAAAAACCCGTCCCCACACTAGGCTATGGCAAATGCTTCCTTTTCTGCAGCGGCATCCTGCAGGATTTCACTATAAAAGCGTATGCCTCTTCCGCCACCACCAAAACGAAGTTATCAATGAGAAAAGCCATCCCCAGCGACACCGCCAAGGTTACTATCCATGATAAGAATATTCCGCCTGCGTAATAGTAAGATTTCGTGTAAATATGGAACCGTCCCTTCGTGAGCAATGCCAGAACCGTCCAATGAACCAAAATCAGGGAATAACTGTATTTTCCCAAAACTGACAAGATGACATTCCCCCTGGAAAATATCCCGGGAAACATAAATACCAGAGAAAACAACCCACCGGATATCATCATCATGGTAGGAGAACAATTACAGCATACCTCCAGGAAATTCTCTCCTGCCTTAATATAATACATTGTCACTCCAAGCCCGGCAACCCCAGACAGAACGATGAATTTATCGTACTTCCTCGTCTCCTCCCTTGTCATCCAGTACCCAAAGATTGCAATCCCGGCCCAGGAAGCCATCATCGGATGCACCCCGCAGGGAATCGGGCTGTAGGTAGCAAAGAACATGAATCCCCAGGCAACGGCTGTCATCGCCGTCAATATCTTATACGGCATGTCGCGGAGCATATAACGAAGGAACGGAACCGCGATATAAATTGCCAGTATCTCGTACAAAAGCCAATAGTGGGGACATTCCGGGGTCTTACCCTGAAAGAAATTGCCGAACATCTTACCAATCGTCTGTAACGTGATATGTTCCAACCCTTTGTTAATCCATAAGTAAAAAATATAGTATACAAACATCGGCAGCACGACCCGGGATACACGGTGGAGATAAAAGTCTGACAGCTTCTCCTCACGGTATGGAAGCAGCAGGCTGCCGCTTAACATGACATAAATCAGGTTGCAGGCCAGACAGAACACATAAAATACCATCAGGATATAGATGGCAGCCTCATCCTCTATCAACCCCTCCGTTATCAAATCCATCTGTACGGCGTGCGTAAGGATGACCATAGAAACGGCGAGGATCCGCAGCCAGTCATATTGATTGACCCTCGTTTTCCCAGCCTGGATTCCCAAAACCTTTCTCATATACTGCGGCGTCTTGCGGCTCCTGCTCCTATGTATGAGGACTGCTGCAAGAATCACTACTGACAGCGCGGCCAGCTTCTTCGTTCCCAGAGGGAAGCCATACCAGCGCAGAAACAAGATAAAAAATATCCCCAATGCCAGCCACAGCAAGGTCTCTGCCAACTGTTTCCCTGCGGCCTTTTTATTTTCCAGCATTTTTTGTCCCTCCTCTCGCCAGCGTTGCCATTTTCTTAAGGTACGGCAATACAAACTCTACCGTAATCGTTTCCTTCAGCAACAGAAGCACCAGCCCATAAGCCCCGAAAAATACGACTCCCGTAACTGCCAGGATTAGGAAATTCCCTGCCCCTGCCAAAACAGTCTCATGCAATGCCATGGACGATACGGCTGCCGGAACCAGAGCCAACAGATAAGGCACGACGCTCTTCATCTGCCAGATTTCCTTTAAGAATTCCCGTAGGATCGCAGCTTCTACCAACACAACTGCAAACTCTGCAACCAACGTCCCGATTGACGCGCCGGATGCCCCCAGGCTGGGAATCAGCAAAAGGTTGAGCAAGAAATCTACCACCGCCCCCACGATAACTGCCTGCAGCACCCTTTTTTCGCGGTCTGTAGGAACCAGTATCTGCATCCCTAAGATGTTGGACAAACCCATAAACAATATCGTAGGTATGATCAGGCGCGTAGGCGTTACGGCCAGCGCATAGGCAGGGCCGGACAAAAGCCCAATCCCTTCCTCCACGAAAAGCAGGATATACAAGACCATGGGCAATGCAATCATCAGTACGAAGCTCAGAGCATGCGTAGTCATCCTGCGAAACTCTTTTTCCTTGCCCATCTCAATATAATAAGAAAGCCTTGGCAGCAAGACGGTCCCAAGCGATATGACAAGCCCTACCATCGCCACCTTAATATTGACTGCCGCGCTGTAATAACCGCTCTGCTCATCCCCGCTGATAAATTTCAGCATCACGACATCCAGGTTTGTATAGATACTGGTTGCCACCGTCATCGCACAAAATACGGCAATCGGCTTGACATGCTTCCTGAGGTTATAATTTCCCAGCGGTTTTATGATAATATATCTGCGCAGCCGTATAAAATTGAAGAAATAAGAGCCGATGTTGGATATGACTGTAAGGCCACCATATATCACATAATCTTCTTTCTCATGGACGAGGCCGAACATAAGAACCACAGCTATCACTTTAAACAGCAGAGAAACCGCCGTGATATAGGCATATTCCTCTAACGCTGAATAAAGCCAGGTCACGCCGATGACATTCAGGAATATGGACGTGCCAATTACCAAAAGCAATTCCCTGTCCTCTGCAAATTTAGGCACTGCATATAGCGAAAATCCAAACACGACATAGACAAGTACCATCATGACGCCATTGATTATCAGTATTTCCTGCACTGTCCTGGATAATTTCTCCTTGTCATCCCGAACCTGGGCACAGGCACGGATCCCATAGGTAGGGATTCCCAACATCGCCACCATAGAGAAATAATTCACCACCCCGGCGGCAGCTGCGACCTTACCTGTCCCAACCGGCAAAAGCATCCTCGATATGTAAGGGAAGGTAATCAGGGGAAAAATCACGCTCGACGTCGTGAGGATAAAATTCATAATAAAATTAAAGGTTACAGAGTGTTCTTTTTTCATCCAATCCTCTCCTACGCGCACATAACTTTACTCCCAATACGGAACACCCTTCTTCTCTAAACGCCCGTCCATTATCCTTCTGTTCAGGCTCAGAATATCATACAAGACTTTGCCTACACGCACCCGCATAGAAAGCCCTTGCTCCATGACCTCTGTCTCCGCGACTTTCAGCTTATGGTGGATTAAATACACAAGCCAGAGACGTTCCGAAAGGAAACCGTACACGCGCTGCTGGTACGCATCATACCCTGCAAGCTTAAGATGCTTCTCACACTCCTCCATAATGCCAAACAGCCACGCACAGTAACCGTCAAAAATTTCCTTGCGGCAGACCATCATATTGTAAGGAAACATAAAGCCCTTTGCCATCGCCTTATCAAAACTGCCCAGATACTTCGGATGACATTCCTCGATGACGCCCCGCACCATCTGCAAGTCTTCCCTGCTATGCCGCTGCTCAAACTGTTTTTGCACGCTTCCCGGAAGCCACCATCTTTTGGCCACAATGGCATCTGCATCGTTTAACATCTGCTCCGCTTTCGCAAAGGGAAGCAATCCGTTGGCATCTGTAAAAAACCTACGGTAATGGCAGATGCCGACAATTTCGTCACTGCAGTTCTTCCACAGCCAGTACAACCCTGTCAGTTCACAGTAATTGCTGTTTTTGGCGGAAATGTTGTCTCCGGTATCATCAAAGGCATATCCTTGCATCTGTTTTTCTTTTTCTGATAATTTGCAGGCTCCCACATAAAGTTTCTGATAATGTTCCGGCACTGCCAGCTCCAGCGGCTTATGTGTTATCACATAAATCTGTCCTTTTTGCAAATCTCTCTCCTCCTTTCTGCACCATGCCTGCAAGCAATTCCCCGCATCGGCAGATACCAATCATCTCTGCGCTTATCAGGATGGCATAGGCGGAACTTAAGTACATTTCGTTGATGGCCGGGCACTGGGTCAGCTCCACACTGGCAATCCCTGCTGCAAATACAATCACGCTTAAGCCAAACCCGGTAGCAATCAGCCAAGCGTTGAGACACTCATATTTTTTCTTCCGCAGATCTTTCACCACAAAGATGGTCAGCATACCATATGAGAGAATCCCCAGCCAGAACATGGGCTTTCCGGCTGCGCGGTAGAGGTTGCCGACGGAATTTAGCCTTCGCACCATCCTTTTCCTAGCGGCGTCCGTAGCTTCTTTCTCCCTCCGGCAGACAAATGTATCCACAGCCCCGGTGTAATTCATATTCTCATCCTCCACGGTCTGTTCCTTCACTACCGGTATCTTTGCCAGGCTCACGCCGTCCTGACAGAAGTTGAGGCGCCACTGGGCGTCCTCGCTGCTCATGTCGCTGTCCCATTCTGCCTTGAACCGGCAGCTGTTTACAGCCTCGTTCCCATACCCGATAGCCCTGACATAGTCACTGATTCCCTTGCTGCTCTCATGTAATGCCTGCGTATAACGGTTCCCATCCTTGTCCTCCAGATATATGTCCATGGAGCTGGTATCAAATTGAGGGAAAGCTATCCAACCGCTGGCAAAATAATCATGATGGTATCTTTTCCTGTTGCGCGCCGCACGGTTCCTTGACAGCAGCTCAAACTCCACGCCGCTCCCGCTCCACCTCCTGCGGGTAAATCCTTTGGCATACGCACTCTGGTAGCTATTCATGTAGTCAATGACTTGCCCGATACCAGCCAGAAGCTCCCTGCGGTGCGCAGGCGTGTCGATATAGTATTTCTGCGCCATGCCGTATTGTTCTTTTTCCAGCCTGCCGTCACGGAAAGCCGCTTCCAGCTCACCGTAAAGGTCTTCGTAAAAGGTATACGCCTTGTCGCAGCTTTCATAGACGCCTGCGTTGGAAACCCCTTCCGCCAATGCCCAGCCAAGCCAGCCGTCCTCCACTTCCCCATCCTCCGGCCGGGTATCGTAGCCGGAATACGCATCCATCGTTTTCTCCAGCTCATCTTTCACGCCTGCCAGCGTAGGGCAGATATCGTAAAGTTCTTGCAGCTGCTCCCGAGACAAGCTAATCTTTTCGTCCAGCTTCCCAGACTTGATATGGGAGATATCATCAATCACCGCCTGGGCATATTCCAGGGAAGGATGCCCATACCAGAGGATATTACAGAGCTTCACGGTGCCTGAAAACAGGAAAATTCCCAAAAATGGAAATGCCAGGCACAAGTACCTGGGAAGATCCACAGCCTTCCTCCGTTTCACTAGCAGGATGGCAAACATCACTGCACAGATTGTGACGGTAAACGGAAGGATCCATATGGTATCGCTTTTCGTTATCCACAGATATCCCAGCGAAAGTCCAGTAAATACAGACCAGCGCAGGATTTTTTTGCGGTTCTCCTCACACAAGGAGAAATACATATGGAGCAAACCCCCGAAAACAAAAAGCGTCAGCACTATACCCAGGCCGTTACGGTAGACGCGCTGAAGCACCATGCAGCAAAAAGAAATAGGATTGAACAGCAGCACAATATAAAGGAGGAACACGCTCTTGCCGGAGAAGATTTTCCGCAGCGCGGTGCAGAAAATCATGCAGGCAATGGAATACCCAAGCGTAATGCTAAAAATATATGGTATGTGCAGCCGGTAGCAGACCGCCAGAAAGAAACTGAACCCCGGCTCCTTCATAAATGTGTAGGTGCCGAAATCCCCCAGCCATTTAAGCCTTGAGATAGAAAACGCCCAGTCCTTGAGCAGCTCATCGTCACAGGGTGAGCCGGACACCACATAGATGGGAAGCCCAATCACCAGAAGCTGCTTAATTAACGCGGCCAGCAGAAACGCGCTCATAAGTTTATGTTCCTTTATTACTGCCAATACCTTTTCTTTCATGTATCCTTCCTCTGTCTTTGAGATGCTATTTATGTCTGATATGCAAAATGCCAATAAAGAAGCTTCCGAATATAATCTCGATTCCCACCACGATCAGCAGCATGGCCGGAATGGTAATCCGCATCATTTTTTCCGGCGACAATCCGCCGAACCCGGTATTGCTCCAGATTACAAAAGCTGCAATCGTAATCACAATGCCTGCCAGGAACAGCAGCAGCCCAATCACCACGCCTTTTTCCATCGTAGTCTCCTCCAGCCACTTATCCAGTTTCCCTTCCGTGGGGATGAAGCCCGTAACACTGGCATAAGAACGTACGAACATGGAGAACATCACCAGATTTGCGCCGACCATCATCCCTGCCGCCGCATACATCAAGGTATGCACGCCAAGACCTACGGACCCAATCTGGATATTGCCGATACTCAACGTCGCCGTCAGCACCAATCCAACAAAAAACAAAATCAGCCCTGGGTAAAGGAACAGCCAGTTCGGGCTGTGCATCAGCAGGAATTTCAGGTGACGCCAGCCGTCTGACCAGCTGCGCAGATGGGGCGCGCGGGAACGTCCGTCTTTTTTTAAGGTGGTCGGGACTTCTGCGACTTTCAGGTGGTTCAGCGTTGCCTTTACTACCATCTCGCTGGCGTATTCCATGCCGGTAGTCACCAGACCCAGATTCAGGATAGCCTCTCGGTTGTAGCCTCTCAGCCCACAGTGGTAATCCCCTATCTTACATGGGAAGAACAGCCTTGCGATAAATGAAAGCACGGGATTTCCCAGGTAACGGTGCAGCGGCGGCATGGCTCCCGGCTCTATGCCCCCTTTAAAACGGTTGCCCATCACCAAATCATAGCCTTCCCGCAGTTTTTCCACAAAAGGCATCAGGTGCAGGAAATCATAACTGTCATCTGCATCGCCCATAATCACATATTTGCCAAGCGCACTGTTGCAGCCTCCAATCAACGCTGCCCCATAGCCTTTCTCTTCCACAGGCACGACCCTTGCGCCATTTTCTGCCGCTATCTCCCTGGATCCGTCTGTGCTGCCGTTGTCCGCAACCACAATCTCCCCATTGACGCCGCTTTCTGCAAGGAAGGCCTTTGCCTTGCCGATACAGATTGCCAATGTCTCCGCCTCATTGAGGCAAGGCATCAGTATTGTCAGTTCATATTGTTCTTTCATTTGTAAACTCCTTTCCTAATATACATTTATGCCGTACACCCAGACTGCATGGACAGACACTAATGCACAGACAGCCAACACAATGCCATTATAATATTCCCGCTTCATCCTGTTTTGTATATTCCCGCTCCCCAGGCAATATAAAGCCGGAAACAACAGCGGTGCGATATAACGGTACTGGCAGCCTTGGATCTCGCCGCTGCCCACTGCTGTAAACGCAACATACATGGAAGTCGCCACCAGGCACAGCACCCCAAACGACAAGACATACGTTACAATCCTGGGAACAGCCCGGATCCTCGTATCATACACATTTTTATCCGTAAACGTCACCACCAGCAGCGTTGCCACCAGCAAGGACGAATGCACGGTAGGCTTTAGGTTCGTGAAATAATGCAGATACGAAAAGTAATAATTTGCTGATTTTGGCGACACATAATCCGCAAGGAAACCTAACAGGAGCTTCGTGTACTCCCAGGGATGGGCAAAAATATAGGAAATCTGTCCGAAAGCATCCACGTCACTGCCTCCGCGCACATCTTGTATTGAATCTCCGCCCGGCGTTGCAAACAGAAATAGCATCCTCACGCCCGCGACCAGGAATACACAGGCTGCCGCCGCCAGCATAATCTTCCTCTGCCTGGGGCTGGCATATTTCTCTTTCGGCAGAAACAACACCAGCAGCATCAGCGGAATATAAATCAGCTTTGGCCCGGCGCCGATGAAAAATGCTGCCACCATAAAAATCCATTCACGAATTGACATCTTCTTCTCCGGCTGCTGCAGCTCACCGAAGAAACAGCAGAACCCATACAAAAACCACCCCGTCATCCAGGGATCGTAGGAATAGGAAGACGCCATGAAGATGTTGAAGGGAATCAGTGTGATAACAGAGGCTATCATTTTGCCGGACTTCAGCTTACGGATGGACAGATATGCTAAAATAGCATAAACCAGAAGGTTGCACCAACGCCCCAGCATAAACGTCATATGGTAAGGCAGGGAAAACAGCCTGCCCAGCCAAAGCCCGAACGCCATAGGGACATAACAGAGGTTACGGTAGCGGGGCCAGATCCTGCCTTCCATTTCCTCCCTATGCTGGTGCTGCAGCCTGTCTATCTCCTCATTCAGCTCCTTACGGCTCTCTCTGTCATAGCCGTCATGCTCAAGAGCCGTCTCCGGGAAATGGCTCATGCAATAGGCTTCCGCCTCTGAGATATTCCTGTTGAAAAGATGGGACATAAGCATCGTATATTGGTAATGCACTTCATCGTCCCAGGATATACCGCAGGAAGACGGCAACGCCGTAGCATATATCGTACCCACGCTGAGTATGATTACCAAGACTGCAACCTCTACCTTCTTGGCGACAATTTCCCGGAAACATACAAAAAGCGCGGTAAGCTCCAGGACAACAAAAACTGCTGCATACCGCCCCCAGAAAAACGCATCGTTCTCATAAAACAGCGCCGCGATTGCCCGCTCCAGGCCAAAGGCCAGCACTGCCGCCGCTACAAGAATAACCATCAGCTTCCTGACATCTTTTGAGATTTGCGGAAAATGCAACTCTTTATTTGTGATCCACTTCATTCAGCTTTTCTCCTTTGATATAAAAACGCATGAGCAGCTTTGCCATCCATGTCGGCCAGAACTTCCGGAACATCGCGTAATCCTCTTTGGCACGGATATTCCCTTCGCGGATGGTATTGGAGGTCTCTGAGCCTTCATGTACCCGGTGGAAAGTCATGGCTTCCGTGGAATACACAAATTCCCCCTTCTCCCGGGAAAGCTTTTCCCACTCTTCCCAGTCCAGGTTGCTCCGAAACTCAGAGACAAATACTGTCTCCGGCAGATGCTCTTTCACATATGCCACGGACCAACATGCCACGGGATTGCCAAAGGACAGCACCAATCTCTTAAAAAAGGTCTTTCCCTGAGACTTTCTCAGCCTGAGGGGAACCAGCATCAAGCGTTTGACCTTTAACATCGTGCTTTTCTCTACTACCTCCCCATTCCGCAGCTCGTTATAGTCGGCAAAATAGATTAGCGGATGGCGCGCCTGCCCCAGCCGCAAGAGCATGTCAGCCGCATAGCCTGGCGCGTACCTGTCATCCTGATGCGCCAGCGTCACCAGCTTTGTCGCCGCACAGTGGTAGGCAAAATTCCAGTCTCCCGCAATCCCGCCCGGGCCATGGTTTACATACAAAGGAATCTGGTATTTTTCTGCCAGATTCCGTATATAGTCGTTTTCCGTGCTGGTGGTCATGATGATGTTTGTGCTGACAGTCTGCCTTTTCAATGATTCAATACATTCTTTCAGATAAGGGCTTTCCTTATAAGCGCAGATTGCGAATGTATGATCCTGTGGTCTGAATTCCATAGCTCTCTTCCTATTTATCCCGATACATGTCCTCATAATACTTCTGGTAGTCGCCGCTGGTTACATTTTTCATCCACTCTTCATGTTCAAAAAACCAGGCGATGGTTTTCCTGATGCCATCCTTAAACATGGTCTCCGGCTCCCAGCCAATTTCCGCCTTAATCTTATCCGGCGCAATCGCATATCTCCTGTCATGCCCTTTGCGGTCTTCCACAAAAGTAATCAGATCCTTGCTCACCAGCTCCCTTCTGGGATCTCCCTCCGGCAGCATTTCCAGCAAAGTCTCAATGATGATATGGATAATCTCAATATTCTGCTTCTCATTATGTCCGCCGATATTGTAAGTCTCGCCCAGCTTTCCATGTTCCTGCACCATGTCAATCCCTTTGGCGTGGTCGTCCACATACAGCCAATCCCGGACATTCTTGCCATCTCCATATACCGGAAGTTTCTTGCCCTGCAGCGCGTTATTGATAATCAAAGGTATCAGTTTCTCCGGGAACTGGTATGGCCCGTAATTATTAGAACAGTTCGTAATGTTCGCCGGAAAATGGTACGTATCAATATAGGACTTTACCAGGAAATCAGAACTCGCCTTGCTTGCGGAATATGGGCTGTGGGGATCGTAAGGGGTTGTCTCATAGAAAAACCCTTCTTCCTCGTCCAAAGAACCATATACCTCATCCGTAGACACATGGAGGAATTTCTTGCCCTCCTTATAAGACCCGTCCTCCTGCTCCCAAGCTGCCTTGGCGCAGTTCAGCATCACTGCTGTCCCTAAGACGTTGGTCTGCACAAACACTTCCGGGTTCTTAATGCTGCGGTCCACATGGCTTTCAGCTGCAAAATGCACGACTCTGTCAACATCATTCTCCTCAAAGATCTTGCTGATGGCTTCCTTATCACAGATGTCCGCCTTCACAAATGTGTAATTGTCCCTGTCCTCTATCCCTTTCAGGTTCTCCAGGTTACCCGCATAGGTGAGCTTGTCCACATTGATGATACGGATTTGGTCATCATATTTGCGGAACATATAATGGATGTAATTGGAGCCGATAAACCCTGCTCCTCCAGTTACCAGATAAGTCCTCATAATTGTTTCTCCTTTTCTTATCGCTATTTCCTCAAATTCTGATGCTATCATAATTTACAGATTTGTCATATATTCTTCCAGGGCATCCTTCCAATCCGCCATCTGAAAATCGCTGGTCAGCCTTGCCATATAATTGTCCAGGACAGAATATGCCGGACGCGGCGCCTGGTTGGGGTTCATACGGCGGTATTCTTCCGTCGTCACCCGCTCTACTTTCGTGCCTTTACCGGCAAGCTTATAGATTTCTTCCGCAAAATCAGCCCAGCTGCAGCTTCCCTCGCAAGTGGCATGGAACACCCCATAATTCTCGGTAGGTTCCAGATAATGAATCATTTTCGCCAGTTCTACGGCGCTGGTAGGACTTCCAAGCTGGTCATTTACCACGCTTACTGTATCATGGCTTTCTGCCAGACGCAGCATGGTCTTGACGAAGTTCTTGCCATCCCCATAGAGCCATGCCGTGCGCAGGATGAAATATTTCCTGGCAAAAGCTTTCACGAAATTCTCTCCCTCCAGCTTTGTCTTGCCATACGCGCTGTCTGGATTTGGCGTGTCAAATTCTGTATAAGGCTTAGTTCCATTCCCATCAAACACATAGTCCGTAGATACATGGATGAGCTTCGCATCCGTCTCAGATGCTGCAATGCTCAGATTCCTTGGCCCAATGGCATTAATCCTATATGCGCTGTCCCACTGCTGCTCACATAAATCCACCGAGGTGTGGGCTGCGCAGTTAATAATCACATCCGGCTTTGTCTCGCGTACCAGCGCAAGCACGTCATCCACATTTGTAATGTCAAGCGCCGTCACGCCTTCCATCGCCTGCACATCTGTATTGATAAATTCTGCTTCGTTCTGATATTCTTGATTGATTGCACGTCCCAGCTGCCCATTGCAGCCCGTAACAAGAATCTTTTTCATTCTGATTCCTCCTGATTCCTATTCTCCCAGGCCGCTCTCCACTGCAGCTACCACTGCCTGCAACGCCTGTTCCTCGTCGTCCCCTTCGCATACGAATTCAATCGTGTCTCCGGACTTGATGCATGCCCCCAGCACGCTCAGCACGCTTTTCGCATTTGCAGTCCCGCCTTTAAAATTAAAGGTAATCAGCGCCTGGTATTTCACGGCTTCTTTACATAAAATCCCTGCCGGGCGCAGATGCAGCCCGGTAGGATTCTTTATCATTACTTCTTTGCTAACCATACCTTTCCTCCTAAAATGCTAATTTGTTGCCCCCGGTTCTGGACCTAAGGGCATCCTCCCTTACACATTCATTGGCCTCGATTCGGGGCATCAGGTCTCCTCCCAGCTTCGCTGGACCCCTCCTTAGGTCTATCCATTTCATTGGCTTCGGTTCTGGACCTAAGGACATCCTCCCAGCTTCGCTGGGCCCCTCCTTAGGTCTATCCATTTCATTGGCTTCGGTTCTGGACCTAATGGCATCCTCCCAGCTTCGCTGGGACCCTCCTTAGGTCTATCCATTTCATTGGCTTCGGTTCTGGACCTAAGGGCATCCTCCCAGCTTCGCTGGGCCCCTCCTTAGGTCTATCCATTTCATTGGCTTCGGTTCTGGACCTAATGGCATCCTCCCAGCTTCGCTGGGACCCTCCTTAGGTCTATCCATTTCATTGGCTTCGGTTCTGGACCTAAGGGCATCCT
>CAJUFQ010000015.1:56674-74581 GCA_910585625.1 uncultured Lachnospiraceae bacterium
TCCATTTCATTGGCTTCGGTTCTGGACCTAAGGGCATCCTCCCAGCTTCGCTGGGACCCTCCTTAGGTCAAAGCATATTCTTCATAATTAATTCTGCCAATGCTTTGGCATCTTTTGATATTTCTTCCTGATCCTTACCCTCAATCATGACCCTGACCAAAGGCTCTGTGCCGGATGGACGAATCAGAACCCTTCCTTCGCCAGCGAATTTCTTCTCAAGTTCCTCAATCGCCTGAGCAATCTCCGGGTAATCCATAAACTTCTCTTTCTTATGATTCGGCACTTTAGCATTCACCAACGCCTGAGGCAGGACTTCCATAATCCCTGCCAGATCTGACAGCGGCTTGCCCGTCCGAACAATGACTTCCAGCAGATGCAAGGCGCTTAACAGCCCATCTCCTGTGGTATTCTCATCCAGGAAAATAATGTGTCCGGACTGCTCGCCTCCGATATTATATCCATTTTCTTTCATGTTTTCCAGAACATAGCGGTCTCCCACCTTGGTCTGCTCAATATGGATGCCGCATGCTTTCCCCATCAGCGTAAAGCCAAGGTTGCTCATGACTGTACCCACAATAGTATCTTTCTTGAGCGTACCATTCTTTTTCATCTCATTACCGATAATCGCCATCACCTGGTCACCGTCGACGATATTGCCCTTTTCATCGACCGCAAGCATTCGGTCGGCGTCCCCATCAAAAGCAATTCCGATATCTGCCTTCTCATAGACCACCCGCGCGCGCAGCTCATCCATGTGAGTCGATCCGCAGTTTGCATTGATATTTGTGCCGTCCGGGTTCGTATGGATTGCCACCAAATTCGCGCCCAGGCCTTTCAGCGTCTCCACCGCCGTATAATGGGCGGCTCCCTCCGCACAGTCAATGACAATCTTCATGCCGCTTAAGTCTACCGGAACAGTCTTCTTCATAAAGAAAACATACTCCTCCCTGGCGTCAAAGCGGTAACTGATTTTCCCTATGCCAGATCCTAACGGCAACGGAACATCTTTCATGCCATTGTTAATCAACCGCTCAATCTCGTCTTCCAGCTCATCGGAAAGCTTATACCCTTCCCCATTGAAAAACTTAATCCCATTGAATTCCATCGGGTTATGGGAAGCTGAAATAACCACTCCTGCATCCACTTTATGCTTCTTGGTAAGATACGCGATGGCCGGCGTGGGCATGACTCCCATATATACTGCGTTCGCCCCCACAGAGCAGACCCCTGCCATCAGCGCATTTGCCAGCATCCCGCCGGAAATCCTCGTATCACATCCAACGATAATCGTAGGCTGGTGTGCCTTTTCTTTTGTCAGCACATAAGCCCCTGCCTGGCCCAGCTTCATTGCCAGCTCAATCGTAAGTTCTGTGCCTGCCACTCCTCTAACTCCATCTGTTCCAAACATTCTTGCCATAGCTTATACCTCTATTTTTCTTTTTTATTTTCCAAATTATTCATTGTCGCCGGAATCATTACCAGAATTGTCATTTGTATCGTCATCGGCTCCGCTGTCAGGATCTTCCTCTGGGCCGTTTCCTGTGTCCGAAGGCTGGTCATCGCCCATATCGACCAGCTGATCGCTCCCATCTTCTGTCGCCTGGTTCTTATCCACAATCACGAACTGTATGTTGACAATACCTACCAACTCATATTTTTCATTCGGCAGATTGATTGTAAGCTGCCTTGTATAAGTTCCCGGCTCCAACTCCGTCACATCCAGCAAAGCCTCAATATATTCTGATTTCAGGGATTCCATGTTTTCCCCCAACGCCCGAACGCTCACGTTTACCGATTCTGCATTGAAATCGAGGTCAAAGTCGCTGCGCAGCCCGCTGATTTTAATACTGCTTGCCGGGAAATCGAAGGATTTTGTTTCTTTCTGCTCAATGATAACCGTCACTGCAATCTTGCTGGCGCTTGGCTCTACCAGGGAAATCCCCAGTTCCTCCAGGTACGGCATGATGTCTACCGTGTCCTCCATATCCTCCCGGGCTCCGGTAATGTCAATCACATCCGCCGGAATATTTATGACACTGATTCCATTGAGGACTGACGCCCTTCCTTTCACAAGCACGGTTTCCGGAACACATTCAATCTTGCGGAATTCATAGCCGGCTGCCGGCTCGCCGCTGGCCATGCATTGCACCGGCACGCTCTTGGTTGCCCAGATTTCAGCTCTTATCGTCACCGCCGTCTGGTTCATTTCCAGAAGGTCGGAAGAAATAACGGAACCGTCTTCGTCATACAATACCGGAATCACGCTGTCTGACACATCGCTGGTAACCCCATCCACGTTAATGGAAGCCCCCACACGGTTAATCTTGGATACAATGGACACAGGCCCGGATACTTTCAGAAGATTCGGGGTCACCTCCACGCCTCCGATGGCATATCCCTCCGCCGGCGTCCCTGTGGCCTCCCCTGATATCACAAACTTCTTCTCAAGACGGTCTTCCAGCGTAATCTGCATATTCACAGTCCTGCGGACAATCTCAATCCGCCGTTCATTTTTCTTAGCTGTTATCTCAATGGGAACTAATTTAGCTTCCCCTTCCTGGCTGAGGTCTACCTGGCTCAGATCCGCCGTCACGCTGAAATCATCAGACGTCATGTCTTCCACATAACTCCTCGAACCTGCAATGTAGAACACCGCAATGTCGGTATCCCCCACGACATTCGGTACTTTCCCCATCTCCGTGATGATATCTTTGTTGACAATCTCCACCGGAACGGAAAACGACTTCGTGGCTTCCGGATCCGCGACATTGACAACTACCAGCCAGATTACCACTGCAAAAAGGAGGGATAATAGCTTCAGCCCTGGGTTATTTGCCAGATGCTTCATCGTTTTTCGAAACATATTTCATCCTCCTTTTCCAAATGCGGAAGCGCCCCACATCCATAGCTCCTTTGCGGATAAAGTTCAGCTTCCCTTTCAGGTACTCCGCATCCACATTACGGTATAATTCACCGCCAATAGCAATCGACACATTCCCCGTCTCCTCGGATACCACAATGGTCAGCGCATCGCATACCTCGCTGATCCCTACTGCGGCACGGTGCCTGGTTCCCAGTTCCTTGCTAAGTTCCATATTATCCGAAAGAGGCAGATAACAGGTTGCAGACACCACCCTGTCTCCACGTACAATAATAGCGCCATCATGCAACGGCGTGTTATGCTCAAATATATTAATCAGAAGCTGGCTGGACACCAAGGAATCCAGGGCAATCCCCGTCCTCTCATACTCTCCCAGCACAACATCCTGCTCAATTACAATCAATGCCCCCGTCTTTACCTTTGCCATCTCATAAGTCGCTTTTACCAGCTCATTGGCTACCCTTTCGCTAAACCGTTCCTGATCCTTCTGAGAATCAAAAGAAAACAGCGACATGATGAAATTCCTCTGCCCAAGCTGCTCCAGAGCCCGCCGCAGTTCCGGCTGAAATACAACGGCAATCGCAATTACCGCTACATTGATAGTCTTGCCGACAATCCACAGGATAGTGTTCATCTGGAACATCGCGCAGACTAAAATAAAAATTGCAACGACAATGATGCCTTTTAAAAGATTCCATGCCCTGGTCTTTTTAATCCATACCAGAACATTATAGAGCAGAAATGAAATAATAATAATTTCCACAATATCAGTTTTGGTAATCTGGGGCATCTCTATCCAAAACAGATATTTGGACGCAAAAGAATTTATAATTGCGAACAATTCCTTTATCATAATTTCATTCCTTTCTGATTCAGACGCCAAAAACGCCTCAAATCCTTCTTAAATTTCATCAGTGCAGGAGATCGCTGTCAATATCCAGCTCCTCCGCCAGCTGCCTGCGGTTAATCGTTGTCTTCTTCGGGGTAATGCGTTTGACCCGCTTATCCTTCTTGGCAAGATACACCTTGGGAACAGCTTTCACAAAATAATAATATTCGTCATCTTCAAATTGTACCCGTTCAATTCTGGAATAATCAAGATTATATAGGAAGAATTCCAAAATCAGGCAAATCACCATGGAAACCGCCGTACCAATTAAAACCCACGTAGCCTTCTGAGGCATCCCCAGCATGACATAACCTACCAGAAGAATTACCATCTGCATCAGGTTTCCCACAATCAGCCCTATCCGCCACGCAAAATTTATTGACTGCTTCCGTATGACATACACCGTCAGGGACGTGACAAGAAATGCTGCGATTACCAGGTACATCTCCTTGTTGCCAGTCAGCATTTTCAGGGCGGCTGTACATTTGGCTATGGCTTCTGTCTCTTCCGCAGAAGTGAAGTTCGCCATATTCGTCTTGACTCCGTCTATATAGAAAAAGACCAGCGCCCCGCTGACCACTGATAAGTACGCTGACGGCCCGCACAGCAAGCCTGCAGACACCGGCACCACCTGCGGTACCTTCAATAAGCACAAGACAGGGGTCAGAATTGCTGTATAGCCATGCTGTGGCGCGAATTTGCCATATAGGAAAAACAGCAGCAGAATCAGGCACAGGCCGATAGCGCAGACCTCCAACGACAACGCAGACAGATGGATTAGAATCAGCCCACAGGCTGCCGCCACCATGATGTTAACCGGCATGAACGCGCAAGCCAACGCTAAAAGCAACGCAACTGCCGGCTGGTTCAGCTGTTCCTGATACCCAAGCTGGCTATTTATCAGCAAAAACGTTACCAGCCCCAGCACAAACTTCACGCCTGCCGTAACGTAAATCTCATACCTTCCATAAAAGTTGCGCAGCCTCTCCCTAAACTCCAATAATCCAGTCATATCAATCCTCCAAGGGCGGCGACCTGTCTTCCTTTTCCTGAAGCTTCTCTGCCCTCCGCAAAATAGAATGGTACTCCTTCATGCTGGCGGTCGCCTTCGTATAACGCCGATAATACACCAAAAGGGCAATCAGCTGATAAATAGCGATAAATACAAAATATATCGCCAGGACAGACATGCCTAACTCTGCAAAATCCCTGCTGGCCAGAATCTCCGTGATGTCCTCAAACACATACAACGCCCAACACAGAAGCAGGATTCCAAACGCTATACTTGAGGTGATAAATGTCTTCACCATGCCAAGGGTCACATAATCCTTCCTATAAAACTGTTTTATGGGCATATATTTTTTTCCTTCACCCTCCTCATAGGAGGCCATTTTCGTCATCAGACGAATCCGCTCTTCACTCAACATATCCGCACCATCCAGAGACACCGCATCTACACAGCAGACAAAACCCTGAAAAACCTGCTTTCCAAGGCACTCTCCATTTACCAGCTGATGAAACACTGCCAACAGTCTTATTTCTCTAAAAATCTCATCCGGTCCTTCTCCGAACCCTTTTGAGGCTGCTTTACTAAAGTTGCAGTCGGCTTCTTTGTCGCGCCGGACAAGTCATGAATCAGGCCGTTCTTGCACTTACTGCAGTATCTGCCCGTCAGGATCTTGGCCCCGCATCCCTCGCACTCCAGCGTAATCTGTGATTCTTCCGTAAAGGACAGACGCTCTTCCCTCACCCACTGCCGAATCTGCTTGACAGAAACCTCATTTTCCTCTGATACTACGCCCATAGGCGCATTCGGATTCTCCCTCAGAAATGACTTAACCTGCTGAAATTTGTCTTCAAGGTCTGCAATGCAGGCAGAACATAGCGGCGGCCCCTGCAGATAATTAAAAAGCCTCCCACAGCCTTTGCAATTTCTAACTTCCATACCCTCATTCCTCCTGATAGCCAGTTCCGATGCTGACGCTCAGGCAGAACACTTCTCCTGCGCCCCTGCGCTTTAATTCTTCTGCCGCCTCATGCATCGTACTTCCTGTTGTATATATGTCGTCAATAAGTAATATATGGTTTAATTGTACCTTATTTTCCATAGTTTTAAAAGCTTTTTTCAAATTATTTTTACGTTCTTCTTCATTTAATTCTTTCTGCGCCCTAGTATCACGCACACGGCGCAGCAGCCTTCCATAAACGGGGATGCCCATGCATCTGCCGACTTCCCTGGCAACCAGCTCTGCCTGGTTAAACCCACGCCGGCGCAGACGCCTTTTGGATAGCGGGATTGGGACAAGCGCGTCAATCTTACGTCTGTTTATCCATTCTCCATACACCCTTGCCATCTCCCTGCCATAACAGCGCGCATATTCTTGCCTCCCATGATATTTAAAACGGTAGATAGATTCTTTCACCGCTCCCTGGTATATCCAGAGCGCTTTCCCTTGTGCAAACGCCCGCACATGGTGCGTACAGTCATAGCAGCACTCCTGCCTCTCATCGCCAAGCGGCTTCCCGCATTTCTTACAGACAGGCTCCCTGATGTATTCCAGCTTCCTCCCGCAAACGCTGCACATCAGCTCTGGGGCAAGGAATACGGAAGAGGGCAGCACCTTGTCGCAAAACGGGCATCTTAGCGGAAACAGCAAATGGTGCAGATGTTCCTTGTAAATCTTCATAGCTTTTTTCTGAAAACTATCTCTCCGGCCCTTTTATACTAACATACCAAATCTTGCGTTTCTAGCAGTATTTTCGAAAGATTTCCTTAAAAAGACTCTTTCAGACAATTTTTGAGCCCGGAATAGCGTTTCTGTTCTGTGGCATTGCCAATCATTTCCACAAATGTCCTGTCATTCCCCACAAGCGTCACGCACCTCTTCGCCCGTGTCACCGCCGTATACAAAAGGTTACGGTTCATCAGCATCCGCGGGCCTGCCAGCAGGGGAATCACTACGGCTGGGTACTCGCTCCCCTGGGATTTGTGGATTGTAATCGCATAGGCCAGTTCCAGCTCGTCCAACTGCTTAAAATTATAGTCCACCAGCCTGCCTTCCTCAAATTCCACGGTCACAAGCTCCTGGTAATCGTCGATGCTGCGGATTTTGCCCATGTCTCCGTTAAATACACCCATGCCCTTGTCGATAGCCAGCCCATAACGGCTGCGAATCTCCCATTCCAGCTGATAATTATTCTTAATCTGCATGACCTTGTCACCCTCTCGGAACTTCATATCGCCATGCTCTTTCTCTTTTTTTCCTTCATCCGGCGGGTTCAAGTACTGCTGTAGGATATTATTAAGCCGTTCCACTCCCAGCAGCCCCTTACGCATAGGCGTCAGCACTTGTATGTCAAAAGACTCGGCCTCCACAAATTTCGGCAGTTTCTGCCGGATCAGCTGGATTACAATGCTGATAATCACATTTGCGTCATACCGCTTCAGGAAAAAGAAATCCATGCTCTTGTTGTCGAGGGCCACTTCTTCGCCGCGGTTAATCTTATGGGCATTCACGACGATATCACTTCGCGCTGCCTGCCGGAAAATCTTCGTCAGGCGCACGACATGGAACCGTTCTGATTCTATGATGTCGCGCAGCACGCTTCCCGGCCCCACGCTCGGCAGCTGGTTGACGTCTCCTACAAGCACCAGCCTCGTCCCTTCCGCCACCGCTTTCAGTAATGCGTGCATCAAGGAAATATCTACCATGGACATCTCGTCCACGATAATCACATCCGCTTCCAAGGGATTCTGCTCATTACGCTCAAACCCTTCATTCCCCTCTATGCCGCCGTTCAGCTCCAGCATACGGTGGATGGTCTTCGCCTCAAATCCAGTTGTCTCACTCATACGTTTGGCTGCCCGCCCCGTGGGCGCTGCCAGAAAGATATCCATGCCCTCCGTCTCAAAATAACGGATAATCGCATTGATGGTAGTCGTCTTGCCGGTTCCGGGGCCTCCGGTAATCACCACCAGGCCATTGCAGGCAGCCTCTTTCACGGCTTCTGCCTGCAGCTCGTCCAAATCCATGCCCGTACTCTTCTCTATTGCGCGAATCTGGGCCTCAATCTCTATCTGCGGAATGTCATAGGAGATGTCAAGCCGCGCAAGCATTGCTGCTGTATTCAGTTCCATGTAATAATAACTGGCAGCATAAAGGAAATGGCTTCCGTCCATCTCTTTTATCATCAATTTCTTGTTGATGGCCAAGTCCATATAATGCTTTTCTATGCACGCTGCGTCAAGTCCCAGGAGCGCGCCTGCCCTCTGTCCCAGAACATTCTCCGGCAGGCAGGTATGCCCCTCTGACGCCGCCTGCATCAGCGTATAGAGGATTCCGCTGCGGATCCGGAAATCCGAATCCATGTGAATCCCAATTTTTGAGGCTATCTCATCCGCAATACGAAAACCCACACCCTGGATATCATCTGCCAGGCGGTATGGGTTCTCTTTCAATATGGTATAAAGTTCCTGTCCGTATGTTTGGTATATCTTCACGGAAAGTGTCTGGGAAATGCCATACTGCTGCAGGAAAATCATTGCCTGCCGCAGTTCGCGTTTCCCCTCTACCTGATCCGCAATCTCCATCGCTTTTCGCTCACTGATTCCTTTCACCTCGGCAAGCCGTTCCGGCTCCTCCTCGATAATGCGGAAAGTGTCTTCCTTAAACTTACGGACAATCCGCGCCGCCAGTGCCGCGCCAATGCCCTTGATAGCTCCGGAGCCAAGATACCGTTCAATCGATAACACGTCCTCCGGGGACTTGACCTGGAAGGACTGCATCTTAAACTGCCTGCCATAGGAAGGATGGTTTGTGTATTCTCCTGTCAGCTCAAGCGTTTCGCCTTCCCCGACGCCATGGAACACGCCCACGCAGGTAATTTCCTCTTCCCCGCTCACAAGGTTCAGTACGGTATAATGGTTATCACTGTTCTGGTAAACGATATGTTCTACATATCCGCTCAGCGTATCCACGTGCCTATTCCAATCCATAATTGCGTTTCATCTGCTCATAAAGCATCTGCGCAATCCCCAAGCCTTCGCCATTTGCAGACTGATCGGCAAAGCTCTGAACCATCTGCTCCTTATAATAATCCTGAATCTGCCTGGTATAGGACGAAACTTCCTCCGATTCCGGAATCATCTTCTGCATTGCCTTAAACATCTGTTCTGTAAAGTATGCCTCAAAATCCTTACAGACGTCCATCAGTTCATCCTCTGTAGCCTTAGACAAATCGGAATTCAGAGTATCTTCCAATTTGTTTGTAGAACCGCTGGACATTGTGGTATTGGTATCATATAAAGCATTCATTCCGTCGATTGTAAGACTCATAATGCCTCCCTCTTTCTATCAGTTATCGTTTCAGCTGGTTCGCCTGGGCCAGCATGTCATCGGATGTCTGGATTGCCTTGGAATTCATCTCGTACGCCCTCTGCGCAACAATCAGGTTTACCATCTCGTCCGCCACCTGTACGTTAGATCCCTCAAGATATCCCTGGCGTACCGTGCTTAAGACAAGGTTCGGGGTAGTTGCTTCGTTCAGCGGCTGCCCGGAAGCATCTGTCACGCCCAGAAGGCTGTTTGTCAGCTTATCAAGCCCTGCCGGATTATTGAACTGGAAAAGGCCGATGGATTGGTTCAAATCCACAAAATTATTCTGAGCGTCAAAATAACCGAAAGCCCCATACTGGTCGACCACCATTTTGCTGGCGTTCACGCCTCCGGGAATTTCAATCGGATTGCCCTGCGTGTCCAGAACCGGATAACCATTAGACGTAACCAGCGTCAGGTTCCCATTATTGCCGACACTCAGCTTGAAATCTCCATTTCTCGTATAATATGTATTGCCATCCGCACCTCTGACCGCGAAAAAGCCGTCCCCATCTATCGCCATAGCCGTGTAGCTCTCGCTGTCCAGATGCGGCCCTTGTACAAAATTGGATGTGATAGACGCCACCCTGGTTCCAAGCCCTACCTGTGCTGATATTGGCTTCTGTTCTCCATTTGCCGTGGTAGTCCTTGTCTGTAACGTTTGGTATAACAAAGACTTGAACTCCGTCTTCTCCGTCTTATAACCAGTGGTGTTGACATTTGCCAGATTATTTGCTATTGTATCCACCGCCGTCTGCTGTGAAATCATGCCGGACGCTGCCGACCATAAAGACCTCATCATTGTGAAACAACTCCTTTCTATACCTTGCCCATTGTTACGAGTTTCTCAAGCGTACTGTCTATCGTCTGTATAATTTTCTGGTTGCTCTCATATGCGCGGGAAATGTTAATCATCTCCACCATTTCAGAGACAACATTCACATTGGACATCTCCAATGTCCCCTGTTCTACCCGTGCCGTGGACGGCTGTACCTGCCCCCCCTCCACAAGGTCATACAAATTCTCGCCATACTTGGCAAGGAAGTTGTAATCTGCGAAATCCACAACGCCAACCTGGCCCACCAGCATATTGTTCTGGTAGAGATTGCCTAAATCGTCCACCACCAGCGGTATGTTAGGATCCACCCTTATGTAACCAGCCTGCCCTGGATTGCCAGCCTGGGCTGCTGCCTGGTTTAATACATAATCTCCGTCCTTAGTTACCAGATAACCTTCCCTGGTTACAGAAAATGCACCGTCCCTGGTGTATTTCACGGATGTCTCCCCTGCCTTATTCGTATAGGAAATTGCAAAGAAACCATCTCCGTCAATCGCCATGTCATAGACATTATCAGTTACGCGGAACGACCCCTGTCCGTAGTCAGTGTAGCATTCTCCAATCTTGACCCCAAGGGAGACATCCCCGATGCCCCTCGGCAGATTGTACGCGGAACTGTCTTTAATCTTAATCGCCAGCATCTCATCGAAAGCCTGCGACGTCGCCCCCTCCTTCTTAAACCCATTGGTGGCTGAGTTGGCAAGATTGTTCGTGAGTACGTCCATGCGGTTCTGCTGATTAATCATACCGGTATATGCCGTATATAATCCTTTTACCATTTTCTCTGCTCCTTCATGTGCTGATTATCTGTTACCTCATTGCGTTTCCGGCTTCCGCGCCGCGGAAAAAGCTGCCGAAAACCTATTCCTCTTTCCTTCCTGACCCGGATAAAGATTCCACATATCTGCCGGTGCCGATTGCGACGCATGTCATCGGCTCTTCTGCCGTCATGGTATTAATCCCGGTCTTATCTTCAATCAACTCCTCTAACCCGCGCAGAAGCGCGCCGCCTCCGGTGAGAATTATTCCCCGGTCTGCAACGTCTGCCGCAAGCTCCGGCGGGGTCTTTTCCAATACATTATGGACAGCTTCCACAATCTGCAGGGTTGCCTCCCGCAATGCCTCTTCCGTCTCCTCAGAAGACACGGAAACTGTCTTAGGAAGCCCGGTTACCAGATTCCTTCCCCGCACATCCATAGTATCATTCTGTGCCAAGGGGAAACAGGTGCCAATCTTAATCTTGATGTCTTCAGCCGTCCGCTCCCCAATCAGGAGATTATGCTTCTTCCTCATATATCGGACGATTGCCTCGTCAAAATCATCCCCTGCAATCTTAATGGAAGTACTTACCACTGTCCCGCCTAAGGAAATCACTGCAATATCTGCCGTGCCGCCGCCAATATCCACAATCATGTTCCCACAAGGCTTTGCAATATCCACACCCGCGCCGATTGCCGCAGCGATTGGCTCTTCAATAATGGAAACTTCACGCGCGCCCGCCTGGTAAGTGGCATCTTCAACAGCCTTTTTCTCGACCTCAGTGACGCCGCTTGGAACACACACGCTGATTCGGGGTTTGCGGAAGCTTTTTTTGCCAAGGGCTTTCTGAATAAAGTACCTTAACATTTTTTCGGTCACTGTGTAGTCAGAAATAACCCCCTGACGCAAAGGTCTTACCGCAACAATATTCCCAGGCGTCCTTCCCAGCATCAGCCTGGCCTCTTCTCCGATAGCTTTTATTTTATTCGTGTCCCTGTCAAAAGCCACTACAGAAGGCTCTTTCAGTACAACGCCTTTTCCTTTTATATAAACGAGGATGCTCGCCGTTCCCAAATCGATTCCAATATCTGTCGACATCTTCTCTGTCCCCTTTCATCTCTCTATCTTAACATCACTGAACGTAATAACTCTATTTTCCCATACATATTTACATTATATACAATCAGGAGTAATTTTCAAAGTGTTTTTTTCAAAAACTACAAAAATCTTCCATTATTAACCTTTTACATGCAAATCCTTAGGGAAGTTTATATAAATTTTATATTCTTTTGAAAATATTTTTGGTTTTTTCACATATAGGACACATTCTCAGGTTATACTAATCACTGTACTAGCTAACAAGCTAATATAATTTTTCATAACTCATGCTTCCTGGGTTCTTCGGAATCCAGGAGGTACTCCCCGAATCCAAACTGCGCGGACAAATCCGCGCAGTTTTCATTTATATAATTACATAACAAATTAAGGCGCCTGGTTACTTAATATTCGTTGTATCGGTTACCTGCGCCGTCGCAGAATCGCCTTTCCTGGCCTGCTCAATGACGGCCGGGATTAGCTTTATGAAATTATCCCCGGAATGGGTGGCGCCAGCCATCAGATCCACTTTGGTGTCTTTCTGGCCCTCCAGCAGCTGACGTACATATTCCCTGGTATACTGGTTCGGGTAATTATCACAGACAGTCCCCATATTCCTCATATATTCATTATCCCATGCTTTGATAAAGCCGCTGGCGTCCTTGGCATTGAATTCAGCCGAAACGATTGTGTCATCCTTTACTTGTATGCAGACATATTCTTTCCACCCATGGGAAAATTCTGCCATTTCTGCCGTATAATATCCGTCTTTCATTTTGTTCCCACATCCTGCCAGCAACAGGAACATGCCAAGAAGCAGGAAACTTGCCGATTTCTTCATCTTCACTCCAAAACGCCTCCTTTCAATTTCACCGCTGCCACCACTTCGCCCAACTCCTCCGCCTGGCTTAAGGACAATGTTGCCGTCTCGTCTGTCTCCTGAGCGAGCTGACGGTTAGTATTCGCAATCTCCAGCACTTTATCTGCTTCCTCCGTCACCATGGCGACAGCTTCCTGCTGCTGTTCCACAACGGCCGCCATGCTGTTGGAAATCCCGGTGAATTTTTCTGCGGCCTGATAAATCTCCCGGAAAGATTCTGCCGTGGCGTCCGCTGTCTTAAGTCCTTTTTCTATGGAAACATTCGCCTGGTCAATAATAGTTCCCGTCTCTTTTAAAGCGTTGGCTGTCTGTTCCGCCAAGACGCCAATTTGCTGCGCCACCACTGCAAACCCTCTGCCCGATTCCCCAGCGCGCGCCGCCTCGATGGACGCGTTAAGCGCCAGCAAGCTGGTCTGTGAGGAAATCTCTTCTATCAGCTGGCTGATTTTGATGATTTCCTGCATATTCTCATAAATATCGTGCATCATCACCAGCATATCATCCATCTGTGTCTGCCCCTGGTCGACTTTGCCTTGGGCCTCTCCTGCACATTCTTTCACCTGACCGGCATTCTCCGTGATATGCCCAATCTGCTCCGTAATCTGCTGGATGCTGGCAATCAGCCGCTCCAATGCAACCTCCTGCTCCACAGAACCGTCATACAACCGCTTGGCATACCCGGACACCTCAGAAGAATTCTCATTGACTGCATGGGATGAGTGGTTAATCCTGCGCATAGTCTCATTCAGGGAATCCGTAATTGAGGCCAACGCCTCCCGAATCGCCACAAAATCACCGTTAAACGAATCCGGCACTTCCTGCGAATAATCCCCTTCCGACAGGTAGCCTAGCGAAGATTCAATGTCATTGATATAATGGGCCATGCTGTCAATGGTCTTAGCAAGGGCTCCGGTAAGCACCTGCGCCTCCTCATTGGTTCTGGCAAGCACGACCTCATCTTTCAGATTGCCCTCCGACAGGGACGTAAGCCTGCCCGTGGCAAGGGAAAGGGAGGCTGAGATGCTGTCTGCCATCTTTACAATCACATACCGCGCAATGAACAGAAGTATTACGGCAAGGATGATGCAGACGAATACAGAGAACCATAACATTGCCTGGAATTCCCGGCGTGGCGCGTCAATCACAAGCGTCCAGTTCGTCCCCGGAACCGGAGCGTAGGCCACATAATGGCTCACGCCGTGCAGACGCATGGATTCAGACCCTGTCTGGAAATTACGCATACGGTCAAAAACCTTCTTATTTTTATTGGATTTGTATATCTCGTAAACATTCTCATGCTTTTGCATATTATCTAAATCTTTGTCTGCGATAATCGTCCCTTCTTCATTGATTATGTAGGAATCGCCCGTCACGCCTATGTTGATGTTCGTAAGCACGTCATCCAGCAGATCATATTTATAACTTCCTACCAGATAGGAAGCAATTTCCCCATCTTTTTTCAAAGGCAGCGCGACACTCAGCTGCCAGATATCGTTTTCATAATAAGGTTCGTCAATGACTATATTGCCCGTCTGCTGCAGATATGCGTAAAACTTCTTATCAGCGATGCTCTTCGGCGCGCCATCATCCCCATAAACCTTTTTTCCTGATAAATCATATCCTCCCAGCCACACAAACTCAATGCGGGTCTCGCGCTCATCCAGCACTTCCTGCTTCTCTTCTGCCGAACCGCCCTCCTCCGTCAATGGCCCCTCCAGCGCCAGATTCGCCATACGGTCTGTAAGAAGATGAAGATTCGCGCCTACATTCTGGGATGAGGTCTTCGCTATCAGCTGAAGGTTATCCAGCAAAATCGTATCCGTTGAAACAAAGCTGCTGATAATCATGACAACTGTCAGCAAGACGCCGAGCAAAATTGCCACTGCCATCACGTAAAATTCAATGGTCTGTTTAATCGTTCGGTTCTTTTTCATGATTGACGTTTCCTTTCCCACAGATTCCTTCCAAATATTATAACAGATTTTCCTATATTTTCCATATATTTGCATCATAAAATATTATGCATTTCCAGGAAAAAGTGTTACGGAAAGACAGAACGAGCAGCCTGCGCCTACTTCCGCAGATATTTTTTCACATACTGGCCTGTATAAGACCCTTCTGCCTCTGCCACCTCTTCCGGTGTTCCCTGGGCGATGACTTTTCCGCCTCCGTCCCCGCCTTCCGGCCCCATGTCTATGATATAATCCGCCGTCTTAATCACGTCAAGGTTATGCTCAATGACCACGACCGTATTGCCGCCTTCCGCCAAACGATGCAGGATTTCCGTAAGCTTATGCACGTCGGCAAAATGCAGCCCCGTCGTAGGTTCGTCCAGGATATAGATTGTCTTGCCTGTGCTGCGGCGGCTTAATTCCGTGGCCAGCTTTATCCGCTGCGCCTCCCCGCCGGACAGCGTCGTCGAAGGCTGGCCAAGCTTGATATAGGAGAGTCCCACATCATACAAGGTCTCAATCTTGCGCCGAATGGAAGGAACATTCTCAAAGAAGGCCAACGCTTCCTCCACGGTCATGTTCAGCACATCATAAATGTTCTTCCCCTTATATTTGACTTCCAATGTCTCTCGGTTGTACCGCTTGCCGCCGCAGACCTCACAGGGCACATACACATCTGGCAGGAAGTGCATCTCAATCTTTAAGATACCGTCGCCGGAACATGCCTCGCACCTCCCGCCCTTCACATTAAAGCTGAAACGTCCCTTGGCATACCCCTTTGCTTTTGCGTCCGGCGTCGCCGCAAACAAGTCGCGTATCTGGTCGAAAACACCAGTATAGGTCGCAGGATTGGAGCGCGGCGTCCGGCCAATAGGAGACTGGTCGATATCTATCACCTTATCCAGCTGCCCAATCCCCTCAATAGATTTGTGCTTTCCCGGAATTACGCGGGCGCGGTTCAAATCCCTTGCCAATCGCTTGTAAAGGATTTCATTGGTGAGCGATGATTTCCCGGAGCCTGATACCCCGGTAATACAAGTCAGCACCCCCAACGGAATTTCCACATTTATATTCTGCAGATTGTTTTCCTGCGCCCCTTTGATCTTCAGGAATCCCGTGGGCTTCCTTCGCTCCTCTGGAACCGGAATCTGAACCTTGCCGCTGAGATATGCCCCGGTGATTGATTGTGGATTATTCATGATATCCTGCGCCGTCCCCTGCGCGACCAGCTCCCCGCCATGTTCCCCTGCGCCAGGGCCGATATCCACAATATGGTCTGCCGCCAGCATCGTATCTTCATCATGTTCTACGACAATCAAGGTATTGCCTAATTCTTTTAAGTTCTTCAACGTATTCAGCAGCTTGTCGTTGTCTCTCTGGTGCAGCCCGATACTCGGCTCGTCCAAGATATAGGCAACGCCCACAAGCCCTGAACCAATTTGGGTCGCCAGTCGGATGCGCTGCGCCTCCCCGCCGGACAGCGTTCCTGTGGCGCGTGTAAGCGTCAGATACTCAAGCCCCACATCCACCAGGAAACCCACGCGCGCCTTAATCTCTTTCAGCACCTGCGCCCCAATCATCTGCTGCTGCTTTGTCAGCTCCATACCCACCAGGAATTTCTGCAGCCTGCGAATGGACATAGAAGTGACCTCATAGATATTTTTGTCAGAGACAGTCACCGCCAGAGACTCCTTTTTCAGGCGCTGCCCGCCGCATGCCTTACAAGGCGTCACCCGCATAAATTGTTCGTATTCCTGTTTCATGGTATCAGAACCGGTCTCCCGGTAACGCCTCTGCACATTGCGGATCAGGCCTTCAAACGCCACATCATAGACTCCCTCCCCGCGCTGCCCTTTGTAATGGACTTTCAGCTCCTTCCCGCCAGTGCCATTAATGATGATATTCTGCACCTTTTTCGGAAGTTCCTCATACGGCGTATCTAAATCAAATCCATACGCCTCCGCCAATGCAACCAGTATAGCATTGGTAAAGCTCCCCTTGTCTGTGCTGGACTGCCAGCCCATGACCTGAATGGCGCCTGACGAGAGGCCTAAAGACTTGTCTGGTATCATCAGGTCTATGTCAAATTCCATTTTATAGCCTAGCCCAAAACAGTCTGGACAGGCTCCGAACGGATTGTTAAAAGAAAAGCTCCTCGGCTCAATCTCGTCCACACTGACGCCGCAGTCCGGGCAGGAAAAACTCTGTGAGAAATTAATCGGCTCGCCGCCTATAACGTCCACAGTCATCAGCCCTTCGGCAAGCTCCAGCACATTTTCCACGGAATCCGTCAGACGTTTCTCAATTCCAGGCTTAACCACAAGGCGGTCTACCACTACCTCTATATTATGCTTGATATTTTTATCCAGCGCGATTTCTTCTGACAAATCATAGATATTGCCATCGACCTGAACCCTGACGTAACCGCTGCGTTTCGCCTGCTCAAACAATTTCTGGTGCATACCTTTGCGCCCACGCACTACTGGGGCCAGCAACTGGATTTTCGTACCTTCCGGCAGGGACTGTATCTGGTCAACCATCTGGTCGACTGACTGCTTTTTAATCTCTTTGCCGCAATTTGGGCAGTGCGGGATGCCTACCCTGGCATAAAGCAGACGGAAATAATCGTAAATCTCCGTGACCGTCCCCACGGTAGAACGCGGGTTGCGGTTCGTTGATTTCTGATCGATGGATATCGCCGGGGAAAGCCCTTCAATCTTCTCCACATCCGGCTTCTCCATCTGCCCCAGGAACTGCCGCGCGTAAGAAGACAGCGATTCCATGTATCTTCGCTGCCCTTCCGCATAAATCGTGTCAAAGGCAAGGGAAGATTTCCCTGAACCGCTTAAGCCTGTCAGTACCACGAATTCATTTCTCGGAATGTCCACGTCAAGATTCTTTAGGTTATGCTCGTTTGCCCCCCGGATTTTGATGTATTTTCTCTCTGTCTTGGCCATATGTGATAACTCCTTTTCCATAGTATCAGGTTTGTTTTTAATTCTTTGGCTACGGTAAGAAACCTAAGGGCGTCCTCCATGACTTGTTCCTTGGCTACGGTAAGCGGCATCAGGTCTCCTCCCAGCTTCGCTCCTCTCTTTGGCTCCAATACGAGACCTAAGGGCATCCTCCCAGCTTCGCTGGGCCCCTCCTTAGGTCATATTTACTTTCTTGGCTACGGTAAGTGACCTAAGGGCATCCTCCCAGCTTCGCTGGGCCCCTCCTTAGGTCATATTTACTT
>CAJUFQ010000015.1:74681-76908 GCA_910585625.1 uncultured Lachnospiraceae bacterium
ACGGTAAGTGACCTAAGGGCATCCTCCCAGCTTCGCTGGGCCCCTCCTTAGGTCAAATCCCTTAAATTCTTTTTTAGTTCTATCATTTTGTCACGCAGCTCTGCCGCTGCCTCGAAATTGAGTTCTGCCGCTGCTGCCTGCATCTTCTTCTGAATATCCCCAATCAACTTCTCCAGCTCTTTCTTGCTCATAGACTCTGGATCTTTCTCGAATCGGTACTCTTCCTTTGCCACTTTTTTGGAAATACTGATTAATTCCCGCACAGATTTCTGAATCGTCTTAGGTGTAATCCCATGCTCTTTGTTGTAAGCCTCTTGCTTACCCCGCCTACGGTTTGTCTCATCGATTGCAACCCGCATAGAATCTGTGATAGAATCTGCATACATCAGGACATGCCCCTCTGCATTTCTGGCCGCACGCCCGATAGTCTGGATAAGGGACGTCTCTGAACGCAGGAACCCTTCTTTGTCTGCATCCAGAATCGCCACCAGCGTAATCTCAGGTATGTCAAGCCCTTCACGCAGCAGATTGATTCCCACCAGTACGTCAAACACGTCCAAACGTAAATCCCGGATAATCTCTGCCCGCTCCAGCGTATCAATATCAGAATGCAGATACTTCACACGAATGCCTACTTCACGCATATAATCCGTCAGATCCTCTGCCATTTTCTTAGTAAGCGTAGTAATCAGGACTTTGTTTTTCTTGGAAATCTCTTTATTTACCTCACCAATGAGATTGTCAATCTGCCCTTCGACCGGACGCACTTCTACCTCGGGATCCAGCAGCCCTGTAGGCCGGATAATCTGCTCCGCGCGGAGCAGTTCATGTTCGTTCTCGTAGACATTAGGCGTGGCGGACACAAACAGCATCTGATCTATTTTACTTTCAAATTCCTCAAAATTCAAGGGACGGTTATCCTTTGCCGATGGCAGGCGGAATCCATAGTCCACCAGCGTGTTTTTCCTCGACTGGTCTCCGGCATACATCCCACGGACCTGAGGAATTGTGATATGCGACTCATCCACAATAATCAGGAATTCCTCTGGGAAATAATCTATCAGCGTATTGGGCGGCTCCCCAGGTTCCAGGCCCGACAGGAACCTGGAATAATTCTCAATGCCGCTGCAGAAACCAGTCTCCTTGAGCATCTCAATGTCAAAATTCGTCCGTTCTGCAATCCGCTGCGCTTCCAGTAGCTTGTCCTCGCCTTTAAAATATTTGACGCGCTCTGCCATCTCCTGCTCAATCTCTTCCGCCGCTTGGCGGATTTTCTCTGGGGCAACCACATAATGAGACGCCGGAAAGACAGCGATATGTTCTAACTGGCTCTTGATTTCCCCGGTCAGAACATCAATCTCCGTTATCCTATCCACTTCATCCCCGAAAAATTCTACCCTGAATGCCGTCTCCCCGAAGTTTGCCGGAAAGATTTCCACTACATCTCCCCTGACCCGGAAGGTACCTCTCTGGAAATCCATGTCATTCCTCGTATATTGGATGTCAATCAATTTATGGATAACGTCGTCCCTGTCTTTCTCCATGCCCGGACGCAAAGACAGCATCATATTTTTATAATCTATAGGGCTGCCCAGCCCATAAATACAAGACACGCTGGATATGATGATAACATCATTGCGTTCCACCAATGCCGCCGTCGCCGAAAGACGCAGCTTGTCAATCTCATCATTGATGGAAGAATCTTTGGCAATGTAGGTGTCCGTGGACGGCACATAAGCTTCGGGTTGATAATAGTCGTAGTAGGAGACAAAATATTCCACTGCATTCTCCGGGAACATCTCCTTGAATTCTCCGTATAGCTGCGCCGCAAGCGTCTTGTTGTGGGCGATGACCAGCGTCGGCTTCTGCAATTCCTGAATGACATTTGCCATCGTAAATGTCTTGCCGGAACCCGTAACCCCTAGTAAAGTCTGGAATTGATTGCCCTCCTTGAAGCCTTTGACCAGCTCGGCGATGGCCTGGGGCTGGTCGCCTGTGGGCTTGTAGGGGGCTTGTAATTTAAAAGCATGCCCGTCCTTCGGGCTGCTTTTATGAGCAAGCAGCTGACTGTTGTCAGCGGATTGCGAATTTCCTCTCTTATCTGGCATATGAAAACCTCCAATTTGTGACCGAAAAAAGTTTGCCTATTCGCCCGAAATTCGTGTAATTTGATTTTCGATTCGTGTAAAATGGGCTTGCAAAGCTGGCGAATAAGCGTTAAAATAGC
>CAJUFQ010000016.1 GCA_910585625.1 uncultured Lachnospiraceae bacterium
TTTATCAGAATATTACAATGGCGCTTGTTGTGAAATTCGCCTGCCTTGCATTAGGAGCCGTGGGAATTGCCAATATGTATCTGGCGATTTTCGCAGATGTGGGCGTCATGATTCTTGCGGTGCTGAATGCGATTCGCTGCCTGTTTGTGAAAAAGCTGTAAGGAAGGAGGGAATCCTTTGGCCGAATATCAGGACAGTCAGCTTTACGCAGGGCTTAAAGAAAGCAACCTGTACATTTTAACTGAATTTTTCAAGATGCTGGGGAACCCTACCCGTACTCGTATCCTGCTTCTTTTAATGGAGCAGGATGCGAATGTCAGCGTTCTGGCAGAGCAGCTTGAAATGACCGTCTGCGGTGTCACACCAGTTAAATTTGCTGAAATCAAATAAACTGGTTATGCGGCGCTGGGATGGAAGTTTCCTCCTAAATTCCCGAAATGCGGCGTGAATATGGAAGTGAATTATGGAGAAAGTTCTTCGTTCAATTAAAATTGTTGTTTGACTATAACAACAAAGGACAGTCCCATTCGTCAGAATAAGATTGTCCTTTAAAGCACAATATTCAGGTTTTCACATTTATTGCGTATTATTCCGTACTATCAAGTAAAAATTTGATGTACTTTTGATGTACTTTCCACCATTTCTTGTACTTTGAGGGAATGAAGAAGCGCTTAAAAATCCGTGAGCAACTTCCGTTTTCTCTCAATCATTTCGTCTATTTTTTGCATATATAGAGCCACATCCTTCACATTCTCGCAACGCCTGATTCCTTCCTTCGGATGCACCCGCTTCGAAATGCTTCCTGCGCCCAACGCCACGATTGACTGCACTTCCTCCATGATGAGGATATTGTAAAACCCGGCTTTCCCTGGCCTGGCATACCCTACATTCTCAAAATTGCCCGCCATATTTTTCTGCCGGTAGAGGTAATAAGGCTCAAGCCCTAAGTTTCGGGCATATTCTGCCGTCAGCCCGATGATTTCCCAGGTGTTCTCCATCTTCATCCCCCGGTAATCTTCCGGGAACATCTGCAGCCTCGCTGCCCGCTTGACGGCAAGGGAATGGACTGTGAGGTTATCCGGCGAAAGTTCCTGAATTTTCTCCATCGTATGCCTCACATCATCCATAGTCTCCCCCGGCAGGCCCACAATCAGATCCATATTGATATTGTCAAAACCCAAATCCCTGGCCAGCCGAAAGCTGCGTTCCGTCTGCTCCACGGTATGACGACGTCCGATAAGGTCTAACGTCTCCTGTTTCATCGTCTGGGGATTGATGGAAATGCGGGAGATGCCATGTTCCTTTAATACGATGAGCTTATCTTCCGTGATGCTGTCAGGGCGTCCGGCCTCCACCGTATATTCCAGCAGATGGGAAAAATCAAAGCTTTCCCCTATCTTACAAAGCAGCCGCTCCAGCCGCCTGGGAGAGAGCGTCGTCGGCGTCCCTCCACCGATATAAACGGTATTTAATTTCTTATCTCGGCAGGCATTGGCAGCATAATCGATTTCCTGCTCCAGCGCGTCCAGATAAGCGTCCATCTTGTCCTCCCACAAACTGGCAGGGGAGGAGGAAAATGAACAATAGGAACAGATGCTTGGGCAGAACGGAATCCCTACATAGAGGCTGTAGCCATCCTCATAATCAATCCTGCCAAGCAATTCCATCTCACGCCTGGCAATCTCCAGGCTCAGGCCGATCTTCTGCTCCGACGCCAGATATGTTTCTGCCATAAAAGCCCGGATTTCTGCCTCGCTTTTACCATCTTTCAGCATAGACATGGGAATCTTCGTGGGCCGGATGCCGGTCAGCGTCCCCCAGGGAAGCTCCTGCCCGGCGTATTCTGACAGCATCTGGTACAAACAGCGTTTCAGGCGGTTCTTTGTATCCTTGCGGTCTGAGAAATCTACCTGGGTTTCTGCCTTGGCAGCGGGCAGCCGCCCTGCTCCTACCGGCTGTATTTCTTGCATTACGTCTCCCCTGTATCCGGGCTGCAATCCCTTGGGATTCTCCACAAGGATAATCCCTATCCTACCCCCGCCGCTTCCCTGCGCTTCCCTGCAGTAACAGACTTCAAGGCGAAACAGCGGCAGATGCTCCTGTTCCAGACCGCAGACTCGCCCGGCGTCTGCAAAAACCTTTACATCCTCGGCGGGATAAAATGCTTTCACGAGGGAATGGATGTCATATTCAAAATCTGCCTCATTCAGCCAAACAGTTATCATATCCGCCGCCCCCTACAGAAATGGATTGCTGCTCTTCTCCATGCCAATGGTCGTAAGCCCCATATGTCCCGGATAGACTTTCACCTCATCCGGCAGGGAAAACAGCTTCTCCCGGATAGAACGTATCAGCTGCGACATGCTTCCCCGCGGGAAATCCGTCCGCCCCACAGACTGGCAAAAGAGAGTATCTCCGCAAAACAATGCCTGATCTTTCTCAGCATAATAACAGCAGCCGCCTTCCGTGTGTCCCGGGGTATGCAGAACCTTAAGTTCCATGCCGGCAAGTTCAAGCGTCTCACCGTCCTTCACGAACACATCTGCATGGTAAACATCCGTGCGCCCAATCATTCCCGAAGCGTTAAGCCCTGGCTGCTTCAAGGTATCTTTCTCCGCCTCATGGGCGTAAATCTTAATTCCAAAAATATCTGCCAGCTCCTCTGCCGCCATTGCATGATCGAAATGCCCATGAGTCAGCAGGACTGCCTGAGGCTTTAACCCCTCCTGCTTAATTTGTTTAGCAAGGAAGGATGCGGAATCGCCGGGATCCACAATCAGCATTTCTTTCGTCTCCTCATTGATTGCAAAATAACAGTTCGTCTGCACCTGCCCTACGCAATATTGCTCAATCTTCATAATCATTGTATTCCTTTCTGCTTCTTTTTTCATAATCGCTTGCTTTTTAAAGTTTTATTTCATTCTTGTTCCCATGCAGGATTAATTCTTTATCGGTACGATCTACGCCGATAATCATTCCTTTCCTGTCATACTGGGTCAGTAAATCCGAGTTCTTCACAAGATGGCGCCGCCCGTTTTCAGACAGGAAATCCTCAATCTCTTTTCGGTCTCCCCTACGGAATATCGCGCGGATTTCATCCTGGGTATAGGCTGGCTGCGCTGCAGCCTCCGGCCCGGGGAGCAGATACTCTGCAGGCAATTCTCCTGCCCAGCCCATATAACCAGCATCCTCCCCTGCCTTCTCCATACGTTCTTCCAGGACTTCCGGGAAATCTGCCCTGGCCTCTTTGGACGGCTCATTCCAAATCTTATCCCATAGAGATTTTAGGAAAGTGACGGCCGTTTCTGCGAATTTGCGGATTTGTTCAGAAAGATTTGTGCGCTGCCCGCTCTGCTCCTTCCCCTGGCGGGACAGCTCCACCCGCACGCCCTGGCTTACATTTTCCTGCGGCTGCCTAGCGGTGTCCTGCCCGGCTTCAACCTTGGGGCTTTTCTGCTTCTCCTCGTTTTTTTCGTAAATGACGCCCTGCTTCTCCGGATCCAGATGGAACTCCGGCGAATCTATGCTCTTTCGCTTCGTCTGGTTGATTTTCGCATACTCATAATATTTCTGTCCATTTATTTTATCTACCATAATGTCCCCATTTCTCAGCATACACCTAAAATGATTCCAGCTCTATCATACCAAGCAGGGAAAGTCGCGTCAATCCTTACTTTTTTCCTTGCAATGTCAGGCAAGCCGTAGTATAATTACATGGTTTGTAAAAAATCATATAAGACAGTTCGCAACCATCCTGTCTCTAAACAAAACTAGGGATTTGAGAGACGGTTATCTTCCGTGCCTTTGTGCCGGAGTATGCCGTTTTTCTGTCATTTTGAACGCCATATTCAAAAAAGGCTTTTCTGCCCCTGGTTTTTCAGAATGACATGGAAAACCACCATGCGTACTGTCGGAAAGGATCAAAAATGGAAGAATTTACCCCAAACCGTTATGCCGTCATCCATGAAAAAAATCCCAGGGAAATCGTGATGCTCCGGGGGCGTGGCTGCAGCTGGCGGCGTTGCCGCTTCTGCGACTACCATCTCGACTCTTCGCCAGATGAAGGAGCAAATTTTGCGCTGAACAAAGAACAGCTCTTAAAAGTCACCGGCATCTACCGCAAACTGGAAGTCATCAACTCCGGGAGCTTCGTGGATTTGGACGAAGCAACTTTGTCACAGATTGCAGAGGTCTGTCAGAAACACAATATCTGCCAGGTGCATTTTGAGTGCCATTGGCGGCACCGCGACGCAATCGCAGATTTCCGCAGGCGATTCGCAGGCCTTGGCATTACGCTTAAACTCAAGACCGGTGTGGAAACTTTTGACGCATTGTTCCGGGAGAGTTACTTAGGCAAAGGGATTGATACGGACAGCCCAAAAGAAATCGCCAGATACTTCGACGAGGTATGCCTGCTGCTGGGCATCCCCGGGCAGACAGCTGAGAGCATGGAACATGACATCCAGACCGGGCTTGCCCATTTTGAACGTATCTGCGTCAACATCATGCAGGAAAACTTGAGACCCATAAAGCCAGATCCCCGGGTAATTGCTATATTTTCAAGAGAGCTTTACCCCAAATACATCAAAGACAGCCGGGTGGATATTCTTATGGAAAATACTGCTTTCGGCGTAGGAGGTGTCGTAGAACATGCAAAATGAACTATTATTATTCTTAACACTGGTAATCACTTACTCTGCCGTCCTGCTCTTATTTGCCTTATTTAAGGAGCAGGGGCTGTACTTATGGACGGTTGTCGCCACAATTGCCGCAAACATAGAAGTGCTGATTGTCATCGACGCCTTTGGCATGGAGATGACGCTGGGCAACATCCTTTTTGCCTCTACCTTCCTCGTGACGGATATCGCGAGCGAACTGTACGGCAAGAAAGCTGCGCAGACTGCTGTGTGGCTGGGCATCGCGACTTCGGTCTGCTTTATCCTCATCAGCCAGTCCTGGATGCTTTATATCCCCAATGAAAATGATTTTGCCAGCCCAAGCATCCGCACGGTGTTCTCCAACACGCCGCGGCTGATGTTCGTGGGAATCGCAGTATATGTCATCGTCCAGCTCTTTGACGTCTGGGCTTATCACAAATGGTGGGAATTTACCAGCCGCAAATTCAAAGACCGCAAGAAATTCCTGTGGCTGAGGAATAATGGCTCCACATTGGTCTCCCAGCTTCTGAATACCGTGCTGTTCACCTGGGGCGCATTTGTAGGCACCCATAGCACACAGACGCTTGTTTCTATCGCGTGTGCCAGCTATGTCATTTTCGTCGCCACCAGCCTTGCCGACACGCCTTACGTCTACCTGGCGCGCTATCTGCAGGCAAAGTTAAGCCAGACGCACCACAGCAGGACGGAAAGGACATGAGATTCGTTATCCTCTTCAAGTCAAACACCTGCAAAATAGACTGACAATTATTTATATTTTCAGATTTTGTTGAATATTGTCGTAATTTGTCGCATAATTTTTCTTGATTTTTCCCTTTTTTCGACTTATAATGACTACAATGCCCGTGAAAAAACGACAACAGCCAGGCATTGCCAGACAAAAAGCCGAAAAGGGGGAATTTTTTATGAGCAAAAGAAAAAAACAGCTGCTGTCTGCAGCAGGAGGCACGTTGATTGTGGCGCTTACCGTGCTGATTTGTTACCTCGTCTTCACAAAAAACGAAGACCTGAACCTAAAGTATGACGACAACGCCACTGTCGGCATCATGCCAGGGATTGACCTGGACGCGCGCAGGAAGGAGCTGCAGGACGCCTTAGACCGCAGCATGATAGCCTATTCCATCAATACTTCCCCAGTGTTCCTCAATGGTACTTCCAAAGGAAACTTACTGATTGAAAACCCGGGAAACAACGCCAAGCTCCTCCGGGTGAGCATTAAGATTGACAGCACGCAGGAAGAAATCTACTCGTCTGAATACCTAAAGCCGGGAACTTACATTGATTCCGTAGCCCTGGACAAAGTCTTGGAAAAAGGCACTTATGACGCCACTGCCTACTTCCTGGCATATGACGAGGCAGACGGCGAGTACATCGGCGAGACCGGGGCGCAGATTACCATCACCGTACAGAACTGATTTTCAGCAATGACAGACCCATACTATGACAGATGACGGCAGGAGGTATACTTATGAAGAAAAAAACATTATTTTTACAGCTGGCACTGGCAGCATCGCTTCTTTTTTCCACGGTCTCTTATGCAGCAGCCCCTGAGACCAGCAGAGACATCCCAGTCGGAGGATCCGGGCAGATGGAGATGATAGGAACCATTGAGCCAACCATTCTTTCTGTCACGATGCCGACCTTCGTCCCCTTCAACATCAGCAACAGCCTTACCACCCAGAACAAGGTCATTTCTCCCAGGATTAGGATGAAGAACAATTCCAACATCCCGGTTCGGGTGGATGTCGCGTACACAAAAGTGGACCTGAGCAAGCTGAACCATGTGGAATGGAGCAATACCGGCACAGTGAATGACAACCAGATTGCCATCGGCTTAAAGCAGGAAGAGACGAAAGACGAAATGCCGACCAGCTTAGCCCAGGCAAGATGGCTGAAGGCAAATGTAAGCCAGGATATGAATGTACTTATCCTCAATGCCAACCAGGAAGACGCACTGTACGTTGTCGGCACCCTCGGTCAGAATGTGTCCGACAGCGGGACGTTTAACGTAACGCCGACATTCGTGGTCAGCAGGACGTCCGCAGCCGAATAGAAACCAAATGAACCTACATAAACCCTAACTTATCAAGAAACGCATCTGTTTATAGTATATTTTCGCGGAGGGTACCGCCATGGCCGTTTACTATTTCACACTCTCAATCCTGGCAATCTCAGGCTGCTTCCTTACGGGAAACAGGAAAAACAGCAGAAACACAGCCCTTTATCTATGTGCTGCATTCCTGCTGCTTACCCTCGTAAGTTCCTGCCGCTATGCCATCGGTTTTGATTATTTTTCCTACCGCAACATTTATGAAATGGTATCCCAATGGTCATTTAGCGATATCCTCCATATTTATGGGGGAGAGCCGTTCTATTTTATCCTCTGTAAGCTTTTTACCATGGCGGGCTTCACCTACCAGCTCTTTCTTCTGGCCGTGAATATGTTCCTGATATATGTGGCGATGCGTTTCATTTACCGCTATTCGAAGCTTCCCTGGGTCAGCGCCTGCCTCTATGTCATGCTGCAGTTTCTCGCTTTCAACATGAACCTGATCCGACAGTCAATCGCCGCCGCGTTCTTCCTCCTGGCCTATCCGTACCTGAAAGAGCAAAAACCCCTGCCCTTTGCCGCCCTTCTTCTGACCGGCGGGCTTTTCCACAATTCCCTGTTCTTTGTGTTTCCCTTATATTTCCTGCTGCCCAAGAAGCTAGGCAAGAAAGCCCTGCTTTCACTGTGCGCGCTCACAATTACCGTGTACCTATTCTTTGAGCCGCTGTTCCCCCTCGTGCGTCCATTCCTCCCCGCAAGGTATTCGGCTTACCAGGGAAGTTATTTCTGGCAGGCAAATGGGTTTCTCTATGTGCTGTTCCCTGCCTTGTACTGCCTGCTCGTCCTCTTATTCCATAACAGGATTACAGATCCCTTCCTGCGTTCCCTTTCCATGAACAGCGCGCTTTGTCACTGTATCATCAGCCTGTTCATTACCAGGCACTTTATCCTGGAACGTTTTGCTGTATACCCCTTTGCCTTCTCCCTGATTGCCATACCAGAAATCATCTGCTCCTTCCCGGGCGAAAAAAGACACGGCAGAAAGCCATTCCTGACTTACCGCCGCGTCCTGCTGCTGTTCCTCTTATTGGGCTGCGCGTATTTTGCATTCGCCGTGCTTACCGGTTCTCACCGCGTCTATCCTTATATAGGACTGTGGGACAAAAGCGTATCCCTGCCGGATTAGCCGTATGCCCAACGCTTACCGTCCAAGCCGGATATCTTAACACATGCCTCCGAAAGCTTACGACCCAAGCGTCAGCATACGTTCTAAAGGTTTGTTGGCACGAATCCGCGTCTCTTCATCCATCTCAACCGTATTTTCCATTTTCTCCAAGGCGTCCGCCACCTTTTCCAGCGTAATGCGCTTCATGTTCGGGCAGAACTGCTGATGCCCGGCAGGATAGAAACGCTTGCCCGGGTTCTTCTGCTTTAATTCATACAAGACGCCCAGTTCCGTACAAATGATAAATTCTTCCGCCTGGCTCTTTGCTACGGCATCGATAATCCCGGATGTGCTGCCGATATAATCAGCCATCCCCACTACATCCGGCGTGCATTCCGGATGGACAAGAATCTTCGCCTGGGGATGTGTTTCCTTTGCTTTCCTCACATGTTCCGACGTAATGTCTCTATGTACATGGCAGAAACCGTCATTGAAAATGAACTGCTTCTCTGGTACTTGGGACGCCACATAACGCCCCAGATTTTCGTCTGGGATAAAATAAATGTGCTGGTTCGGCAGCTCCCTGACAATCTTTAAGGCATTGGAGGATGTGACGCAGACATCTGAATGGGTCTTCAGCTCCGCCGTGGAATTGATATAACAGACAACTGCAAGGTCATCATATTCCTCCCGCATCTTTTGAATCTGCCCGATATCCGCCATATGCGCCATCGGGCAGTCCGCCTGCATATCCGGCATGATTACCGTCTTCTGTGGGCTTAAAATCTTCGCGCTCTCGCCCATGAAGGACACCCCGCAGAATAAAATTGTCCTTGCTTCTGCTTTTGCCGCAATCTTGCTGAGATAAAAAGAGTCCCCGACATAGTCGGCAATCGCCTGCACCTCATCCTCGACATAATAATGCGCCAGGATGACTGCATCCCGCTCTCGTTTCAATTCCTTAATTTTATCTATCGTTGACATATCTGCTCCCGCTTTCTCCATTCCAATATGACGCTGCCTGAAATGGTTCCTTCTGTATTCCTTGGGAAAAGCGCCCTTTGCTTCCCTTTTCTGCTTACTATCTCACAAGAATGGCGTTCTGTCAATCCCTAAACGTTCTCCTGCGCGGAAATCAATTTTAAAATATCCTTACCTCTTAAGCTCAACGCCTAGCTTTTGCAGCGTCTTCCACAAGGCTTCCATGGTTTCCGCCATGTCTTCTTCATTCGCGTTGCTGCCCATATGCCCGATGCGGATGACCTTCCCGGCAAGGCTGCCAAGGGAGCCTGCCAGCAGGATGCCATGCTCGCTGCGCATAGTTTCCAGGATTTCCTGTGCCGTCGTCCCTTCCGGCACGTCGAACACGGTCACGGTATTGGAAAACCCGCTCTCCAAATAAAGCTTAAGCCCCGCCTCCGTCAACGATTTCCGGCATTCCCCTGCAATCCTGGCATGACGCGGCAGCATGTCCGGGTCAGCTGCAATATTATCAATGGCTGCGCGCAGCCCATAAATATCGCTGATAGGCATGGTATAGGGAAACCATTTTGCTTCGTAATACCCCTCAAACAATCTCAGGTTGGCATAGAAAGAGGCCACCGGCGTCTTCCGCCTGGCCATTGCATCTTTTGCCTCCGCACTGAGGGTCACGAATGTCAGTCCCGGCGGTGCGGAGACAGCTTTCTGCGAGCCGCCGCAAAGGATGTCAATCCCAGAATCGTCCACGCGCACTTCCTCTCCAAACATAGAGGACACGGCATCCACCACGGTCAGGATTCCGTATTTTTTAAGAATCGGACAAAGGACGCCGATATCATTGAGGATTCCGCTTGGCGTGTCACAATGGACAAGCGTCGCATATTTATAATCGTGGCTCTCCTTTAAGAACGCTTCCAACTCTTGCGGACAGATTGGATTCCTGCCGTCAACCGTATAAAGTTCCGGCTCGCCGCCGTAAAGGGACACAAAGTCTGCAAATCCCTCCCCAAAAATGCCGTTGTCCAAGACCAGGACTTTGTCTCCCGGCTCCGTCAAGGAAGCGCAGGCTGCTTCCAGCCCCAAAATCCCTTCTCCTCCTAAAATCAGCGTCTCATTCTCCGTATGGAGCAGCCGGCTGATTTTTTCACATGTCTCCTTATAAAAATCTGCGAACGACTCGTCAATATCCGGGTTTCCGCATTCTTTTGCCCGTGCCAGGCGGACATTTTCTTTCACCTGGGTAGGGCCAGGGGTCATCATTTTGTACATCGCTATCCTTCCTTTCTTCTTTCATGCACCCGGGCTTTCTGCACGCTCTCCCGGATTACCAGGGTCGCAGGCACAGAAATCCTAACAGGTATTTCTCCATTCCCTTTTGCCATCCTCTGCATCAGCCATACTGCTTGCCTTACCATTTCTTCTATATTGATGCGGATGCCTGACAGCTGGGGCTGCATCATAGTTGCAAGAGCCGTATCGTTATACCCGAGGATGCTGAAATCGCTCGGCACCCGATAGCCCATAATCTGCAAGGCCCGGAACACGCCCAAGGCTGTAGTCTCATTATATGTAAAAAATGCCGTGGGCAGCTCATCCGCCTCCTGAATCCCTTTTACATATTGCATTATCTGTTCCGCCACGTCATCGCCCTGCCATTCTGCATCCATGAGCAGTCCCTCGGCATCCCCCTCACGCCGCTTCATATATTCAGAAAAAATCTTACGGCGCAGTTCCGGCGCCTGGCGGCAAGTAGAATCTGTGGAAAATTCCGGCCCCACAAATACAATTCTCCGATGCCCTTGGGCAATCAGATACTCCACACCTTGCCGGATACCCACCTCATAATCCGGCATCACAGAACAGAATTTTTCTGGAAATGGGGCAGATTCCAAGAATACAATCCTGGACGTGCATTTCTCCATCGCCGCAATCTGCCCCTCTCGGAACTGGCCGATTGCCAGTATCCCGTCCAGTTCGCGTGAAACTGCGCTGCGGTAACACTCCTCTTCCTCATCATACTGCATGACAAAAGTCTCAATCTCATTCTCAAAACAGCACTTTTCCACATTATTCTTCACATATAGATAATATGGGTCTTTTTCCGATTCCTGGTCTGTCACCATTTCCACAATCCCAAGCTTCAGGTGCATCCCGGCTCCGTTCTTCCTGCCGGCATTCTGCTTGCTTGGATAGTCGACCTTTCCTGCTGCTTCAAGGATCATGCTCCGGGTATTCTCGGTGACCTTCAATGTCTCGTCTCCATTCAGAACCCGGGATATCGTAGTTATGGAATATCCCGTTATTTCTGATAATTCTCTCAATGTTGCCATGCCTTTTCTCCACTGTCCCTTACTTCTTTTTCTAGCTTAAAACCCGCCGGACGATGCAATCACGTCCCGCATCTCATATCTTCCGGCAGGCTTGCCTGCAAGGAATTTCGCCGCTTCCACGGCGCCTTTGCCGAACACTGCCTTGGAATACGCCGTATGTCTGAACTCAATCACCTCGTCCGTGCCGGCAAAAATCACTTCATGCTCGCCCACAATAGTGCCGCCGCGGACGGCCTGGATTCCAATTTCATACTTCTCACGCTTCTTCCTGTCCTTCGTCCTGTCATACTGGTAGGCATAAGCATTGTCCAACGCTTCATTCAGCGAATCCGCAAGCGCAAGGGCCGTCCCACTCGGCGCGTCCACTTTCTGGTTATGGTGTTTTTCCACGATTTCCATGTCAAATCCTGCTGGGGCGAGAATCTTTGCCGCACGTTTCAGCAAGTCCAGCAGCATATTAATCCCTAAAGACATATTGGCAGACTTCAGCACAGCCGTCTCCTTGGCGGCTTCCTCTACCCGGGCTAACTGCTGCTCGCTCAGCCCGGTCGTGCATAACACTACCGGCAACTTGCGCGCCACACAGTAATCCAGCAGGCCGTCCATTGCCGGAGCTGCCGCAAAATCTACGACTACGTCCGCCTCCACATCACACTGCGCAATATCTGCAAACACAGGATAGGCGTTTTCCAGCCCGGTATAAGGGTCGATGCCCGCCACAATCTCAATCTCTCCGTCCTCCCGGCAAATTCCTGAGATGACTTGTCCCATCTTCCCATTACAGCCGTGCATAATCATTCTTACCATCGTTTTCTCCTCCCGGATGTATAATTTGACCCCGCTGCCGCTGCAGCAGGGTCAGTGACGAAGCGGCTTTGGGCTGCCAACCATACAACAACCCAAAGTCCCGTTAAAATTATTTTATCAGTCCAAAACTTTGCATCGCCTGTCTGAGCTTCTCCAGGCTCTCGGGCTCCATATCGCTAAGAGGCGCCCGCAAAGAACCAACCTCCCAGCCCATAAGGTTTAAGGCCGCTTTTACAGGGATTGGGTTCACTTCACAAAACAGCGCATCTACGAGTGAGAGCGCTTTGCACTGCATCTTAAGCGCTTCCTGCTGATTCCCATTCAGATAATTCATGACCATGTCATGCGTGAACTTCGGCGCCACATTGGAAAGTACAGAAATCACGCCAATCCCGCCGCAGGCTAGCAACGGGATTACCTGGCCGTCTTCACCGGAATACAAATCAAAATCGCCCTGCGTCTGCTCCAGCAGGCGCAAGGTGTATGAAATGTCCCCCACAGCGTCCTTCATGCCCACAATATTCTCCACATTGCGCGATAATTCCGCCGCTGTCTCCGGCGCAATCTTACACCCGGTCCTTCCCGGCACATTATATAAGATTATCGGAAGATCCACATTTTGGGCAATCTCCGTATAATGGCTTGCCAGCCCTTTCTGCGTCGCCTTATTATAATAAGGCGTCACCACAAGGAGGCCGTCCGCCCCCGCCTGCTGTGCCTGGCGGGACAAATATACTGCCGTCCTCGTGCAGTTGGAACCGGTTCCTGCAATCACCGGAATCCGTTTGCCGACAATGGAAACAGCTGCCCGGATAACCTCAATATGCTCTTCCTCCGTAAGCGTCGACGCCTCTCCCGTAGTCCCCGTAATGATGATGCTGTCTGTCTCATTTTTAATCTGGTCTTCCAAAAGCTCTGCCAATTTATCATAATTCACTTCCAGATTTTCGTTCATCGGCGTTACAAGCGCAACGCCTGCTCCCTTGAAAATTGCCATGCAAATATCCTCCTTAAAAAGCCGACTACTAATGAGCCGGCTTATAATCCTGAAATTCTTCAACTGAAAACAATATAGCATTTTCCTTCCATAAAGTCAACCACGATTAAAAGAATTCCTGATAAATTTATAACAATGGCTCACGTTCATGGATTTCATATATCTTACCTATATATTTGTCCAGGCCTTCGCCCACTGCTCTCCCGGTGAAGATAATCTCTGTATCTTCGGATGCTGCCCCCAGCAGGGACTCCATATCCTCTTCGGATACCATCTGGTTAGCGAGGACTCCTAAAAACTCATCCAGGATCAGAAGGCTGCATTCTCCCGTCACCAAAACCTTACGGGCAAAATTGAATCCGTTGCGGATATTGATTGCCTCCTCTTCCTGTTCCTCTCTGGATAATTCCACAAAATTTTTCTCCGATTTCGCAAAGCTGAAAAACTTCACTTCCGGCTCCAGCCTCCGCAGGAACTCTACTTCATCTTCCCGTTTTCCTTTGAGAAACTGGATGATAATAGCGCATCCTCCCTGCCCTGCAGCCTGTACTGCACATCCAAGCGCTGCTGTTGTCTTACCTTTTCCTTCTCCGCAATAAACAGTAACCTTTTCCTTACACATGCCGTTTTCCTTTCTCTTTCACAAAAAGCTTTTCTTAAAATACCACAAAGCTCTGGAAAATGCAACTAACAGTTGGTTCCCCATTTCTTAAATTCCATAGTACCAATAGAGCTGTATTCGTGCGACAGTCCCCTTTTGCTACTAAAATACCAGTTACTATAAAAATGGGGAACTCAAAACAGCCAGACACAAGGCTATCGAGGAAAATCATGCGAAAGCACACATGAACCCATCAAGGTACATCATAAATATTCTATTTTGCTGACAGATACTTCATAGGCTACCCGATGCTCCACTTCTGTCTCAGAAAGCTTCTTTACATATTCGCGGCTCTGGATGCGCCCATATACTTGTACATGGCCGCCAATCTCAAACCCAGAGGCAAATCTGGCGTTCCTTCCCCAACAGATGCAAGGTATGTAATCTGACTTTCCGTAAGAACGGTTTACAGCAATCAGGAGATCTGCGATTTCCCTTCCCAACGGCGTTTTCCGGTAAATCGGCTCCTTGCAGATATAGCCGTCAAGGAAAATCTGATTGCTCTTCTCCCCTTCCGGAATCTCATCCACAAATTCCATCTCCCGTACAAAAACAGAAAGGACAAGGCGGTTCTTTTTCTCCTCATGCCGGTTATAGGAGCGGAATTGGCCATCCACCCGGATATACTGCCCAATATAGCTGCTCTGCGTGTCTATCAGGCGTTCCGAAATCATCATAGGAATCACGTCTGCAAAATTGCTCAGACGGTTCACAGACACCTCCACCATGTAAAAGCCCTCCCCAAAGACTTCGTGGCTGTACTGAAAATCAGAAATGATTTCCCCCGTAATAGTAACTTGATTGTTTTCAAATATTTTATCTGCCATGAATGTTAGTTCCCCTTTCGTATATCGATGGCACATCGATGAAGTAAAATTTTTCTAAAAGGATATCATTGCCTCCCTGAAAATATTCGCACTTCGTGTCGACAGCACGATACATCTGTCCCGCTGTCCCTAATGCCTTATATGCAGTTTATGGTACTTCACTTTACGGAAAACAGGAATTGCGTTATAATAGGACCTACGGAGAGATACCATGATTTGGCATAAAGATTCTCTCTGGTATTATAAATGCATGTTTAAAGAATATTTTAGAAAAGAGGTACAAAGACTATGGCGCAAAATCCAGTAGTGACATTCGAAATGCAAAACGGGGACATCATGAAAGCAGAGCTTTACCCTGAAATTGCCCCCAACACAGTCAATAACTTCATCAGCCTGGCGGGCAAAGGATATTATGACGGCCTCTGCTTCCACCGTGTCATCAAAGGCTTCATGATTCAGGGCGGATGCCCCGATGGAACTGGCACCGGCGGCCCCGGCTACAGCATCCGGGGAGAATTCTCCCAGAACGGGTTCACCAACGATTTAAAGCACAGCGCAGGCGTTCTCTCCATGGCGCGCACCATGATGCCGGATTCCGCAGGCTCCCAGTTCTTCATCATGCATAAAGACTCCCCCCATTTAGACGGCGCTTATGCCGCTTTCGGTAAGATTACAGAAGGGATGGAGCATGTCGACAAGATTGCAGAAACTGACACTGATTACTCAGACCGCCCCATGGAGCCGCAGGAAATGAAGAAAGTCACTGTGGAGACCTTCGGCGTAACTTACCCAGAACCGGAAACCTGTTAATAGAATTTACAGTCAGGCGGCCGGCCCTGCCAGCCATTTTAACAGAGATTACGGCCAGACGACCACTCTGCCAGCTTTTGCGGCAGAAATTATAATCAGGCGACCAGCCCTGCCAGCCTCAGCAGCAGATTGGTCGTCCTGGCCAGTTCTTTCCCAAACTCTGATTCCACTTCCGCCCCATCCCCATTGACATAACGCCTGACACCGCTTTCAATCCTGCCCATCTGATCTGCTGCATGAAGCTGCGGGTTAAAGGGGATGGCTCCCAGCCTATCCTCTTCTACCCGGTAAACGCGCTGCAGATTCTTGCGGGTATAAAGGGCATCGCCAAAATATTTACCGAGCAGGAAAAAGACCTTACCTTTATAATCCGGCCGATTGCTGTAAAATTCCCCAATGGCCTCCGCCTCCTGATCCATGTTCAGCACACAGACGTCTGCTTCCCGGAACACTTTCTTCGCATAATCGTCCTGCCTGCTGCTGCAGTCAATAAAGACGGCATCAAAATAAGAATCCACTGCATCCATGACACGTTCCATACGCCTGAACTGATAATCCTGATACCACCATTCATGTTCCTTCCTCATGCTGGCCGGCAGACAGTACATCCTGTCCTTCACTATCTGGCGCATATTTGCCTTAACCAACCTCTCCGTAAGATCCTGCGGGCATTCTTTCCGCAGCAGGCATTCCAGTCCGCTAGTCAAGAAAAATTCCTGCGTTTCTGCCGCAAGTATTCCTTCCCGCCCAAACTGTTCCACCTCTTCAGGCACCCCAAAGGCCTTCCTGCCCTTCTCAAAAAACTTCCGCTCAAGCTTATCGTCATGGTATCCTCCGGAAACCACAGCAACAGACAAGGGATGAAGCCAGACTGCCGCACAAGCAATCACCGCAAGGTTAAACGATGTGCCTACTTCTTTCTGTTCGCTCCAAAATGCTATTTTCATTGGATTCCTCTCCTTTATCGGAGGGAACACGTTACAACCCGATGCCTCTTCTCATATTAAGTTCTTATTCGTATTGTTCGCTTTATCTTTGGGATTTCTGCACAGATTCCGTGCCGACTTCATTCATGTTCAAACGACTGTATGCAACAAAAGATATGCTTATAATACATAATTATCCTGGAATTGTAAACCCTTTTACCGGAGTTTATAAAAATTTTAGGGACAGCCCGACCGCTGTCCGCTTCCCTATAGCGTCACAACCAGGGTGTCATACCCCTCTTGCCGAAGCTGATCCTGGAGTGATTTTGCCTCCTCCAACGTAGGTTCACGCCCCACAATCACTGCAATATAAGGGTCATCCTCACGCAGCGCCACGAAATACCCTTGGCTCTCCAGCTGCTCTTTGAGATACTGTGCATTAGATTCGTGACGGAACAGCCCTACCTGCACCCCATACCTTTTAGGGGTATTTTCCAGAGGGATCGCCTGTTCTACGCCCCCCACAATGGCGTCCACCATTTCGTCAAAACGCTCATCAAACATCTGGTTATCCATATCATGGTTGATGAAACCAAGCTCCATCAGGACAGCCGGCATCTGCGTCCGCCTCAGCACTACCAGGCCGGGACGTTCCACCACGCCTAAATCCTTAAACCCGAAATCCACTAGTTTCTGATTAATGTCCTCCCCGACGCGCGCAGCCTCCGTATCCGCCGCATAGACCAACGCCTGTGTCCCATTGTAAGTATTAGGGGTGATTCCCGAATTCCGGTGGAAGGATATGAAATAATCTGCGCCGGAACGGTTGGCTATATTCGCTTTCTCTATCGGTGAATCGTAACGATCCGTAGTCCTTGTGTACAGCACATTGTATCCTGCGTCTTCGAGCTTCTGCCCTACCGCAAGCGTAACGCGCAGCGTATCATCTTTTTCTTTCCTTCCCTGATAGGAAGCCCCATTATCATAACCGCCATGCCCGGCATCCAAAATAATAGTCGCAGCCATAGCTCCTCCATAGTTTTTCTTTTATACTATGCAGGGAAAAAATTTTTGTTCGCCTGGCATTCTGACATCAAAAATGCTGACGGCTGCAAGGTCTGTTTCTATCCGCCCCTTTCTGTCAATCCTTTTATTCCTCGTTCATATGCCCTGTACGGGTTTGCCTCATGCTTGCCCTGACCATCAGCCTTTCTTTCATTAGCCATATTGCCGCCAATGCCAGCATAATAACAGACACTCCCATAGAAATCATCAAACACCATGCGATACCATCAAAGCTGTTTCCTCCAAAACGATATACTTCATTTAAGGTATAAAAATCCGCGCTTCCTGCTAATCTTAAAGGCAAAAAATTCGCAAAACAGTGATTAACTTCAAACTGCGCCATCTTCTCCATTACAAATAACAATAACCAGAAAAAACAGATAATTGCACTCCCCATCATAATTCTTTCTGCCATGGCTGAAATCAGAACTGTCAAGGCCACTACAAAAACAAGCGTTACATATCCTCGCAGACAATTTATCAGGAACTGTTCCCAGTAAGTTATTGTATATGTAGAAAAGAAGGTATCTGCATTACTCTGTATTAACTCCCCGCTGCCTTCAAAACCAAACGGAAGCATTTTGATAACAAAATAACAAACAACTGCTGACAGATAAAACACACTCCCCATCATAAAAGCGGAAACAAACCGTGCTAATATAAGCCGCTTCTTTCCATTTCTTGCCGAACTGGTAAGTTCTTTCATTTTATTCTGAGTATCATCAGCAAATAGTGGCATAACCAAAACTGATATCATAAATAATACCAATGGAATAAATTTTCCCATATCACGGTTTAATACTTTCCATCCCTCTGCATACCCTATTGTAAGTCTGGTAAGTTTTCCCGCCCTTTCCAGAAACCCTTCCTTTTCTTTTTCTGTATAAGTAAAATGACTGCTCTCATCCAATCTTCGTAAAATTATCCTCAAACGGCTTTCCAGGAACCGATTAATTTCTTTATCAGATAATTCTTTTGCCGTCCTGTCTGAGTAATTCATTTTTACAAGCTTCTCTATATTAGTTTCATCGACATAGACAGCTTCTCCATTCTCCCGCTGCATGGCTATCGCCTGCTCTATATCAATACGTGACGTATTTTCTTTTCCATGTTTTAGATTTTCTAACCCGCTTGCCACATAACCATTATAATTCCACAATTCGTAACTGTTTAGCGCCTGATAGCTGCTGTTTACGGATAACAGCACAACCACCGCAAAGAAAACCAGCGTCATGAAAGATTTTACGATTCTCTTGCTTTCCACCCTGATCATCGCTTTCATGTTCCTCACCACCTAATTCAAATAATATTTTTTATTTATTTTCCCAATCAGCAACGCTAATATTGTGATATACAGTATTGTAAGCAACAGAACAATTATGCTGTAAGGTATCAAGGTATTTCCAAGAAAGAAAAATCCTTTTACCATCGCATCCGTGCTGAATTGCAATGGATAAAACAGTTTTATCTGACTGTAAGTATTTGACAGCTTCGACAATGCAATGAGTAACACTATCGCGGAGGCAGTCGCTGCTTTCGCATTTTTAAACATACCAGAAAACAGCATAACCATATTTGCAAAGACCAGCGCGCCAAGTAACCCACCAACAATCTTTAGTACCATACCGGCGCCAATGCTGAAATTGAACATGCAGTCAAACCAGTAAGTTTGTGCTGAAGCGCTGAATCCATGGAAAGTTGCGACTGCCCCATGTTCTGCGAGCAATACTCCAACAAAAATAAGATAGGCGGAAACTGCAAACAAATTACCGGCAATCCATCTGGAACGAAAGTTTTTCTTCCTTCCCCTTGCAGCAGATATTGTCAATTCACTCACTCCGCCCGGGCTATCCTTTGCATAGGCGCAGGAAAGCGCAAACGCAAGCACTACCCAAAAAATAGGATATTCCAAGTCATACCAGTTCATAAAATTGGAGATGCCCTGAAAATAAGCTATGCTGACAGGCGTATCTATTTCGGCAATTTTCCGATCCAGCGCTTCAATCTGCGCATCCGTATATTTCACAAGACCGGCATACTGATTTTCAAACATAAGTTGTTCTTTGATTGCCTCCCGATACTTTTGGTAAAAAGACTTTTCGGATTCCAAAAACCCATAATCCAGTCCCATTTTACCGTTACCGTTGGACATATAATAGGAAAAATAGGCATAATTGATGAAGTAATTAGGAAACATATATTTCGTCATGCCTCCTGTTCCCAAAAAACCTCTGTTTTCATCCAAATACTGTTTATCATCACTTGCCGCATACTGCACCAGCAAATTTTCAATATATTTCCCGTCTATCGTACCCTCGATGTCTTCACACGCTTCTTTTAAGGCACGGTAAGAACCCAGTCCGCTTACAATGTTTCCATTTGCGTCAATTGCCCGCCATTGACCTTTCATATTCAGATAAATAAATGTATGAAGGGTGGAAAGAATGCACATTGCAATGACCGCCGCAATGGATACCCTGTTCCACAATTTCCTGTATTCAAATTTCACCATGTTCCGCATGTATCTTCCCTCCCGGTCTTACTCCTTGTAGCCGCCCCCGTTATGAACGACTTCCCACTGGCTTCCTTTCCCCTCCCGAACCAATATTAAATATTGCCATACATCATCCTCTCCGCAATATTCACAGACGAAAATATTGTTATTATCATATCCAGACGCAACACCTTTCTCTTCATCCTCATAAATTGCCAGCATTCTCGGATCAACGCACATATAGACTACTTGTTTGGTACTTGGCTTTAATCCCAATGTATCTGTCACATAAATACGTGCAGCGGCGTAGCCTTCTGTTATTTCTCTCGTATCAAACTGGTCTGTATACCTCGTCCCCGATAAATCAAACGTGTAGTTTGATTCGACAGGAGAGCCGCCTTCTAACAGCCCGTTTGTTTCCTGAATCGTATCATCTCTTTCTTGGCGGTATCGTTCCAATTCCTTCTCTAATTCTGCATCTGTCTGTTCCTCTGCATCATCCCCCATACTATCTCCTGATGTATGAGAAGAAGCCTCTGTTTCATCCTGCATAGGATTTTCCGTATTATCATTTTCCTGTGTCCTGCTTCCCCCATCATTCAAGGAATTTTCTGACTGTAGTGTTTTAGCTTCCTCCGAATTACTAACGCCCGCACATCCGCTAAAAATAATAACCATTGTATAGGCTGCGATAATAAAATTTGTTTTTCTTTTCATTTTTTCTTCCTCTCATTCTTCTGTGATTCCGCCAGAAAAAATATAATAGTCCTCTAAAGTCGGTTCTGCAGGGCAGTTCTCTGCATCGTCATACTTCCCTCCCACATAACGCACTTGCACTCTTTTGCCTGATTGTTTTACATGAATGACCGAGCGTTCTCTCCTGAGCCTATGATACATTTCCTGAGTTACGACGGTTTCCCAAACCTGGCCATTTACTTTTCGAACCAATTCGTCCACATGTCCGGTTTCCAAAATTTTCCCCTGTTTCATTACAATAAGCGCAGTGGCAATCGCCTCAATATCTGATACAATGTGTGTAGATAACAGCACAATCTTGTCCTTCCCCATGTCGCTGATGATGTTTGAAAACCGAATGCGTTCTTTCGGATCAAGCCCGGCCGTAGGTTCATCCAAAATTAGGATTCGCGGCTCATTGATGATTGCCTGTGCAATCCCAATCCTCCGCTTCATGCCTCCGGAAAACGTCCTGACCTTTTTATCAGCAGCATCCGATAAGTTTACAAATGCAAGAACTTCCGGGATTTTGACTTTTAGCTTTGCCTCCGATATCCCTTTCAGGACACCCATGTACTCCAAAAAGTCTTTCGCAGTAAAACCAGCGTACACGCTGTAATCCTGCGGCATGTACCCAATCAATTCCCTATATTCTTCACCCATTGAAAAAATATTATTTCCGCCGTACCGTATCTCACCACTTGTAGGGAAATCTACGGTAGCAATCAGCCGCATCAGAGTACTTTTTCCTGCCCCATTTTCCCCCAATAAGCCATAGATTCCATTCTGGAGTGTGAAACCGGCCTCTTTAAGCGCTTCTTTTTTGCGGTAGGATTTGCACAAACAATCCACCTCTAATTTCTGTTCTGCCTGCATAGCTGCCGCCTCCTTCTTTCATATTTTTCTTATAAGCCAAAAAACACCCACGCGGGATATAGATATCCTACCTGAGTGTTGTGACTTACTTTCGTGAAAGTTGTGTCAAAGTTGTAAATTATTTCTCATCCACCACAAAATCATAGGTAATCACGGTATGCTCCTTATGGAATAAGTCACCATAATCGACAATCGCATTTTCATTTCTATCATAGTTTGAGCAACCGATGCGGACGCCTAATGTTGTTTCTTCTGCTCCATATATTTCCCATGTCTGTCCGTAACTTATCTTGCAAACATCGGTTTCTGGCATCGGAAGGCCAGCCATGTCCCAAAAACTCATCGCATCTTTAGAACTGAAATCCCCTGTCCTGTTTTCATAAATCGTAATTTTTGCCCCCCAAACCTTTCCTGTTACAGCATTTAACAGTAATTCGGCTTCCATATCGCGGTTGGCATATCTCACTGTCCAAAAACTATAATAAGGTTCCAATTTTGTGTTCAGGGTTTCTCTCTTTTTCCCTATGCTAAGCGTGGCATTTACTGAATCTGCTAAATCATTATCCGATTTTGTTTCCACAAAGTTCATTTTCAGAAGCCACTCTTTGCTGTTCTCAATCGCTTCTGCCATAGAAATCTGCCCGGTAACCGGTTCGTGTATGATATCCCCTTCCCGGCTATTCCAATGCCCTATTACTTCTTCCATCTGTTCTACCGTCAAAGTATATGTTTCCTGATGCCTCTTATCTGATACAGCTTCCTCGCCATCTTCCAAATCTCCCCATGCCCGGACAGGCGTCTCTGCCAAGGCACTGCCTCTTTCCGTCAGAAGCTGCCCTTCCCTTACCCGCAAAATAAGGTTCATGCCTGCCATACTGCCAAAAATAAAAACACTCGCAAGAAGCAAGGTAAGAAACGTATATTTATGACTTTTATTCATCCCCTTTTTCCTCCTGCTGATGGAAGATAATGCTAACCACCGTTCCCGTCTTTCCATCACTTTCAATCTTCATTTTTGCTTTATGAATTTCTACTATCTTTGCCACCAAAGCCATTCCAAGTCCCGCCCCATGCTGCTTCCTTGACCGGGACTTGTCCACCATATAGAAAGCCTCTGTAATCCTTCCTAAATCTTCTTGTGGTATCCCCTTCCCATTGTCGTGTACTTCAATCCGATAATCATTTTTTCCTTGCCTTCCTTTTATCCAGAGGATTTTACAGTCTGCTTTCAGGGCATTATCTGCCAAATTTAAAATCATGGTCTTGAAAAGGTCATAGTCCGCATCTATATTTCCTTCCTCAATATCTATATTAAATTCCACTTCACGCTTCCTACATATCGGTTCCATACCCTGCTGCAGATTTTGAAATAACTCCCGCACAGACATCCGCTCCAAAAGAAACCCCTGCTTATCCATCACAAACAAATCCATCAATTTTAAAGAAAGGGATTCCAGCCTCATACCCTCATTCAGTATATATTCAGCAGCGTTCTTTACTGTCTCTCTAGGCAAATCACGTTGGTATAGCATATCCGCATATCCAATTACAGATGTCAGCGGCGTTTTCAATTCATGGGCAAAATTCGCTGCAAAATCTTCTTTCTTCCTTACAGCATCGGACAGTTCAGCAATTTTTCCCTCTATCTGTCCTGCCATCTGGTTAAAATCGGAAACCAGCTCGCTTATTTCATCTTTTCCTTTTACAAGAATCCTTTCCGCGTATTCTCCCCCTGCAATCCTCCTTGCCGCCTTGCCCACTTTCTTTATGGGTGACGTTACGAAATTTGTCAATAAAAAGATGGCCGGAAAGCTGACGCACAGAATGGTGAGATAGATTTTCTGAAAATAAGCAATCATATTTTTTTGCACGTCTAGCACCTCACTGATGTCTGTCTGTGTAATGAAGTACACCCGATTTTCGCTTTGACTGACATAATCGCATACAAAAATATAACTTCCCCCATCCTTTCCATAAATTTGGAAAGACAATCTGCCATCATCAGCTTCCAATAAATCAAGTTCCCCAGGCTGTGCTGCCGTATTGGAAAATATATAGTTCCCATCTGTTCCATACACTGCGACCGGGACTGTAAAACGGCTTGAAATATCAGCAACCTCCGTCTTTTCTTCTGAAAAAAACGCAGGCTCGGAATACAAGATAGATTGCAGGATATATCTGTTATATTGAAAGTCTTGAAAAGCAATCTTTTTTTGCTGTTCTATTGCGTTTTCATAAGCAAAGTTAATCAGTAAATATCCCACAATCTGAAAAGCAATACCAAACATTATGAGAACGCACAAAAATATTTTATGAAACAGTTTCACTTTCCATCCTCCAGCCGATACCCTATCCTAAATACGGTCTTAATAAATTTATCCCAATCTAATTTTTTTCTAAGCCGCTGAATATGGGAATCCAATGTACGGGTATCTCCCATATATATTTCTCCCCATACTTTCTCGTATAATCTTTCCCGGTATAACGCAACATTTTTATTTTGTATCAGTTCCACCAGCAAATCAAATTCCTTTACTGTCAAATCTATCAGGTTTCCTCGCTTGCTGACGGTTCTGGAAGCCAAATCAATCTCTACATCGGCAAAAACCATTTTATGATTTATCTTACCATATCTTCTGAACTGCACCTCCACACGAGCCATCAGTTCCCCTACCTGAAAAGGCTTCGCAATATAGTCGTCAGCGCCGAGCTTTAATCCTTTGATTCTGTCATCAACGCCACCCATTGCCGTCAAAAAAATAACCGGCGTCCCCATCGGTTTTATATATTCTAATAATTCATATCCATTGACTTCCGGCAGCATTATATCCAACAAAATTAAATCAAAAATTTCCTTCTCAATATAATCTGCTCCCATTTTCCCATCATAAGCGCAAGTACAATGATACCCCTCTGCCTCTAAACTTACTTTTATTAAGTTAGCTATCGCTTCCTCATCCTCAACTATCAGTATCCTTTGCATCTCTATATCCCTCCATTTAAGCCATTGTATTATAGAGTTGTGACTTAGTTGTGTCATAGAAAGCGAACAATCATTTTAACACCCAGACATCTTCGCATTCCAAATGGTTATATCTGACGATTCCTCACAAAAAAGACGTCCGGCTTGCCTTCTCACACCTATTTCATTGTTGTTTCTCCAAAAGCATCGCATTGAGATTCGGATACATCTCTGCCGGGATGAACGCCCGCACAAAAATGCCGTTCTCCTGGTATTCCTCCGCAAGAAGCTCCCCATATTTCCTGATAACAGAAATCTGCCCGCCCAAATCATAGGGAAAAACTCCCTCCAGGAACTGCTTGTCTTCCCGCAGGATTTCTTCCAGGACGGCTTTCAGCCGATCCAATCCATACCCTGCCGCAGCGGAAGTCTTCAAAGTGTAATCTGCCTTGAAATCTTTTATAATTTCCTCCTGTTCCAGCTTATCCTGCTTATTGAAAAGTGTAACGATCTTTTTCCCGGCAACTCCCAGGTTCTGCAGCGTCTCATAGACAATATGCATCTGCTTTTCGCGCTGGGGATTGGAGGCGTCCACTACATGGATAATCAGATCCGCGTACTTCGCCTCTTCCAGGGTGCTGCGGAATGCCTCAATCAGGTGGTGCGGAAGCTTACGGATGAAGCCCACTGTGTCAGTCAGCAGGATTTCCTGCCCGCTGTCAAGCTTCAAGTTCCGCGTCGTGGGGTCTAAGGTAGCAAACAGCTTATCCTCCTCCAGGACATTGGCGTCTGTCAGGCGGTTTAGCAGCGTAGACTTCCCGGCATTGGTATAACCTACGATTGCCGCCACTTTCGTATGGTTGCGGCTCCTCTGCCCCCTGGTCACTTCACGGTGCTGACGTACTTCTTCAAGTTCTCTTTTGAGCTGGGACAGCCGGGTTTTAATCAGGCGGCGATCCATCTCCAGCTTTTTCTCTCCAGGCCCCCGGGTGCCAATCCCACCGCCAAGGCGGGAGAGCGATTTTCCCAGGCCGGTCAGACGGCTCAGACGATAGCGCAGCTGCGCCAGTTCCACCTGAATTTTTCCTTCACTGGTAGATGCCCGTGAGGCAAAAATATCCAGGATAACCAGCGTCCTGTCCATCACCTTGCAATTCAGTTCTTCCTCCATATTACGAAGCTGGGCAGGCGACAGCTCGTCGTCACAGATAATCCCGGTAGCCTGCAAGTCAAAAATTATTTGACGGATTTCCTGCAATTTACCGCTGCCGACATAAGTACCCGGATGAATGCCGTCCCGGGACTGCACTGTCATGCCAACCACCTCTGCCCCGGCAGTCTCTGCCAGTTCCGCAAGTTCCGTCATGGAATCCTGCGTGTCGTCGCCTTCACGGCAGCTGACTCCTACCAGGATTACTTTTTCCCTCATTTCTTTTGTCTTAAAAGATTCTGCCATAGATTGCCTCCAATATTTTCTTTGTTAACCTCTTATTTTGACTCGTCCCATTTTATAAACTCATATCTTCCTCCTCCAGTCCATTTTACCGCCGAAGAAATCCCCCCATCTCACCTTCTATTACTTTGTCCATTCTGGCTCTGACACAATCACATGTCTTAGGATTTTCAGGAAGAATTCCAGCATATAGTTCTTGCCTATTTTTCAGGTTTAAGAGCTTCCAACATTTTTATTTTTATCAACCCATCCTTACTAAAAATATAACTCTCTCTATTATCCATATCCAATGCCTGCTCAAATCCCAAACTGATTTAATGTGCTTATTCTACACTTATTTCGGTTCATTGTCAACACATTTTGAAACATATGTTCGCATTCCTTGTTGTCCTTCTTTAAGCTAAAATAGGGCGGAAAATAAAAATGTTATTTTCTCCGTTTTAACCCAAAATCACCATACCCTAAATGGGGTACTGAATAGTTACATGGAAAAAATAAATTACCAGAATTCGTGACAACGGCAAAAATCGCCGCAGCTCAGTAAATATAAGAGCTGCAGCGATTTTTTCTTTAATAAACTGTCAAAGACGGTATCTTATCATTTTTCCGTGAGCAGATAAATAAGCACGGAAATGATAAGATGCGGAAAGAGAACAAGAAGCAATATTTACAAGCTTACTTTTTGGTAGTTACTTTTTTACTCTCTGACCATACAGAACAGTAGTCTTTCTTGTTCACTGTCTGATAAGTTCTGACCCTGACGTAATATGTTTTCTTAGGTTTTAATTTTTTGACAGTCAGATTGGAAGCAGATTTCTTGTTCACTGTTTTTGTGACGGTTGCTTTCTTTTTAAATTTTTTGTCTGTGGAATATTGAACCTGGAAGCCTGTAATAGTACTTTTTTGCTTTTTCCATTTTACCTGAAATCCTCTGGATTTTGCTTTTATTCTCCCCGATATGGAAGTCCCCTTCGGAAGAATCTCAAAAGCCTTTTTTAGTGTTCCTGAATAATTATTTTTCAGCTTAACGGTTACAGTCGCTTCGCCGATTTTCTTATTGTTTTTGTATGTGACTGTATAATGGCATTTATCAATGGTCTTTCCTGCTGAATCCTTTACGGTAACAGACGGCGTTTTTGCTTTTCCATCATAAATATAGGAGGAATCGCTTAAGATAAGGGTTTTTACTGCGTAAATCACTTTGGTGCTTTCTACCCTGCCGCAGGCCGAACATGCCTCTACAATGCTTCCATTCTTAGAGACCGTCGCTTTTGCAATTATCTCTTCATATGTATGAGGCGTTTTTGGGGTTTCTTCTATTTTTGTTTCATCGCATACGCTGCAGATATACTTTTTCTCTCCGTTTTCCGTACAAGTTGAAGATTTTATTTCTGTGCCTTCATTCCATGTATGTCTGCCTGTCGCTGCGATTCTCTGTCCGCGTTCTATTTCTTCGCCGCAGTCTTTGCAATAGGTATCTCCGCTGTAGCCTTCCTCTTTGCAGGAGGCTTCTTTCTGACCGCGTACTTCTGTATTCTGGTGGGTGCATTCTATGACAGGCGGCTCTTTTGGAAGGATGTCGAAAGTCTTTTCGAGCGTTCCGGTGTAATTGCCCTTCAGCTCAGCTGTTGCAGTCGCCTTGCCGGCTTCCCGGTTGTTTTTGTAGGCGACGGTATAATTACTGCTGTCAATGATTTCTCCGATTGAATTTTTTACGGTGACGGCCGGGGTCTTTTCTTCTCCATCATAGGTATAAGAAGAAGTTTCCAAATCTATGGATACTGCAGAGAAAATCACTATGCTGCTCTTGATATGGCCGCAGGACGTACATTTTTCTGTAATGCTGCCGTTCTCCGCAGTCGTTGCTTTGATGATTATTTCCTCATATGTATGGGCTGTTTTTGTGATTTCTTCTATCCTTGATTCACCGCATACGCTGCAGATATATTCCTTTTCCCCGTTCTCCGCACAGGTCGGGGGTTTTACCTCTGTACCTTCATCCCATGTGTGCAGGCCTGTTGCTGCAATTACCTGCCCGCGTTCTATTTCTTCGCCGCAGTCTTTGCAATAGGTATCTCCGCTGTAACCTTCCTCTTTGCAGGAGGCGGCTTTCTGGCCGCGTATTTCTGTATTTCTATGCAGGCATTGATCGCTACCCAATATTTTTATCGGCGTATGCTGATCCGCATCTGAACCGTTCCCTACCACTCCATGCTTATCAAATCCCCAGCTATATAAAGCTCCGGTTTTGGTAATTGCTGTGCTTCGTTCATCTCCCAAAGAAACAGAAGAGACATTTTCCATCACTTTTACCGGAATGGCCTGAGTTTGGGTCGTGTCATTTCCTACCTGTCCATAATTATTATATCCCCAGCAATACAAATCCCCGTTTTGGTCGACTGCCGCGCTAGCACTGCCTCCTAGGGAAACACAGGCTGCATTCTCCATGACTTTCACTGGCTCCGCCTGCGTGTTTTCTTCAGAGCCGCTCCCAATCTGCCTATGCTGATTATCTCCCCAGCAGTATAAGCTGCCGTTTTCTGTAATTGCTGCGCTATGTTGGTCTCCTAATGAAACGGACAATACGTTTTCCATCACTTTCACCGGAGTACCCTGTTGCTGGTTTATCTCGCCATTCCCCACCTGTCCGTAATTATTATATCCCCAGCAGTATAAATCTCCATTTTCCTTGAGCGCTGCACTATGGTAACCGTCTGGTGAAGTAACGGCAGAAGAGACGTTTTCCATCACCTTCACCGGCTCTGCCTGTATTTCTGCCTCAGAACCATTTCCTACCTGTCCGACATGATTATGTCCCCAGCAGTATAAATCTCCGGTTTCTGTAAGAGCCATGCTGCTCTCATATCCCAATAAAACAGAGGAGACGTTTTCCAATACTTTCACCGGCGTTGACTGATTTACCGTCGTGCCGTTCCCTACCTGCCCATACTCATTATATCCCCAGCAATATAAGCTGCCGTCCTCTGTGATTGCCGCGCTGTGATTGTCTCCCAATGAAACAGACGATACATGATCCAGCACTTTTACCGGCTCCGCCTGTGCTTCCTCCTCAGAACCGTTCCCTATTTGCTGATACCAGTTGCTTCCCCAGCAGTATAAGCTGCCGTCTTCTGTAATTGCCGCGCTATGGTACCATCCCAATGAAGCAGACGATACATGATCCAGCGTTTTTTGCGGCAATTCCACAGAATATTCTGTTTTGCCGTTCCCTATTTCCCCGCTGGTGTTCGACCCCCAACAGTATAAATCTCCGGTTTCTGTAAGCGCCGCGCTGTGATCTTCCCCCAGATATACGTTTGTTACCGGCACCTCCGTTTCCGCAGAACCTGTTTCTGCCGTCGCCGCTTTTGCTTCGCCTTTTACAGAAAATCCTGCTGATAGGACAGAACTTATCGTAATTGCTGTGATCAAAAAGACAGATACTATTTTTTTTCTCATAGATACCACCTCATTTAGAATCAATATACTTTTGGTCACAATTTCTTAGTGTTTTATATCGTCAATATTTGATCATAGTATAAAATATATTTTCTGACGCTTAGTCCAAGCTCTTCACAAACCTGTCAAATGCTTTCTGCCCTTCCTCGTCTCTCTTGTATACCCCGGCATGTTCAAGCACCTTGCTAAATACCTGGGCTATCTCATCCTGCAGGATGCCCATGACATTTTCGCTGGCCACAGATCCATACTTCGGCAGGAATTCCTCTACCCAGTCCGCATGTTTTTCAATACTCTCGTCGGCACGGATATCCTTCTTATTGGCAATGGCGTCGGCAAGCGTCTCCATCTCCTGCTTGAGGCGCGCCGGAAGCACAGCCAGACCCATGACCTCTATCAGGCCGATGTTCTCTTTTTTGATGTGGTGAAGCTCTGCATGGGGATGGTAAACTCCCAGCGGATGCTCCTCGGTCGTGATATTATTGCGCAACACCAAATCCAGCTCAAAATTCTCCCCGCGTTTCCTGGCAATCGGCGTGATGGTGTTATGAGGCTCCCCATCTGTCTCAGCATAGATGAAAGCATCCTCATCCGTATAGCTCCGCCATGCCGTAAGGATTTTATCTGCCAGCTCAATCAGCCTGCCGCTGTCCGCTGCGCTGATGCGGATGACGGACATCGGCCATTTCACAATGCCTGCCTTGACGTCCTCAAACCCTGCCACCGTGAATTCACGTTCTACCGGGGCTTTGGCCATGGCAAATTCGTAGCTGCCGCCTTGGAAGTGGTCATGGCTCAAAATCGAGCCGCCCACGATTGGGAGGTCAGCATTAGAACCCACAATATAATGTGGGAACTGCTTCACGAAATCAAACAGCTTGCAGAAGGTGCCATGTTCTATCTTCATCGGGATGTGCTGGGAATTAAACACGATGCAATGCTCGTTGTAGTACACATATGGGGAATACTGGAAGCCCCAGCGGCTGTCCTGGATGGTCACCGGGATAATCCGATGATTCTGCCTCGCCGGATGGTTGATGCGTCCTGCATAACCTTCATTCTCCACACAGAGCAAGCATTTGGGATAACCGCTCTGCTTGGCATTTTTCGCCGCTGCAATCGCCTTAGGGTCTTTCTCCGGCTTGGAAAGGTTGATGGTAATGTCCATCTCTCCATAAGGAGTCTGAGATTTCCATTTTACATCTTTGGCAATCCGGTAACGGCGGATGTAATCGCTGTCCTGGCTCAGTTTGTAATAGAAATCCGTTGCCGCTTTCGCTCCTTCTTCCTCATAAATCTTCCAGAATTTAGCAATCACCTCGCTTGGGCGCGGCATCAGCTTTGCCATCAGTTTCGTATCAAAAAGGTCGCGGTACACCACGCCGTTTTCTTCCAATACGCCGTTTTCATAAGCATAATCCAACAATTCTTTCAGCACCGGCTCAAGTTCCACGTTCTCATATGTCCCTGCCGGCTCTTCATATTCCTCTATTTTTAAAGTCTCCAACAGCTGATTAGTTGTAAAAATCACGTCTTCCTCTGAAATGAGGCTGTTTTCCAATCCATAGCACACTAATTTCTTTATCGCCTCGTTTATCATGGCTCAATCCTCCTCCAAACATTCATTCATCGGCTCCGTCGCCAAACCTAAAGCATCCTTCTTAGCTATTGAACATATCGGCTGCTCCAGAACACCTATAGCATCCTTTTACAGTCATTTTACTTTTATCCCGCCAAACGGCCTTACTTTCAGTACATGGCAGGAACCGTCCCCATATACGCCGTCCAGCGCCTCGCGGTAAGTTCCCACAAAATCATCCGCCACAAATGCCTGAATGGTTCCGGCAAACCCGCCGCCATGCACGCGGCTAACGCCGTGTCCCTTCAAGATACTGTCGCTGACTGCAAGCCCGATTGATACGCTCTGGTTCTGCACATCCTTATTGCTGTAAATGTTCTGCAAGAATTTATAGGAGGAGTCCCCAGATTCTTGGACATTGCTCAAAAATCCCTGGAAATCCCCTGCCTGCAATGCAGCCACTTCCAGTTCTACGCGTTTCTCTTCCTCAAAGAAATGCAACGCACGCAAGACCGGCCGATCGCCGCACTTATCACGAATTACAGAAATGTTCTTATAAAATTCCTCGGGGTCTGCTTCTCTTAAAAAGTCTTTGCCAAAGAATTCCGCTACTTTCTTCATTTCCTGGGGAATCGCTGCATATTCGTCTGTCAGATCCGCATGGGAACCTTTGGTGTCCGTAATGCAGAGACTGTGACGGTATGCGCTGAAATCCACATCCACTTTCTCCACGATTGGTTTCTGTGGATCTGCAAAATCAATATGAATCAGCCCGCCCACAGAACAAGCCATCTGATCCATCAGCCCACAGGGCTTCCCGAAAAATACGTTTTCAGAATATTGTGCCACCTGAGCTATTTCCACTGGGCTGATGGCCATATCGTTATATAAGCCGGATAGGATTGTCCCCACCAAAACTTCAAAAGCTGCGGAACTGGACATCCCGGCTCCATTCAATACATCGCTTGTGACAAATGCCTGGAACCCGCCTACACTATGTCCATTTTTCTTAAGGCCATAGGCCATGCCGCGGATAAGCCCGGCGGACGTCCCTTCCTCGCCTTTCCTCATCTCCAAATCACTCAGATCGACAGTAATCATCGGATAACCGTCTGACAGCAGCCGGATAATGTTCTCCTCTGTCTTGCTGACTACCGCAATCGCATCCAGGTTGATGGAAGCAGCCAGCACTTCGCCATGCTGGTGATCCGTATGGTTTCCTCCTACCTCGCTCCTGCCCGGCGCGCTGTAGATTTCCGCCTCCTGCTCACCGTACAGCTCCTCAAATTTGCCGATTGCTTTCTGATATCGCTCTGTCTGGTATGTAAGAACCCCGGCATCCACATAAATTTCTTTCAGGCGTTCCTGGAACGCTTGTGTTTTCAGTTCCCCTGTCAATGTCTTTGTATTCATTTTATTGCCCCACCTTTACTGATTTTTCTGCCTTTCCAGGCTCGCTTCGCTCGTCAAATGTTCGGAAACCCATTTGCCCATGCAAGCATGGCAAACGGTTTCCTTCATTTTCCTCTGCCCTATACGCACATTATAATTGTTTTTTAGTAAATAGTCAATGTATTTAGTAAAGCTTTTGCTTGCGCATATGCAATTTTCCATAAATATTGTATGCGTAAAATGGACTGGAAAAAATTTAGTAAATTTACTAAAATACTGTTTCTTTTTTATTGGTTATTTGTTATACTAATTTTATTTGAAAATATAATTCAACAAAATTCACTCAGATCATTGCAATTTTGGAGGTATTAATGGCTACAATTAAGGATATTGCAGTGTCAGCAGGCGTTTCTTCTGCCACTGTTTCAAGGATTCTCAATAATGACAATACACTGAATGTCTCTCCTGAGACACGGCAAAAGGTGTTAGATACGGCACATGCTTTGAATTATAAAAAGAAATCTCGTGCTTCCGGAAAGTCCATTTACACGCTGGGCATTGTCCAGTGGTTTTCTCCTCAACAGGAAATGGAAGACAACTATTATCTTTTAATCCGGCAGGGAATCGAAGATTTCTGTATGCAGAACTGCATCCATGTCGTGCGGACTTACAAAGCAGACGTAAATTACATCGATTCTCTCAAGAACGTAGACGCGCTTGTCTGCGTTGGCAAATTCAGCACTGGGGAAATTCAAAGATTCCGTGAAATGACCTCCGGGATAATCTTCCTTGACATGCCGATTGACGACATGAACATTTCTACGATTACCTTGGATTTTGAACAAGCCATGAAGACCGGGCTGGATTACCTGACTTCTCTGGGCCACCGCAAAATCGGCTTTCTCGGCGGCAAGGAATACCTGGCTGACCAGACGCTGTTTCCTGACATGCGCAAGACGCTCTTCTCACAGTACTGCGAACGATACGGCATTATTTACAAGCCATTTGTCCTGGAGGAAACATTCACTATCGAATCCGGCTACCAGATGATGCAGCGGTTATTGGACGCAGAAGACCTACCTACCGCTGTTGTCGCTTCCAGCGACCCGATTGCGTTAGGAGCATTGCGTGCTTTGAATGACAGGGGAATCCAAGTTCCTCAGAACATTTCCCTGATGGGCTTTGACGACACCAGCTTATCCTCTTTTACTACCCCGCCACTGACTACAATCCATGCCCCTGCTTATGACATGGGAAGCTTCGGTGCAAATATCGTGTTTAACATCCTCAAACAGCAGCCGGCAACAGCCCTGAAAATCAAGCTGCCCTGCCAACTGATGGAACGGCAGTCCTGCCGGAAGCTTTGACAAGGTCTTTCCTATAAGAGAAAAAGCCAGCCCTTCCCTCCTGCCGGAGGGGGGCTGGCTTCCATAAACCATTCAATCACTTCTCCCCATTTCTTAACGGAACGCAGTGTACACGCCTCCATTCACCATGGGGCCGCGGCAGTCAGAAAGCTCACTGACCGTCACAAGCTGGTATCCTTGGATAATCAATCCCGGTATGATGCTTCTCGATGCTTCCGCTGTCTGGCTGTAGAGGTCATGCATGAGGACGATGTCGCCATCCCTGACCTTCCCCAGCACTGCCGCCTGGGTAGTCGCGGCATTCCGCGTCTTCCAGTCCAGCGTGTCAATAGACCACAAAATCACCGGCATACCTACACTGTTTCTGACAGTCTCGTTCTGCCCTCCTCCTGGCGGGCGCATGATAGTCGGGGCCACCCCTGCCACACTCTGTACCGCATTGTTCGTTGCCGCGATCTGGCTCTGGATGGTAGGTATCCCTACCCGCGTCAGGACCTGATGGCTGTAAGTATGGTTTCCAATCTCGCATCCCATCTGTACCGCGCTCCTGACCGTGTCCGCATAACCTGGCACCTGCTGGCCTATGACAAAAAACGTCGCCACGCTGTTGTACTGCCTCAAAATATCAAGAATCTGCGACGTGTACTGGGAGGGGCCGTCATCATACGTCAATGCCACCATAGGCCGGCTGGTGTCGATGACCCTTCTTGGCTCCGGGCCTCCGTTATAATAGCACATGAGGGCTCCATCTTTCACACGGCAGCCGCCAACCTTGCCATTCGCATTTGCCAGCCAATAGGTAATGATCTGGCCGGATATCCGCTTGGCCACTACACCGTTGGACGCTGCGTAAATCAGGGTTCCACGGCCAGTCAGGTACATCCCCGCCTCGCTAATCTTCACCCCGTCCGCACCGAAATAATACTCTTTGCCTCTGACGTCGCGCGTATCGCTTTTTACCAGCGTCTGGCTGCCTTTGCTGCAGTCATAACATTTCCTGGTCTCTGTGTTGTAAATCCGCGCACAGTTGCCGGAACCGTCAAAATAGTACTCTTTTCCATCCACATTCAGCCACACGTTCTTCTGCTTTACCCATTTCCCACTGCGGTAATTATATTTATAATACTTCCAGGTTCCCTTGGTATTTTCCATTTTGGCGGTTACCCATTTGGATTTGCCTACCTGGAAATACTTACTGCCGGAAGCTTCCTTCCAGCCTTTCTTATGCTCTCGGATTCCTTTGCTGTTAAAATAATAGAGCTTCCCGTCTTTCATCCTGCAGACGTCCTTTTTGACCGCACGCATTTTGCCGTCCTCATAAACCTTGCATTTCTTGCTCTTTATATTGTAAACAGTCGTGCAGTTTCCTTTTTTGCTGAAATGGTACTGGCTGCCAAAAGCAAGCTCCCAAACATTTTTCTGCTTTTTCCATTTGCCGGCTTTAAAGTCGTACTTATAAAACTTAAAACGTACCTTGGGTTTTTCCATTTTGGCAGTCACGCAACCAGAGGCTTTTACCTTTATGTATTTCCTGGCAGACGCTTTCTTCCAGCCTTTTTTGCTGGCCCGGACGCCTTTCTCATTAAAATAGTAGAGTTTCCCGTCTTTCAGCCTGCAGACGTCTTTTTTGACCGCACGCATTTTGCCGTCCTCATAAACCTTGCACTTCCTGCTCGTTGTGTCGTAAATTGTCGTGCAGTTTCCCTTTGCGCTGAAACGGTACTGGCTGCCAAAGGCAAGCTCCCAGACGTTCGTCTGCTTCTCCCATCTGCCCGCCTTATAATTATATTTATAAAATCTGAAACGCCCCGTGAGATTCTCCATTTTCGCCGTCACGCAGCCGGATGCCTTCACCTTGATGAACCTCGTGCCAGACGCTTTCTTCCAGCCCTCTTTGCTTACCCGGACACCTTTCTCATCAAAATAATAGAACTTCCCATCTCTCAGCTTACAGATGTCCTTCCTGACAGCCTGCATTTTGCCGCTGACATACTGCTGGCATGTCTGCGTGCCTTTATCATAAATCCTCTCGCATCTGCCGCTCTTGCCAAAATAATACTCTTTCTGTCCTACGCACTGCCAGATATCTGTCTGGGCGTCCCAGACTCCGGCTTCTTCATTGTATTGGCTGCAGCTCCACTCCCCCGCTTCGCTTACGATTTTTAACGTCACATACCCCCTGCTGTCCACATAATAAGCTTCTGTATCGAAGCCTGTGCTGACTGTGATCTCTTTCCAGCCTTCTTCTGTCACTTGCGTGCCATCTACATAGAGCAGATAATGCCCTTCCCAGAAAAGCAGCCCGTCTTTCGCAGGCTCCTCTCCTTCTCCCGGGCTTACCAGAATGTTCTCAGCGGCTTGCATCCCTGTCCCGTGTCTGTTTATGGATGTTTCCGCCGAAACTCCTGCTGCTTGTATGCCGACTTCCAGGGAATTACACAACAAAGACAGCAGCAGCAAACAGGCGGCCGCCATCCTCCCAATCCTGAAACTCTTCTTCCTTTTCTGTCCCATAATCCTCATTTCCTTCCGTTAATTTTTCTATAGTGTAATGCTCGTTGATATCTGTTAAAACTCCGCTGAACAGGGTTTCATCGGCAAGGCGCCTGAACGAGGCGATGCGGTGGCATCGTTGAGTGAAGGTAACGCAGTCCGATGGAAACCTGGACAAGGAGGTTTGGCTGAATATCAACAAGACAGTACACTAGTCAAATATATAGGTAAACAGGCTGTTTGCCCCATTGCCCGCAGAAAACAAAATGCTACCTTGTCTGCAAAAACTGCTGCTCCCTTTGTGCTTCCTCGTCTTCCGGGTAGTCTTTGACATAAGATGCAATCTTCTCTTTTGCCTTGGCAAAATCATGGATGTTCTCATAGCAGATGATTTCATTGCGCCTGAGGTTCTTTTCATTTTCCGGGCTTCCCGCCTCCAGCGCCTGCTGGAACAGCTCCAGCGCGCTTTGGTATTTACCGGCTTCCATCTGCACTTCACCTAAAGCAATCATCGTGTCTGCGTCGGCATCGTTCTTTTTTATATAACTCTCATATAGAGATGTTGCCTTCTTGCTGTCGCCCTGCGCATCATATACCTGCGCCAGATACAGCAGTGCCTTGGTATCTCCCATCTTGATTGCCTGATCCAGTTCTTTCCTTGCCTTATCGTATTCTTCCCTGATCAGGTAGATATGCCCGCGTTCCCGGTAATCCTCAGCAGACTCACCTTCCAGATCCAACGCCTTGGTCACAAGCTCCTCCGCCTCTTCTTCAAACCCTGCACCCGACAAGTTCTCATAGACAGAAAGGTAGAGCGCATAATTGTTGCCGCTTAACTCCAGCGCGCTTGCATAATCCTTGCGTGCATTTTCGCTGTCCCCCTCTTTGAGGTTGATGCAGCCCCGGATAAAATACGCCTTGGCGTCCTTGTCGTCGTAATCAATCAGCGCATCACAGGTCGTAATGGCTCCTTTGGTGTCTCCGCCGTTGTACTGGGCAGTCGCCTTATAATAACAGATATCCAGCTCCAACTCCCCAATCACCGCCTGGGACTGGTCAAGAGCCTTCTGAAAGGCTTCTGCCGCCTCGTCAAATTTGCCCTCATTCATCTTATTGATGCCCACCTGGCGGAATGCCAGCTGGTTCTCAACCGCTTCCTGGTTGTTCTGGCACCCTGCCAGCAGGCAGGCCGCCGCACAGAACATAGACAGGAAAACCCTGCCAGGAAACAGCTTCCTTTTCTTTGCTTTTTTCTTATTCTCCATATGCACTGCCTTACTCCCTTCTGGCTTTTTCACTCCTGGCCTTTTTATTCCCGGGAAGCTGCGCGAGGATAATCGCCACAAACATCAGCACGCAGCCCAAAATTTCCCAACGGGTCAGCTTCTGCGACAGCAACACCATCCCTGCCAGCACGGAAATCACAGATTCCAGGCTGAGTATCAGGGAGGCAACCGTAGGGTTCATGCCTTTCTGTCCCACTATCTGCAGCGTATAAGCGACGCCGCATGACATGACCCCGGCATACAATATCGGCTGCCAAGCCCTTAAAATCTCCGCAACCTGCGGCTCCTCCGCAAGCAGCATGCCCAGGCCCGACAAAATGCCGCACACGAAAAACTGGATGCAGGACATCTTTACGCCATCCGCCCTAACAGTGAAATAATCAATGACTAAAATATGCAGGGAAAACAGCAGCGCGCATATCATTAGCAGGACTTCCCCCTTGCCAATCGGAAGCCAGGAGACAAGACGTTCCACCTCCATGTCAGATGCAGCTCCCTTCACACACAGGAAATACAGCCCGGTCAGGGCAAACAGTACGCCCAGCCACACATTCAGGCCACATCTGCGGCGCAGGAAAATACCAAGCACCGGCACGATGATGATATAACATGCCGTAATAAACCCCGCTTTCCCTACGGAAGTATACACAATCCCCATTTGCTGGAAATTGCTCGCCACGCACAGCAGAATCCCACAGAGGACGCCGCCGGCCAACAAATCCTTCCTCTCTTTTTTTCCATCCTGGGACTCTTTCTTTTTCTCTCCACGCTGCCGCTCCATCCTGCCAAGAAACCAAATGCAAGGTATCAGCACCAAGCCCCCAATCAGGGAACGTACACAGTTAAACGTCAACGGCCCAACATACTCCATGCCCACGCTCTGCGCCACGAACGCCACGCCCCAGATAGTGGCGGTCAGGAGCAAAAGCATGGAGTTCCTTATTTTCATCTTATCCATTCCGCTTTTCCTATCAAAGAGGGACTGCCGCAAAACAGCCTCAGGCAAATCTTTGCTCTTCGACAGTATTTGCGGCAGTCCTCATTATATTCCTCTATTAGTTGGACTCCGGCATTTCTACTTTTACCTTATCCAGATGCCAGATATCGTCCACATACTCCTGAATCGTGCGGTCAGACGTAAACTTACCGGCATGCGCTACGTTGAGCATTGCCATCTTGGCCCAGCCTTTTTCATCCCTATAGGCTCTTCCAACCCTTTCCTGGGCCTCCGCATAGGATCGGAAATCCTTGAGGATGAAGTAGGTGTCTGCAAACTGCGTTTCTTTCGTGTTCAGCAGGGAATTGTACAACGGGCGGAACAGCTCTGAATCGTTCCGGGAATACATTCCATTGATCAGCTGCATCAGCACCTGGCGGACATCCTGGTCATTGTTAAAAATCTGCATCGGGTCATAGTCACGCTTTTTCTCATGCTCGATGACTTCCTCGGAACTCATGCCGAAAATGAACGCATTCTCCTGGCCCACTTCTTCTACGATTTCCACGTTGGCGCCATCCATAGTCCCCAACGTTACCGCTCCATTTAACATGAACTTCATGTTTCCGGTTCCGGACGCCTCCTTGCTCGCTGTGGAAATCTGCTCGGACACGTCTGCCGCTGCGAAAATCCACTCTGCCGTAGAGACTTTATAGTCTTCAATAAACACTACCTTAATCTTGCCGCCGATAGAGGCATCGTTATTGATGACTTCTGCAACGCTGTTAATCAGCTTAATCGTCAGCTTAGCAATACGGTAGCCTGCTGCTGCCTTGGCGCCGAAGATAAACGTCCTGGGATAGAAATCCATGTCCGGTTGTTCCTTAATCTTATTATACAAGTACATCACGTGCAGAATATTGAGGAGCTGACGTTTATACTCATGGAGACGCTTCACCTGCACATCAAAAATGGAGCGCGGGTCTACCTTCACGCCGTTATGCTTCTGAATGTACTCTGCCAGGCGCAGTTTATTCTGGTATTTGATGTTCATGAATTCCTGCTGTGCCTTCTCGTCATCCGCATAGACGGCCAGCTTGTTAAGGTGCGGCAGATCGGTTACCCAGTCGTTGCCGATATATTTGTTAATCCACGCGGACAGCAGCGGGTTGCCGTGATAAAGGAACCTTCTCTGCGTAATTCCGTTGGTCTTGTTGTTGAATTTTTCCGGGAACATCGTATAAAAATCATGCAACTCCTGGTTCTTCAAAATCTCGGTATGCAGCCTCGCCACGCCATTGACAGAACAGCCTGCTGCAATAGCAAGATGGGCCATCTTCACCTGGCCGTCATAGATAATCGCCATTTTCTGCACTTTATTGCGGTCTCCCGGGAACTTCTTCTCAATATCAAGGATGAAGCGGCGGTTAATTTCCTCCACAATCTGGTAAATCCTGGGCAGCAGCCTGGAAAAAATCTCAATCGGCCATTTTTCCAATGCCTCGGACATGATGGTATGGTTCGTGTATGCACAGGTATGGGTCGTAATCTCCCATGCCTCATCCCATTCCATGCCCTCCTCGTCCAGAAGGATGCGCATCAGCTCTGCGACAGCTACTGTGGGATGCGTGTCATTCAGCTGGATAGCCACCTTTTCCGGCAGCTTGTGCAAATCCGTATGGTGTTTCTTATAACGCGTAATCGCACGCTGCACGCTTGCGGATACAAAGAAATACTGCTGTTTTAAGCGAAGCTCTTTGCCCTGGATATGGTTGTCGTTGGGATAAAGCACTTCCACAAGGTTCCTTGCCAGGTTCTCCTGCTCAACAGCTTTCTTGTAATCACCCTTGTCAAACGCGTCCAGCTCAAAATATTCTTCCGGCTCTGCATCCCAGGCAATCAGCACGTTTACCATATTGTTGTTATAGCCAAGCACCGGCATATCATACGGCACGGCGCGCACGGACTGGTAACCCTCATGAATGAATTTCGTCCTGCCGTTCCCTCCCATCTCGGAACGCACATAGCCGCCGAACTTAACCTCAAACGTATGCTCGGGGCGGCGGAGTTCGAAAGGATAGCCATCCTTTAACCAGTTATCCGGCACTTCCACCTGGAAGCCATCCTCAATTTTCTGGCGGAACAGCCCATAACGGTAGCGGATCCCGCATCCATATGCAGGATATCCCAGGGTTGAAAGGGATTCCATAAAGCAGGCTGCAAGCCGTCCCAAACCGCCGTTTCCTAATGCCGGGTCCGGCTCCTGATCCTCAATCACATTCAAGTCAAAGCCAATTTCTTCCAGCGCTTCCTTCACTTCGGTATAAGCGGTCATATTAATCAGGTTATTGCCCAACGCCCTTCCCATGAGGAACTCCATGGACATATAATAAAGAATCTTGGGATCTTCCTTATCGAAAGTCTTCTGTGTCGCAAGCCACTGGTCAATGATCACATTCTTGACCGCATTGGATACCGCCTGGTAGACCTCCTGCTGGGAAGCCTCCTCCAACGTCTTGCGATAAAGATTCTTCACATTGTTCTTGATTTCCTGAATAAACTTTTCCTTGTCAATTATCCTTTTCATAGCCATCTCCTTTTTCTCTGCTGCATGTATCTTTGACAAGCGGGATATCCATTGCCTCTACGGCCATGCCCGCCTGCTGCTTATACTTTTTCCACTCCGAGTACGACATGTTCTCCATTAATATTCCATTCCTTCTCGTATCCTTTAATCTTCGTGCTGTCAATGTCCTTGGCAAGCACTTCAGACTGTATCTGCGCGCCATGCTTACGAAAGACTGCGTCTATCTTTTCTTCCGCCCGGTAAGAAACAGAAATCTTATCCATCACCTCAAAGCCAGCTTCCTTGCGCATAGTCTGGATTTTGCTAATCAGCTCACGCACAAAACCTTCCTCGATAAGTTCCGGCGTCAGGTTCGTGTCAAGCACCACGGTGACCTCGTTATCGCCCTCCGTCACATAACCTTCCTGCTGGGTCATGGTAATCAGCAAATCCTCTTCACATAATACAACGTCTGCATTTACGCTGTCAAGGGTAATACTGCCCTTCTCTTTCAGTTGCGCATACGCTTTGTTGCCGTCAAGCTCGCTTAACGCCTGCTGGATCTGCTTTAAGAATTTGCCATATTTCGGTCCTACCGTGCGCAGCTGCGGCTTAAATGTATAATCCGTGAAACTGCTGACGTCTTCCGTGAACTCCACCGTCTTCACGTTCAGCTCGTCGGCAATGATTTCCCGGAAAAACTCTGGTAAGCCGTATGGAGCCTTTACAAACATCCTGCCGATTGGCTGGCGGTTCTTGATGTTCGCGCTGTTGCGGCAGGCGCGGCCCATTACCACAATCTTAAGCACGGCATCCATGTTCTGCTCAAGTTCCTTGTCCACCATGGACACATCCGCCACAGGGAAATCACACAGATGTACGCTCTCAGGCGCAGATTTGTCAATGCTGCATACCAGGTTCCGGTAAATGTCTTCTGTCATGAAGGGAATCATAGGCGCCGCTGCCTTGCTGACAGTCACCAATGCCGTATACAAGGTCATATACGCGTTCACTTTATCCTGCTCCATGCCCTTTGCCCAAAAACGCTCCCGGCTCCTCCTGACATACCAGTTGCTCATGTCCTCCACAAATTCCTGCAATGCCCTTGCAGCCTCAGGAATTCGGTAGCTGCCCAGGTCATTGTCTACTTCTGCCACCAGCGTATTGAGCTTGGAGAGAAGCCATTTATCCATCACCGATAATTTATCATATTCTAATTTATAGTTTGTGGCATCAAATTCATCGATATTCGCATATAAGATGAAAAATGCATATGTGTTCCACAGCGTCCCCATAAATTTGCGCTGCCCTTCCTGCACAGCCTTCCCATGGAAGCGATTCGGCAGCCAGGGCGCGGAGTTGACGTAGAAATACCAGCGGATGGCGTCTGCGCCGTAAGTCTCCAAAGCCTCGAAGGGGTCTACGGCATTTCCTTTGGACTTGCTCATTTTCTGCCCATTCTCATCCTGCACATGCCCAAGGACAATGACATTTTCATAAGGCGCTCTGTTAAACAGCAGCGTGGATTCTGCCAATAAAGAATAGAACCACCCACGCGTCTGGTCGACTGCTTCCGAGATGAACTGTGCCGGGAACTGCTGCTCAAAGATTTCTTTATTCTCAAACGGATAATGGTGCTGCGCAAATGGCATTGCCCCGGAGTCAAACCAACAATCAATGACCTCTGGCACACGGTGCATTTCTTTGCCGCACTTCGGACACTTGATTGTCACTGCATCAATATAAGGGCGGTGCAGCTCTATCTCTTCCGGGCAATTCTCAGACAATTCTTTCAGCTCTGCAATGCTGCCGACAGAATGCATATGCCCGCATCCGCACTCCCAGATATTCAGCGGCGTCCCCCAATAACGGTTCCGAGAAATCCCCCAGTCCTGCACATTTTCCAGCCAGTCGCCGAAACGCCCCTTGCCGATGCTCTCCGGAATCCAGTTAATCGTGTTATTATTGCGGATTAAATCTTCCTTGACCTCCGTCATCTTAATGAACCAGGATTCCCTTGCATAATAGATGAGCGGCGTGTCGCACCTCCAGCAATGGGGATACTCATGCTCGAATTTGGGGGCGTCAAACAGAAGTTTCTGATCCTCCAGATCCTGCAGAATCAGAAGGTCAGCCTTTTTGCAGAAGACGCCCGCATAAGGCGTGCCTTCCGTCAGCTCGCCTTTGCCGTTCACAAACTGCACGAAAGGCAAGTCATAATCTCTGCCCACCTTGGAGTCGTCCTCACCAAATGCCGGCGCGATGTGTACAATCCCGGTACCGTCTGTCATCGTGACATAGGTATTGCAGGTAACGAAATGCGCTTTCTTGTTCTGCTTTGCAGCGGCTTCCCCGGTACATGCGAACAAAGGCTCGTATTCCCTATATTCCAGGTCTTTTCCTTTGTAAGTCTCCAAGACCTCATATGCTTTCTCCCCTGCCGCCTGCCGCTCCTTGTCCAGCAGAGAGGACAGCACTTTATCCAGCAGCGCCTCCGCCATATAATAGGTATAACCGTCGATTGCCTTTACCTTGCAGTAAGTCTCTTGCGGATGCATACAGAGCGCGAGGTTTGACGGCAGCGTCCAGGGCGTCGTCGTCCAGGCAAGGAAGTAAGCGTCTTCCCCGACTGCCTTGAAACGGACGATTGCAGAACGCTCCTTTACCGTCTTATATCCCTGCGCCACCTCCTGCGCGGAGAGCGGCGTCCCGCAGCGCGGGCAGTAGGGTACGATTTTAAATCCCTTATAGAGCAATTTCTTATCCCATATTTCCTTTAACGCCCACCACTCGGATTCAATGAAGTCATTGTGGTAGGTGACATATGGGTTGTCCATGTCTGCCCAGAAGCCGACCGTGCCGGAGAAATCCTCCCACATGCCCTTATATTTCCAAACGCTCTCTTTACATTTATCAATAAATGGCTCTAAGCCATATTCCTCTATCTGCTCTTTGCCGTCCAGGCCAAGAAGTTTCTCCACTTCCAGCTCTACCGGCAGGCCATGGGTATCCCAGCCCGCTTTGCGGGGAACCATCTTGCCTTTCATGGTCTGATACCTGGGTATCATGTCCTTGATGACGCGCGTCAGCACATGGCCGATGTGCGGCTTGCCGTTGGCTGTGGGCGGCCCGTCATAAAACGTATAGGTCTCGCCTTCCTTGCGGCTGTCCATGCTCTTCTTGAAAATGTCATGGTCTTTCCAGAACTGCTCCGTCTGCTTTTCTCTTTCCACAAAGTTTAAATTCGTCTCGACTTTGTTATACATTACGATTCTCCTTTCGTGCGATTGTTCAAATTATAAAGCCTGCCCTTCCCTTTTGTCAAGGGAGGGCAGGCTTTTTCATACCCTGCTGCGGTATTATTATTCCGAAATATCCACTTTCTCCAAATCATAATGCACGCCGTCAATGTCGATGCCTGCCAGCTCGCCGGGAGCATCTATCGGCATGACTTTCCAGGAGAGATCGCTGTCTGCGTTAAATATCCCTGCGGAAATCTTAAGATCCGCTCCTGCCAACCCTTTCGCCTTGATAAGGTTCGCATCTGCAAATCCCCCTATCTTCGACCCGTCTTTCATAATAAACGACAAGGGAAGCCCCTCTGGATAAACCCTGCCCATATCGTCCATCTGTTCTTCCAGGAATCCTTGGCTGAAATAATGCCCATCTTCCTTCGGCCCGGTATCGACCATGCCGCAATCCTTACCGAACAGCCCATAAGACAGCCTTGAAACCATAAGATACTGCGGCTCATAATATTTGCTGGGAGACTGGCCGCCTGACAGCCGGTAGGTAACAGCGTCCAGCGTCCCGTTTATTTTCACCCATCCGGCAGCCCGCCCCTTACACATTGGGTAACTGATTTTCACCTCTCTGTCTTTGAGGCTGAATCTTCCGCTGTCGTTCTCAAAAAACAGCGCGAAATACCTTGCCTTCTCTGTCTCCAGCTCCTTTTGTTCGCGCAAGGCCCATCTGCCGATGTCGACGCTCTCACTGCCGACATATGGGAAGTCTATGCCTTCCGCCTCAAAATCATGCCTGGCAAGCCATCTCTCCCCCTCTGCGTCCAGAGCCTCATAACAAATATTGCAGTATACGCAGGCGCCGTCGGAAAGCATTTCCGTAATCTCCATCCTGACATGCTCCCCTTTATCCTCATATACATTCTCAGTAATTCCCTCTTTCACGTTCCTCCCCGTATGGAAAAACTCCTTCTGGAAGCCTGACGTCCGTTCCGCCCAGCTCGCCTGCGGAAGCAAAACTGCAAACACAAGCGCGGCAACTGCAATACTGGCTGCAATTTTCAAGTACGGCAGGAACGCTGCCTTCCCGCCTCCTTCGGCGGCTTTCTTTTCGATTTCTTCCCACATCCAGTCCTGCGTTTCCCTGCCGGGCATAATTTCTTCCTGCATCTTCCGATAGTCCTGCCTCATATTCACCACGCCTTTCTCATCTTTTTTTGCGGGCCTTGCACAGGCCCTCCCTGCCGCTCTTTTTCCCTTCCTGCCGCATTTGGGTCTGCCTCAAGTTCCAGACGCAGCAATTTGCGCGCCTTTGCCAGACGGCTCCTGACGGTGGAGGCATTGATATGGAGCATGGCGGCAATCTCCGCGCTGCAGTAGCCTTCAAAATAATACAAATATACCGGCAGGCGGTATTTTTCCTCCAGCTCTTCCACCATCCGCAGTATCAGATTGTCGGATTCCTCCCTGCCTCTGTCATGGATAGACGCATCGTAGGCAACCTGTTTCTTACGCCAGCTTTTCCGAAGCTGGCTCTTACAGCAGTTCGACGCCGTCACAATCAGCCATGCCTTAGTTTTTTCCTCATCCTCATAATTAAAATCCCTCTGCAGCAGCCTAAGAAACGTATCCTGAACCATGTCGCAGGCGTCTGCCTGATTCTTCATATAAAGAAAGCAGACGCTGTAGACCGCGGCAAAATATTCCTGATATATCCTTTCCGCCTTTTCAAGCCGCATGTTCCTCACTCCTTCCCTCTGCCGGGACGTCCGGGCTTCTTTCTCCCTGGCAGGCCCCGATAGGTATTTGTAAACGTTTACATAGATAAAACTCCTCAGGACCCCGTTTTGTCCACGCAGACAAAAAAAATTTCGGGCTGCGGCGTCTTTTTTTCACGCCGCAGCCCTCTCAAGGCTTTTTATGCATTTATCCGTGCCTGGACGATTCGCCCCGTTCACTTCTTAAATATCTTCCAGCTCTTCTATCATGTCATAATAATTATTAAAATAGTCGTTGTAAAAATCGCTGGAATAATTGATATCTCCAAACAGAATGCTGAATACCAGAGAGACAATCATCAGCACCAGGCCGACGGCGGAACAGATGATGCCGGCAATCGCCATCCCTTTTGCCGTCCCTTTGTTTAGCTGCAGGATGCCAAGCACTATCGACACGATTGCCAAAGGCGCGCTTGGTATGCAGCAGCAACAGGTAACCAATGACAGGATTCCGCAAATCATGGACGCGATGCCGAACCCCTGGCTCTCCTCTTGCGGATTATATTGGTGATAGACCGGCTCCGCATAGCCGGAAAGCGGCGTCTGCTGGTTCTGTCCCCCATAATTCTGATTATATCCCTGGTCCTGGCTTCCATAATTCTGGCCGTATCCCTGATCCTGGCTTCCGTAACCTGAACTATTTCCTTGATCCCGGCTTCCGTAACTTGCGCCTTGCCCCTGATCCTGATTTCCGTAACTTGAGCTGTCTCCTTGGCTCTCGTAACTTGCGCCAAATCCTCGCTCCTGGCTTTCGTAACCTGCGCTTTGCCCCTGATCCTGGCCATAGCCTCGCTGCCCCGCCTCCGGCTGCTGGCCATTATTTCCAAACATATTGTTATCTTCGCTCATGTAAATCCTCCTGCCTGTTTTGTTCATAGATTGTAGGTTATTGTTTTCATTATAGCAGACCTGATTTTATATTACAAGAAATATACCGTTTTTGCTCTTGCCAAGGTAGACTGTGGCAGGACAATATGCTATCATAGACCCGGAGGTGATAAGACATGCGCTACCATCGTTTGCGCTTTGATATCTGGCTTTGCCTGCTGCTCAGCGTAGGCGTAAGCCTGCTCCCTGCCAAGCTTGCGGAACATATCCGTTCAAACAATTACGAAGATTATGTGGAAGAACACACGGTCGCTGACGGGGAAATCGGCGGCAAAGCCGGGGAGGAAGTTTTCCGCGCCCAGTCTGTCAAAGACCTGGAGACGCACGATACTTTCACGGTAATCTCACCTGGGATTGAATACCGCAACCGGGGCGCAGGGTATTACGGCAACCAATACTTACACGCCCTCACCCTCCCTTCCGGCGAACTGGTGGCCGCCGCTATCAACATGGACAGCGTCCAGAACAAGGGAGATTATTATACCGGGGAAGCCACGCTCCCTGTGGGCAGAATTGTTATGGAAGACCTGACTTCCAGCGAGAGTTTCCTCAGCCAGATTGAATACAAGGAACCTTTAAGCCGCAGGGACTTTTATATTGACATGAGGGGCGGCGGTGGCAAGGTCAGCCAGGAAGACTATACAGAATCTGCCGTCATGCTGGTTCAGGCGCTGACCGTCATCATTTTCTTTCCCCTGTTCCACGCTCTTGGGTCCAAACTGGGAATATTTCCTGCTTTTTTTGCCAAAAAGAAGCCGCCATCTGAATGGGACTGAAACCATGATACCAAAAGAGAAGGAGACATAAACCATGAACAGCGAACAAGTAAAAAAAATCAATGCGCCATACCTATTATCCTACATATTGGTTCCTGCTGCCGTAACTGCCCTTTGCTACCTTGTAGGCTATCTGTTTTTCCACGACGGCGGCATGGGAGCGGTCATCTGCTTTCTGGTTCCGCCCGTCCTCTCCATCCTGTGGTGGATTTACGGCGGCAAACTGATTTTCAGGAGGAAACGGACGAAACTGATGCGGGAATTTGAACAGAGCGGCTTCCGCCCCAACCATACGTTTGACAGTGACGTCGGCACAGTCATCGTGGATATCGGGCAGGGGAAAATTGCCCTGCTATTTTTCTGGAACCCGTTCCAAAATTATATCCTCCCTGCCAGCCGGATTGCCAATATCCGCACGGACGATGGGAAATCCGGCGTAGGCTTCCTGACGGGCAGCAGCCGTGTCAGCTTCCTATTCACGGTCGACAATGTCCGCATCAGGGTCAATACATTCACATCGAACAAACGCTGGCTTATGGACAGCGACTATATCCTTACCGGCATTTCCAAGGCTGACATGATGGTGGAAGTGCTGAAAGAAGCGAAAGAGAGGTCTGTCTGATATGGGAATTTTACGGAAAATGCGCTCTATTTTTCATGAAGATTGGTGCAACCTCTGCCAAAGCGAGATGGACGTCATGCACAAGCAGCTGTACGCCCTGCCTGACCTGACAGTCGGCCACTACCGTTCAGAAAAGAATCCTGCCTATTACAAAAAGCATCTGGTTCCGGTAGCAAAAAAAGCGGAAATCCCTGCCGGCATATACGCTTGCGGCATCCATCTCTATCGCTGCCCTAAATGCGGAAACCGCCGGACTATGCTGACGCTGTTCCTCCCGGTACGGGACGAAGAAAAAATCGAAGAGATTATTTATTTTGACAACGGGGAACTGGACGAATTCATTTACCAGCCAGGTAATGGACATCCCGATTTGCGGGAAGAGAACTACGGCCAACGCCAGGACTCCTCGGACTATAAATACCATGGGCCGTATGACTACAGCTAATATGGGATCATTACTATATTCGCAAAACAATAACTATCAAGACTTACCTACATCTAGAAAGAGGGATAATTTTATGAAAATGAAACGTGAAGATATACGCAACATCGCCATCATCGCCCATGTAGACCACGGCAAGACCACCCTGGTGGACGAGCTGTTGAAGCAGAGCGGCGTGTTCCGTGCCAATCAGGAGGTACAAGAGCGCGTGATGGATTCCAACGATATCGAGAGGGAGCGCGGGATCACCATCCTCTCCAAAAATACCGCTGTTTTTTATAAAGACACAAAAATAAACATCATTGATACCCCGGGCCATGCGGATTTCGGCGGGGAGGTTGAGCGCGTCCTCAAAATGGTAAACGGCGTCGTCCTGGTAGTGGACGCATTCGAGGGCGCGATGCCCCAGACAAAATTCGTGCTGATGAAAGCGCTTGCCCTGAATCTCCCGGTCATTGTCTGCATCAACAAGATTGACCGCCCAGAAGCACGCCCGGACGACGTGATTGACGAAGTATTGGAATTATTCATGGATCTGGATGCTTCGGACGAGCAGCTTGACTGCCCCTTCCTCTATGCTTCGGCAAGGGACGGATACGCGGTCAAAGACTTAAACGACGAAAAGAAAGACATGACGGCGCTCTTTGAGACTATCTTAGAATACATCCCCGCGCCGGGGGGAGACCCTGACGCCAGCACCCAGGTACTGATCAGCACCATCGACTACAATGAGTATGTCGGCCGCATCGGCGTCGGCAAGGTAGACAACGGCTGCCTGAAAATCAACCAGGATGCTGTGGTGGTAAACCACCATGAACCAGATAAACTGCAGAAGGTACGCATCAGCAAATTGTATGAATTTGACGGCCTGAACAAGGTGGATGTCGCCGAGGCAAAAATTGGATCCATCGTCGCCATCTCCGGCATTGCGGACATCCATATCGGCGACACCATCTGCTCCCCAGAGAACCCGGCCGCTATTGATTTCCAGAAAATTTCCGAACCGACAATTTCCATGAACTTCATTGTCAATGACAGCCCCCTGGCTGGCCAGGAAGGGAAATTCGTTACCTCACGCCATATCCGCGACCGCCTGTTCCGCGAGCTGAACACGGACGTATCCCTGCGTGTGGAAGAGACGGACAGCCCGGACTGCCTGAAAGTGTCCGGAAGGGGGGAGCTGCACCTCTCTGTACTGATTGAGAATATGCGCCGCGAAGGTTATGAGTTCGCCGTCAGCAAGGCCGAAGTCTTATTCCATAAAGATGAGGACGGCAAACGCTTAGAGCCTATGGAGCTTGCCTATGTGGATGTGCCGGATGAATTCACCGGCTCTGTCATTGAGAAATTAAGCCAGCGCAAAGGCGAGCTGCGGAACATGGGTCCCATCAGCGGCGGCTATACGCGGCTTGAGTTCAACATCCCTTCCCGGGGACTGATTGGCTACCGGAATGAGTTCATGACGGACACCAAGGGCAACGGCATCATCAATACCATTTTCAACAACTACGAGCCTTACCGGGGCGACATCGCTTACCGCAAGCAAGGCTCTCTCATCGCCTTTGAATCCGGCGAATCCGTGACCTACGGCCTGTTCGGCGCCCAGGACCGCGGCAGCCTGTTCATCGGCCCAGGAGAAAAGGTATATGCCGGGATGGTGATTGGCCAGAGCGCAAAGCCAGAAGACATTGAGATTAACGTCTGCAAGAAAAAACACCTCACCAACACCCGTTCCTCGAGCGCTGATGAGGCGCTTACCTTAACGCCGCCCAAAATCTTAAGCCTTGAGCAGGCCTTGGAATTCATTGAGGCAGACGAGCTGTTGGAAGTGACGCCGGAGAGCCTGCGTATCCGCAAGCGCATCCTGGATCCGACCTTGCGCAAGAGGGCAGGATTTAAGAAGTAAATCCCCCCTCGCGGCATTCGCCGAATATCTTTGCAAGCACGGCTGCCTGGCGCATTGCTCGCGGGAATAAATTAATCTTCCGGGACTTCCAGGGCTTCCAGGGCTATCTGCTCCAGCTCCTTCTGGGAAACAGCCGGCTCTGCCCGCGCTTCCTCTTCCCGGGCTTCAATCTCTTCATAAGCACGGCTGCTTTGGACGTCATCTTTCAGCAGCCCTTTCACTTCCTCAAAGGGCTGCACCTCATGTTCCGACCGCGCAAGGCAGCGCATCGCCATCAGGTTTTCCCCTATGGCAAACGGCTTGCATACCTCTCCCGGCTGCATGGCGGAGGCAGTGAGCCACCGCTGCATATATGCGCCGCTCTTTCCCTCCTGCATATTCAGGGACGACATCTCAATCTCATAAAAGCCGATATCCGGATACCGTTTCGCAAGCTTTTGCAGATCCGTCTCCTGCTTCATATTCTCCGCTGCCTGTTCTGCCAGCTCCACGCCGGACTCGGCTGACAGTTCCGCAACCAGCATCTTAACGCTAACATCGCTCGTATAGTCTGCCTTATGTTCCTGGTAAATCTGCGCAAGCTCCTCCTCAGGCACTTCCTGACCGCCCTTAAGGCTCTCAATCAGCTCATATTCTGCCTGGGTGCAGGCATAATCGTAATACTGCCGGATGCTGAAAGAGGTCAGCCCATAGACGTCCTCCCCATCAGCCCCTGCCTCCCCGCGGCTCTCATTCTCCGTCTCTGTCTGTGCAGAGACGGACATATAGTCTGTCTTAATCCCAATCCCATTCTCTTCTGCAAGCTGCGCCACAGCTTTCCTATGGGTAAGGTCTTGCCTGGCAAGCTGCATGATCCGATCCAGCGGCCGTTCCCCTTGCTGCCCGTTCGTCCAAAAGTCCTCACGGTTGGCGGTGTCCGTATCATACTGCCGCTTGATTTCGGCCTGATAGCCGGCGAGAATCATCTGGTATTCTGCTTTCACGACGGCCTGCCCGGCAATCTCCATGACGACATCACTGTCCTTTACAGTCTTTGTGCCGCAGCCTATCATTGCTGCGGCACAAAAGGCTGCCATCATGCACAGGATGTTCCTTGCATACCTGTTTCGCATACTGGCTCTTTCATTCCTTTCCGGCTCCCTGCCTACTGCTGCTCCTTTAGCAGCATGGCGGAATTATTTTATCTTTTTGCTATAAGAATTACTGCTCCATGCGCCGGTGAGCTTCGTTGTCTTGCCATTCACTTTCGCCGTCTTGTATGCACGGACGCGTACATAATATCTACTGCCTTTTGCAAGCTTTGCAAACTTCGCATTGGTCGTAGCTGCCTTCTTTACCTCTACCTTCTTGACACCGGATTTGAAGTTCTTCTTTAAGCAGCACTGCACCTCATACCCGGTAGCCTTTGCATCTTTCTTCCAGGTAACCTTCAGGCTCTTCTTGCCTGGCGTTGTCTTGACTCCCGTCACCTTCTTCGGCTTCACGGTCACAGTGACCTTGACTGCTTTCTTCTTATAACTATCTGTCTCTGATGCAGTAACGGTGATAATACAGCTTCCGGTTCCTGCAATCACTACTTTCTTGCTCTTCTTGTCATACTTCGCCACCTTCTCGTCAGAACTCTTGTAAGTAAGCGTCCCATCTCCGATGGTGACTTTTGCATTGAGGCTGAATGCCTTGTCGCCGAATGTCTTGGCAAAGCTCTTCTTCACGCTGACAGTCTGGTCTTCTTTAACGACTGGCGGTTTCTTCTCCAGCCCATTTACTGCTTCCTTCAAATCAGCCAGAGCTTTGTCTGCAGCTGACTGGGTCGCCTGGTCTCCCAGATCCAGAACCTCTTTTGCCGCTGCGAGCGCCGTCTCAAATTCCGCCCAGCTTTCATCTGTGTAATCGCCTTTCTCCTTAGCGGCATGAGTTGTATAATAAGCGCGGAGCAGTCCTGTCTTCTCAGCCTTCTTTTCCAGGCTCGTGTATGCCGTATTGAGCGCCTGCGCTGCATCGTCAATGTCCGCCTGCACTGCTGTAGCATTCACACGCATACGTTTTGCAGAAGCATACGCTGTCTGGTAAGCCTCCCACAATGCGGCCGGATACGCTTCCTGTACATATTCCGGCACAAGCGCAAGGGCTTTTTCCAGCGCCTCCCGGTTCAGCTTGGAAACAGTCTTCTGCGCCGGATAGAGTACGGCGTCATCCACATAAACTGTGGCAATCTTGCTGCTGAATATCAAGCTGACCTTATTATAGCCTTTCGTGGTAAATGCAAACGTGCCTTTATACCATCCTGGATGTGCCGCATCCGGCTCCTTGTCTGTCAGGGCAGCGCTGCCTAATTCAAGGTCGTCTCCCCCAGTAACGCTGTTGTGATGTTTCGCTCCCATTCCTAAATTCGACACGTCGCTCGCATTGCTGCAATAGAACCATGCCTCAAATACATAATCCGTATTCGGCTCTACCGCAACTCCCCCAAGCTCGGAAAATGCCGTATCGCTGGCTGCGTTCGCATATTCAATTTTCAGGCTCTTGCTGCCGGTCCGCTTCTGCTCCGTGGAATTTGTCACGGATACGGCATCCGGCCAATGGCCCCAGCCGCCGGTTCCTTCTTCAAATCCTGCCTGCTCTGCTGAGAGCAGATTATCTTTCTCTGAACCTGAACCGCCTTCGCCTTTTTTCGCCATGTTCATCAGCACCTGCTCCATGCGGTATGCCATCGCCTTTACCTGTACCGGCTTGCTCTCTAATGCGCCTTTGGAGCTATCAACAGCTTTCTGCAGCTCCTGCACGCTTACGTCTTCAAATTGCGTCTTATCAAGGCCCTCTGCCATCGTAACCATTTCCTGCAGCCATGCCTTGTCGTTCTCATCTGCCACATAAGTTCCCGAGTATGTCCCCTGGAACTCAAAGGCGCCAATGTCTGTTTTCCCAGCGCCATAGGGAACAGCATTTCCCTTGTAATCTTTATTTTCCAGCGTAATCTGGGTCTTGTCATCCGGCAGCTTTTCATCTTCTACTGCTTCAAATGACTCATTCGGTGCTGCCATATGGTTCTCCCCTGCGTCAATGCACGGAGAAGACTGTGTCAGTTCCAGGCCTGTGGTCTTTCCGACCGTTACTTTGCCGTTAGCAAACGTACCGTCAGAACGTCCTGCCGCAGTCAGATCGCTGAGCCCTGGGTCTGCTGCCATTCCGCTAAGGTCTTCCCTCCAGGGATATGCCTTCTCAGCTCCGCCCCAGACGCAGTTGCTGTGGTAGCGCACGCCATCATGATCGGCGAAAGCCGCGCTGTCTCCATAGATGATGTTGTTATAGATATCCGTCCCGCTGGTCTTTGCGACAGCATTGCCTGATATCCAGCTAGCCTGTTCTACCGCCTGGATATCCTTATATTGTGTATCCCAATAAATCGTGTTGTTGTAAACCTGATGCCCGATGCTCCCGGACTCCCCGACCTTGAGGACTCTGGCTCCGTCATATCTCCCGTCGTTGACGCTGACATTGTAACGGACAACGGAGTTGATGGAGTAGTAAGGGCCAGGACATGCCATCCAGAAACCGCCCTTGTTATCATGGCTGTAGTTATACTGGAACAAAATGTTCTGGTTGCCGTAATCAGAGTCGAAAGCCATGCCGTCCTGCGTACTCTCTGTATAAGCAGCCTCATTGTTCTGGAATGTAGCGTTGTTGCAGTCCCATGCCCAGATTGCCGCATGCGCCGGGTTCCTGCTATAAAACCAATCTTCGCTGGCAGCTTTCACTACCAGGTTATTCTCTGCGACGCCGCCGTCCGCATTAATCAATACGATTCCGTCCCCGGCAACGTCATGCACGTAATTATCCTTCACATGCACATTCGGCCATCCGACCCACGGTTTGCTTCCTGCCTGCTGGCTGTTCGCGCCGCCTACCAACGTGCGGGCTGCCCAGCAGCTCTCCATGTAGATAGCCTCATGGCAGACCTTGTTGACCTGGTTGCCAAGGATTTCCAAATCTGAGAAATAGGATTCCGTCTTTCCGCCGGTCACAAGAACCATGATTCCGCCGGATCCTTTCTTGTTTCCTTCCGTGCCGTTCTGTGACATATAGCCGTTGACGTCATGGACATAGTTATTCTGGATGGTGACGCCTTTCAGCTCGCCGGCATCACGGTTCTCTACCAAAATACCCGTCAGCATGTACTTGCTCTGGTCAAACAGGATTTTCCTTCCCGGGCTGTCGGCGTTGGAATTGGTCTTCCCCACTTTCCCTTCCAAATCTACCCTGTCGCTTTCCCAGTTTGTCACTTCCAAGTTCTCAACTGTGATATACTCAGAGTTCTGGATATGCACTGCGGCAACGTCCTCTTTCTTGAGTACCTTGCGGTTTGTGCTGTCAAGCCATTTGCTGCCGTTGCCATTGATTACCGGGTTCGCGCCCTCTCCGTACTTGCCCAGGATAACCGGCTTCTCTGCCGTGCCTTTTGCATCTTTCAGCATCAGCTTCTGGTCATTCCAGGTACATCCTGCTTTCAGAAGCACCTTGCCGTCTGCGCCAAGCTTAAGGCCCGGGATGTTTTTGAATGATTTCCATGCCTTTGCCTCGGATTTTCCATCATTGCTGTCATTTCCGTTTACCGCATCAATATAATACGTGCCGTTATCTCCCGATACGGCATCATCGCCTGACGTGAGGGCTATCCCCTCTTCAGAAGATGTCTTCGCACTGTCCTTTGCCGCATCCGCCGTCAGCGGGCTTGCCATGCCAAAACTGGTCATGGCAAGCGCTGCTGCCAGGAACAGGGAGATACCGGATTTCCATTTTTTCTTACCCATATCTTCCTCCATTATCCCATCTTATTTAATCTTTTTGCTTGTTTTCACTGCGCTCCATGCCCCGGTAAGCTTCTTTGACTTGCCGTTTACCTTCACGGTCTTGTATGCGCGCACACGCACATTGTATACCCTGCCTTTCTTAAGGCTCTTGAAGGTTTTGGAAACTATGTTTGCTTTCTTAATCGTTACTTTCTTGACGCCGGACTTGAAATTCTTCTTTAAGCAGCACTGCACTTCATATCCGGTTGCCTTCGCATCCTTCGCCCAAGTTACTTTCAGGTTCTTCTTGCCCGGTTTCAGCGTCTTTACTGTCGCTTTCTTCGGGTTTACCGTCAACGTGACTTTCACGGATTTCTTCTTATAATTTGTAGTCTCTGACGCCGTTACCGTAATCGTGCAGACTCCCGTTCCCTTAAGGACAATCTTCTTGCTCTTTGTATCATAAACTGCCACTTTCTTATCAGAGGTAGCGTAGGATAATTTGCCGTCGCCGGTCTTGACCTTTGCGCCCAGGCTGAACGCCTTGCTGCCCCATACCTTTGTGACTTTGGTATTGACGCTGATTACCTGGTCTTTCTTAACTGGCTGTTCTGGTTTCTCCGGCACCGGAGTCAGAAGGTCGATAGTGTCGCGCAGATCTTTCAACGCTTCCTCTGCCTCTGCTTCCGTCAGCCCTTCCTTATTCAGAAGCTCTTTGGCCGATGCGAGAACCTGTTCGTAATATTCCCACATGGCATCTTTTTCGTAATTGCCCTCGTTTGTATCAGAAATGGCAATCTGGTCGATTGTTGACTGCAGATATTCCTTAGGCGTCTGCAGCGCAGCCATTGCGTCTGCAAGCTCCGCATTCACTGCTGCAATATCATCTGCTGTAGAAAGCACATATTTCTGCGTCTCTTTCGCCTTCTTCAATGCCTCCTGGAATTTCGTCCAGCTTGCATCCGTGTAGCTTCCCTTTTCGACCTTCTCTGCATTGCCGATAAGTTCTTCCAGTTCCTTCGTGTCAACAGCGGCAAACTCGCCTGTCTTCGTGTTCTGAATCAGGCCAATCCAGCTGAGGATAGGATCTGCGCCGTTTCCGGTAATGCTGACTGTGACTTTCGCATTCTCAGCCAGGGTAAAGTCGACATTTTCCTGCAAGCTCTTGCTTCCTGCCACTGCAAATTCCTCAGATGAGGCAAGCGTCTCTCCGTTTGCGCTGACAGTAATCTTCGTCTTCCTGTCGCCGCTCCACCATTCATGGTATCCGGTAGCTACCGTGTAAGTCCCCGCTTCCAGGATAAACGCATAGTCAATGCTCTTGCCCTTGGTAGCCCAGTAACCCTGCGACCACATATCGTCGCCTTCAATCTTCACGCCGAAATCATACTCCGTATCGCTGCCGCCGATGCCTTCGCCGCCGTTATTCCCGGTATATCCGGCACGGTTCTCTACGGTATATTCCTGGTCGGCCTGTTCGTTGCGCAATGCGATTGCAGAATCACCTTTCAATGTATCCACATATGCGGAAACCTCTGCCGCACAGTCAAAGAAATAGATAAGCTTATCATTCAAAAGCGTAATCTTATGGGTAATCGGACGTGAGTATTGCTGCCCGTCCTTGGTGTATTTCATGGTTCCTGTAACAGTTACTTCGCCCAGTGTCTTTTCTGCCGGCAAAGTTTCCAAATCCCAGGTAACGCTGGCTGTTTGTGCTGCCTCCTCAGAAGCAAGCTTAATGCTGACTTCCTTCGGCAAGTTCTTCAGCTCGTCGATTGTTTTGGCTGTTGCCGGCAATTTCGTCATTAATTCATAAGCTTCGATACCGGCAAACACATTCAGGTTCCAGTCATTGTAACGCCTGATCATGATCTCGCCGTCAGTCGTGAACTCAATCGGAAGCCATACATACCTGGAATTGCGCAGGCTGCCTCCTGCTCCAGGCCCCTTTGTCACCTCCGGGTTATACCAGCGGTCACCCATATAGATGAATTTGCCGCTCGCCGCATCCACCGGGATGACACAAGTACTCTGGGTAAAGTATGTCGTGTTGGCGTCTTCGTCCGTACAAGGATCGCCTACCATTGTCCAGGGGCCTAACGGCTCGTCTGCGACTGCGTATTTCGCCTGGTTCGGCGACCATCCGGTACAGCCTGACGTAATCATGTAGTATTTGCCCTTGTACTTAAACATTGCCGGCGCTTCCCTGGATTCCCCTACAAAGTTGACGGAGAAATCTATGCCCTGCACTGCGCCTTTATCATTGGCTTTGGCAATGTTGGTATAAGAATTATTCAATTTTGCGATATACATATTGGCATTTCCGTCTGAGGAATAAATGACATAACCGGTTCCGTCATCATCCTTAAACAAGTTCATGTCACGCACGTTTCCATGGCCATCCGCAAATCCCTGGGTCAGTCCGTCTACATAATTGAGCAGATAGGATCCCTGCATCTTGAACGGCCCGAATGGGCTTTTTGATACTGCCACGCCAGCCTTTGCCTTGGCATAGTTGCCGCCCGTGCTGTCTGGCGTCTGGCCATCTGCATGGAACCAGATGACATATTGTTTTGTCTTGTCATTGTAAATCATCTTCGGACGCTCAATGACGCATCCGGAATCCGTCGCACCGTTATCTGTCCAGATATCGGCGTAAACTGCCCTCTGCTGTTCTTCTGTCAGATCCCCATAGAGATCTGTGAAATATTTGTCAGTAGTAAATGTCTTCCAGCTGTCCACGGTCCGCAGGACGCATCCCATGTCTTTCCAGTTATACATATCCTTGGAAATATATACATGTACGCCTGGGCATGGGCGGTAATCGTTGGTCTTATCCTCGCCAATCCAATACCAGAACTCATGCTCGTCAGCATCAATCTGCCCATTCCCATTATAATCGTAATCATAAGTAATCTTCTGCACCTGTCCGCCATGCGCCTGTATAAGCTCTCCGTTGTTGTCATAGATTGCATCGCCATTCACGCCTGAGAACGTGCTGTAAGTATAAACTTTCCGTAATTTGAGGTAAGCGTCGAATAACGCATACTGCGCGTCTTCCCTGGCCGCCGCGTCTGTGGAAGTACTTAACGCTTTGGCTGCCGCCAGCGCCTTGTCGTATGCATCTTTCGTCACCTTAGAATATGTATCCGTAGCAGTTACCTTGCCTTCACAATAGGTGACCCACTTCTCCAGGGTATCCGGTAACGCCGGGACAGTAAGGTCCGCCGGCTTCTCATAGAGCCTCAGCTCTGAGATATTACAGTTTCCTGACGCGCCGACCGCATACTTGTAATAACGGTATTCCTTGCCCATGACCTCTGCGGATGCAAACTCGTTCATGTAAGCATAGCTGAGCTTCTCCGCCTCAGGCGTCTGCGTGATGGTATGCAGCAGATTCCAGGCAACTCCGTCATTGGAACCGTAGAGGGACGCGCCCACGCATCTGTCTGTATATCCGCTTCTCGGCGCATAGCCATAAGCCGCAATCGCCTTTGCGCTGCCCAGGTCAATCTGCACATAGCCGTTGGAAACGCCGTCAAAGAATGTGCTGAAATCGCCGTCAATAACATTTTTCGGAACGTCCGTCGTGCCATTGTTCCATGGCGCGCTTCCGGATATCATGCTCTCCGTAAGCTGGATGTTCTGTTTCTCAAGGTCTAGGCCGCTCAGATCCAGGGAACTCATGACTTCGGTCTGCATTTTCTTCAGAAGCTCTTCCCTCTTGACATGCTGCTCATCTTTTTCCTTATCGAACGTCACGCCTTCCACTTCAAACGTAGTGATGGAATTTGCTTTTAACGTAGCGGTAAAACTTCTGTCCGCTGTGTTTGCCGCAGCATTCACACCTGCGGAAACATCTGCCCAGTTCTCTCCGCCTGTTGACGCGCCGCTGGTACGGTGTGCGGTAATCTTGCTTCCCATGGTCTCAAATCTGCTTAAGTCAAACTTCCATGTCTTATCTTCGCCTGCCGTATTGACTGCCACGATGACAGCTTTATTTCCTTGCTTATCATAAGCCACCAATGTATTTTCCGTATCGCTGGTACCCATGATGGTATAGCCTGGGCGGATGTACTTGGAGAACTGCCCATATGCGTAATATTTCCTGGTCAGCACAAGTTCTTTGTTGTTGTGGTCGCCGATAGCGATTCCCCACCAGCCCTTGTTCTCCGGATCGTACATAATCTCGCCGCTGTCATTTTTCATTGTCTTCAATTCTTCAATGGAATCCGCGTCGAACTCGTTTTTCGCATCTACGTTGAGATCCACAGCGTTCCACATAATCCAGGCGGAACTCTTAAGCCCATTGATATCCGTGATGATCCTCTGGGCAAATCCCAGGCCTGCCGCCATCTCGCCGGCATTCGTGCCTGCCCTGCTCGCACCGTCAATCTCAGACATCCACAGGTTCTTGCCTGCCCGCTGTGCTAATGCAGACAGCTCCGCACGCTTGGAACCGCCGTATGTATGGGTATCAATTCGTGTGATGGCTTCTTTTGCCGCGCCCGATAATTTGTTATATGAGGTAATTGCCGTATCGATGCTGGTCTCGTCCGTACCTGAGAGGATGATGTTTTCCAATACCGCTTTCACCTTCGGGTCGCTTTCCTTTGCAGCTTTCTTCGCCAGCTCCTCCTTGAAGGTGACAATCATCTTCGATTCAGACTCTCCCTGGTCAAAATGGCAGCCTTCCTGCTTCGCGCTGTTTGCGCCCCAATAGCTTGTGAAAGGCTCGTTCATGGCCGTCGCGCTCGTAAAGTCCACGATGCCTGCCTCGGCATAATGCGCAATCACGTCTGCCATATAAGCAGCAAACGCATGGTAGGAATCCGCGCGCAGATTATCCTTGCTGGAATCTGTCGCTCCAGAGGTACAGCCGCTGTTGGTCATGAAATAGGGCGGGGAATTGGAAAATGCCTCCGCAATGAATTCATCGCCGCTTGCCTGCATGGCTTTCACCAAAACGTTCCTCTGGTTTGCATCCTTGCTCCAGTCATAATTCCAGGCATAGCCGCACTCCTCGTCTGCCCTGTCGAATTTCTGCTCATACCATGCGACCGGGTGCTGCTTTGTATCGATTTTGGTCACATCTTTCCAGTAGCCCGGCATATCGGAATCCGAACGCTTAATGTGCGCTTTGTGCAAGAATGGGTCTGCCTCCGGCAGCTTGCCTTCCTTGGATGTCTCGACTACAAGCATCTTCACGGGATCCATCGTCCAGTCGTTCTTTCCTGCGACTTCAATCGTGTTCGCGCCGCTCTTTAGAGCGACCCCGCGGATGGTTGCCAGGAACAAGGCTTTCTTGTTTCCCTCAGCAATCTTATTGTTCTGAAGTTCTGCATTGTCTACAACCTTCACGCTGTTATTGTCATTATTGACCCTGATTGCAACGTCCCTGTTGGAGGTCGCGTCATGGAACAGGATGATTTTGACCGTGTAATCCCCTGCAGCCGTGGCATTCACCGTGTAGTGCAGATTATCGCCGTCTCCCTTCTCACCGTCCAGCTGCTTGACATATCCTACATTCTTGAATTTGCCGACAGCCGTACCCTTAGTGATGCCGAAATCCGCATCTGAAACGGTATACGTTGCGTTTTCTAAATCTCCTCCCTCTGACACAGACATTTTCGCCCCATCATAGGTCAGCTTGCCCGCTTCTTTCTCAATGCCGAACACCTCTGCGGCGTCGTTTGGCGTAACCAGCGGCAAATCGCCGGTATAATCGCCGCCGCCCACATTGTAACGGCCGATGTTAAGCCCCAGGCCCTCATCCTTATGGAAGAAAGCCGTCGCCGCTTTCTGGGCCATTGTGTCATCGTAACCCAGGCGGTTCGCCCACCAGCAAAGGGACGTACCCCAGCCTTCAAACTCTCCCAGTCCGTCACCATCCGTATCGTTGAACGGCGACGCCTGATCTGGGAGTACCTTCACTGTCGCATCTTGTGCCACTGCTTTCGCAGTCCCGCCTGCCGCGTATGCCTGGCTGCTTCCATCCACAGGCAATGCTGTCAGCACGAGGGCCGCTGCGAGGATGGCGCTGATGCCTTTTTTGAATCCTCTCATCTTTCTCTTCTCCTTTTCTTATTTTTTAGCGCGAGGCGTTCCCTTCCATCCATAAGATCCCGGATTGACTGCCCTTCCCTGCCTGCGCACGGCTTGCCTCCGCCTGCAGGAAACTCAGATTGTCCCACCTTGCAACTATTACCCTTATTCTAAAATTTTTTAGTAAATTTTTCAAGCTATTTACTAAAATTATAAACAGGATTATCACTTTTCAGTAAAAACATACAAAAAACCAGGGGTGAAATACTGCATTCTGCCACCCCTGGCTTCCAATAATTTCCTCATGATAATCCGCGTTGCGCGACCCGTGAGACTAACTTCCCCTGGCCGGAGCAGCAGTCGTTTTATAGCTTGCGGATCCGCTCCAATGCCCCGAGCGTGTTCTCATAACTGCCGAACGCCGTCAGCCGGAAATACCCTTCCCCGCTTGGGCCAAAGCCGGAACCAGGCGTCCCTACCACGTTGGCATTGTGAAGCAGATAGTCAAAGAACTCCCACGACGTCATCTTGTCCGGCGTCTTCAGCCAGATATAAGGCGCGTTGACGCCGCCAAACACTGTGTACCCTGCCTCCTGCAGGCCTGACTTGATCATGGATGCGTTCTTCATGTAATACGCCACCTGCTCTTTCAGCTGCGCCTTTCCTTGCGGGCTGTAGGTCGCTTCCCCGGCACGCTGCACGATGTACGGGGCCCCATTGAACTTCGTGCCATGGCGGCGCGTCCACATACCGTGCAGGGAAACGTCCCCGCATTTCAGATCCTTGGGTACCACGGCATAGCCAAGGCGCACGCCGGTAAACCCGGCATTCTTGGAAAAACTCTTTAACTCGATGGCACAAGTCTTAGCTCCCTCGCATTCGTAGATAGAATGCGCCACGTCTGATTCGGAGATATATGCCTCATAGGCGCCATCATAAATAATCACAGCCCCTGATTTATTGGCATAATCCACCCATTCCTGCAGCTGCGCCTTGGTAATCGTAGTACCTGTGGGGTTATTAGGCAGGCACAGGTAAATCATGTCCGGTGTCTCTTTGGGGAATTCCGGCACGAACCCATTTTCCATGGTACAAGGCATATAGATGACGTCGCTCCAGGTCTCGGATCGCGCATCATACACCCCTGTCCTGCCAGACATCACGTTAGAATCCACATAAACCGGGTAAACCGGGTCGCAGACGGCAATGCGGTTCTTCGGCCCGAAAATCTCCTGGATATTGGCAGAATCGCTTTTCGCGCCGTCAGAGACAAAAATCTCATCTGCAGAGATATCGCAGCCCCTGGATTTATAGTCATTTTCCACAATCGCATCCCGCAGGAAATCATACCCCAAATCCGGGGCATAGCCATGGAATGTCTCCGCCTTGCCCATCTCGTCGACAGCCTTGTGCATAGCCTCAATGACTGCCGGAGCCAACGGCTGCGTAACGTCGCCGATGCCCAATCGGATAATGTCTTTGCCCGGGTTCGCCTCCGTAAAAGCCGCTACTTTTTTCGCGATAGTACTAAATAAATAACTTCCTGGTAACTTCTGGTAATTCTCATTAATCTGAAACATAATATCCTCCTTTAATCTCTGCCGTTAAAATCCGGCAGCTCAATCTCACCTTCAAAGACCTCCGCCGCCGGCCCTATCATAAACACGGAAGCATCGCCGCCGGCCCAGGCAATTTCCAGTTCTCCGCCCATAAGATGGACAGTGACCTCATGCTTCGTCCTGCCATTTAAAATAGCAGCCACGACTGTGGCACAAGTGCCGGTCCCGCAGGCCAGGGTCTCCCCGCTGCCCCGCTCCCACACGCGCATACGCAGCGTGGAATCGTCCAGCACATTGACGAATTCCGTGTTTATCCGCCTTGGGAACCGCTGATGGTTCTCAAACAATGGCCCGATTTCCTCCAGCTTGAGGCTCCTTACGTCCTCTTCCAGGAAGACCACGCAGTGTGGATTTCCCATGGATACCGCCGTCATCTTATAACTCTTTCCCCCTACTTCAATGGGCGCGTCAATCACCTGTTCGCTATCGGCAATCACCGGGATCTGCGCCGCCACAAGGCCGGGGGGGCCCATGTCTACCTTCACACGGGAGACTTTGCCCGCTTCCAGTTCCAAATCCAGATATTTGATGCCGGCAAGAGTATCGACGCTGATTTTTGTCTTATCTGCCATCCCGCGGTCATAGACATATTTGCCCACGCAGCGGATGGCATTTCCGCACATCTCGCCCTGGGAACCGTCTGCGTTGTACATTGCCATCTCAAAATCGGCGCGCTCCGAGGGTTTGATGAGAATCAGCCCGTCCCCCCCGACGCCAAAATGCCTGTCGCTTAAAAACTTCGACGCCTCTGATGGGTGTGAAACTCGTTCCTCAAAACAATTTATGTAGATATAATCATTCCCTGCACCCTGCATTTTCGTAAATCTCATGAATTACTCCTTTCTCAGCCGAGTCAGCCCATCATGCTCAGAATCATCTGTGCCGCCTCCGCCAGCCCTGTGCCGCTGTCCATGCTGCTTTTCTGCAGATAGCGGTGGGCCTCCTGCTCGGTCATGCTGTTGCGCTCCATCAAGACTTCCTTCGCCTCTTGTATCATCTGTTCCTCTTCCCTGCTCCGCCTCAAAGGCCCCGCCTTTTTCCTACGTCTTGGCGGCAAGGCGCAAGACACCATCTCCACTGTGCCCAGCAACTCGTGTACTTTCAAAGGCATGGCGAGGAATACCACGTTGTCCCTTGTCCCTTCCTCCCGCTGGATGGCAGACGATACCACAATCATCTGGAAATGGGGATCCAGGCATTCCCGCAGCTGCGTGTACATCATGTCCTGCAGCCGCCCAGCGCATATGACAATTCCTTCCCCCAGCATATCCGCGTGCTGCAAGACCTTTGCCCCCGAAACGCACACGGCGTTTACGCGGCATCCGTTTCTCACTAGTATACTTTTCATGCTCTTTGCATGTTCCATTTTCGGAAATGCGACAATAATATTCGTCAAAACACATCCTCCATGGAGCTATATCTTGTACAGATAATTGTCAATCTCCCAGCCTGTCACCTGCCGGCAGTAATCCTTCCATTCCGCGCGCTTTTCTTTTGCGTACTTCCTGAAAATATGCTCTCCTAAAACTTCCCGCATCAGCGGGTCTTTCTCAAGCTCATCCACTGCCTCATCCAGGCCCGCAGGCAGCGTCCCTATCTGCCGGCCCTTCCGTTCTTCCTCCGTCATGTCCATAACGCTTACGCTGACTGGCTCCGGTGGCAGTATCTCATTCTTGATGCCGTCAATCCCCGCGGAAAGGCAGACCGCAAGGGCCAGGTACGGATTTGCCGCCGGATCTGGGCTGCGCAGCTCAATCCTCGTAGACTCGCCCCTATCTGCCGGAATGCGGATCAATGGCCTCCGATGGCTTTCCGACCAGGCAATGTGGATAGGCGCCTCAAACCCAGGCACCAGGCGTTTGTAGGAGTTTACCAAGGGATTTGTTACCGCCGTCATGCCCCGCATATGCTTCATCAGACCTCCGATGAAATAATACGCCTCCCTGCTCAGCCCTCGCTTATCCGCCGCATCTGCAAAAATATTCCTGCCGTCTTTGGAAATGGATATATTCAGGTGCATCCCAGAACCGTTTATCCCATATTTAGGCTTGGGCATGAAGCTCGCAAACAGGCCGAACCGCTTGGCAATGGTCTTGACCGCCAGCTTAAACGTCATGATGTTGTCTGCTGTGGCCAACGCCTCGTCATACTTAAAGTCTATGCGGTGCTGCGCCGGGGCTGCCTCGTGGTGGGAAGACTCAATCTCAAATCCCATGTCCTCTAATGTCAGCACCATGTCCCGCCTGGCATTTTCCCCTAAATCCACCGGGCCCAGGTCAAAAAAGCCCGCACGCTCATGGGAAATTGTGGTGGGCGTCCCATCCTCATCCGTATGGAATAGGAAGAACTCACATTCCGGGCCGACGTCCAGCCGGTAGCCAAGCTCCGCCGCCCCGGCCACTGCCCTTTTCAGTATATAGCGCGGATCTCCCTCAAACGGCGTCCTGTCCGGGCGGTAGACATCGCAAATAACCCGCGCTACCTTTCCTTGCTGTGGACGCCAGGGGAAAATCGCAAATGTGTCAAAATCAGGATAAAGGTACATGTCAGATTCTTCCATGCGCACAAATCCTTCAATGGAAGAAGCGTCAAACATGCATCTGTTGTCCAGGGCTTTCTCCAGCTGGCTCTTGGTGATTGCCACATTCTTAAACATTCCAAGCATGTCAGTGAACTGCAGGCGGATGAACTCTACGTCCTCCTCTTCTGCCAAGCGGATGATGTCCTGTTTCGTATAGTTACTCATGGCCGCCGTCCTCCTTCTGAGCTTTCTGTGGACGCTCTTCCCGATCCTCCTTCCGGGCTTTCTGCGCAACCGCTTCCTGCCCCTCGTTCTGATCTTTCTGAGGGTATTCCCTGGTATTTGCCTCGTATTCCTGTATAATCTGCTGCCTCTTGAGATTATTTTTCTTTTGGTATCTATGCACAAACTTAATTATCAGGAAGATTATCAGAAACAGCAGCAGCAATTTATACCAGTTAAGGATGAAAAAGAACAGCAGGCCTTCAAAGAACCCGACCATACCTTCCCAGCTCTCAGCCAACACATTCCTAAGGCGTGCCGAAAAACCAGCTCCATTCTCCTTATAGGCCTCCACTTCATAAACACTCACATTTACCGTGCTGTACATTGCGTCGGTATCTATGGCCGCCATCTCGCTTTTTGTCCTTGCAACTTCCAAAGACAATTCGGTAAGCTTCTCCTGGACAGCGAGCATGGCCTTGTCATCGGAGACTTCCTCGAACATCTTTAAGTATCTTTCATATTCCGCCTCATAAATCTCAAGTTCTGCCTTAAGCGTCCCATACTGCCTTGTCATGTTCGTGACCTTGGAATTGCTCTCTGTAACTTTGCCAAGCCCTTCCGCCTTCTCCATGAAATCCTGGTATGTTTCCGAAGGTATCCGCGCCGTTGCCAGGAAAGTCTTGGAATTCTGCTCGCTATAAAAGCTTTCTTCTGCGTACTGGCTGCCCGCGCCGTAGCTCTGCTCCTCCTCCAGGAAGCCGCCGCATTCTTGCACAGCTTTCTTAAATGCGCGTACTGTATCTTCAAATTCCATAGTCTCAATGGCCACCGCACCTTCGTACACCAATATTTTATCCTGCGCCTCAAAAGCTTGCGCGTCCTCCCCAGCGCCATCTGCTGCGCCTGCGTCTGCGACAGTCTGGGATTCCGTCTCCGCCGGCTCCAAAGCTCCCTCTTCCTCAGAACCTACCGCCGCATCGGCATATTCCTGAAAACCGATTTCTTCTTTCATCTCAGCAGAAGCATTATCATTAACAACGCTGCCGCATCCTGCCAGAAATAACATGCATACGCTTGCTGCCACGGCGAAAAACGCCGTCCCGCCCTTTAGAATGTTTGCTCCTGATTCCTGTTTCTTCATCATGTTCCCTCCCTGCCGGCTGCACTGTTTCCCGGCCCGAACCGCTATCCTTGCCTCTGGAGCAGCATTTAAGGCTGCGCCAAGATACGGCAGACTTCCTCAAGTTCCAGATTACCCCCAAATAAATCCAGCGCGCTGCCAATCGTCACGTTCAGCCGGCCCTTACCGCATTCTTTCAGCAGCTCCAGATCTTCAAAGCTTCCCACGCCCCCGGCATAGGTGATAGGGATTTTACCCCAGCTTCCCAACAGCTTTGCCAAATCCTGCTCAATTCCCTGGGATTTCCCTTCGACATCTACGGCATGTACCAAAAATTCGTCCGCATATTCAGACAGCTCCTCCAGCAAAGGAACCGTTACCGCTTCCCGCGTAAATTTCTGCCAGCGGTCCGTTACGATGTAATAGTCCTGCCCGCGCCTGCGGCAGCTTAAATCCAGCGCCAGGCGTTTCCTGCCCACAGCGCCAGCAAGACGTCTTAAGTTCTCATAACAAATCATGCCGCCTCGAAACACATAGGAAGTGACAATCACATGGCTCGCCCCGGCGTCTAGGAATTCCCCGGCATTCTCAGGGTCTATGCCCCCTCCTATCTGCATGCCGCCGGGATAGGCGCGCAACGCCTGCAACGCCTGCTGCCTGGTAGCCTCATAAAATTCGCTCCCTACGGGATTGAGCAGGATGATATGCCCGCCTTTCATGCCATGACGCTGGTACAGTTTGGCAAAGAACGCCGCGTCCTGCTCTGCGACAAAATTTTCCACAGCCTCATTTCCTGTGTCCCTGAGGCTGCCTCCTACAATCTGCTTCACCTTCCCATTATGGATATCTATGCACGGCCGAAATTCCATACTGCTTCCTTTCTTTAAGAAATAATAGACGAAAAATAAATAACTACAATAACCAAATTTGTTTTTCCAAACCTTCTTTTTATTATAATCATAAATCATCGTTTGCACAACAGAAATTTTCTTGCTTGACAGTTCCCATCATTTTTGTTAAAATCGTGGGAATAACAAAAAAACTTTAAGAAAGCGAGGAAGAAAAATGGGTACGATTATCGGCGAAGGAATTACATTTGATGATGTGTTATTAGTCCCTGCATACTCCGAAGTCACACCAAACATGGTAGACCTTTCTACCTATCTGACGAAAAAAGTAAAATTAAACATCCCCATGATGAGTGCGAGCATGGACACGGTTACAGAACATAGAATGGCAATCGCCATGGCCCGCCAGGGTGGTATCGGCATCATACATAAGAATATGTCCATCGAGGCCCAGGCAGAAGAAGTCGATAAGGTAAAACGTTCTGAGAACGGTGTAATCACAGATCCATTTTCTCTTTCCCCGGAACATACACTGCAGGATGCAGACAACCTTATGGCAAAGTTCCGAATTTCCGGCGTCCCCATCACTGAGAACGGCAAGCTCGTGGGAATCATCACGAACCGTGACTTAAAGTTTGAGGAAGATTTCACAAAGAAAATCAAAAACTCCATGACCTCAGAGAATCTTGTGACTGCCCGTGAAAACATCACCTTGGAGGAAGCGAAGAAGATTCTCGCCAAAGCGAGAAAAGAAAAGCTGCCTATTGTGGACGGCAACAATAATCTGAAAGGATTAATCACCATCAAAGACATCGAGAAACAGATTAAATACCCCTTATCCGCCAAGGATGCGCAGGGACGGCTGCTCTGCGGCGCCGGCGTTGGAATTACCGCAGATATGCGAGAGCGCGTAGACGCCCTGGTGAAAGCCAAAGTGGACGTCGTTGTCGTAGATTCCGCCCATGGGCATTCCCGGAACATTTTAGAAGCAGTGAAGCGCATCAAAGCCGCATTCCCTGATTTACAAGTCGTTGCCGGGAACGTTGCTACCGGAGACGCAACCAGAGCCTTGATTGAGGCAGGCGCAGACGCCGTGAAAGTCGGCATCGGGCCTGGATCCATCTGCACCACCCGTGTAGTGGCAGGAATTGGCGTTCCGCAGATTACCGCCCTCATGGATTGCTTTAAAGTCGCAAAAGAGTCCGGCATCCCAATCATTGCGGACGGCGGCATCAAGTACTCTGGGGACATGACGAAAGCCATCGCTGCAGGAGCAAACGTATGTATGATGGGCAGCATGTTTGCTGGCTGCGATGAAAGCCCGGGGACATTTGAACTGTACCAGGGACGGAAATACAAGGTTTACCGCGGCATGGGTTCCCTCGCAGCAATGGAGAACGGATCCAAAGACCGCTATTTCCAGGAAAATGCCAGGAAACTCGTACCAGAGGGCGTGGAAGGCCGCGTTGCCTACAAAGGCTCCGTAGAAGACACCGTATTCCAGTTAATCGGCGGCCTGCGCTCGGGCATGGGCTATTGCGGAGCTGTCAATATTGAGACATTAAAGCAGACAGGAAAATTTGTGAAGATTTCCGCTGCTTCCCTCAAAGAGAGCCATCCGCACGATATCCATATTACTAAGGAAGCACCGAATTACAGTATAGATGAATAAGTATGTGCCTCGCGCAGCTGCCAGGGATTACTGATAATAATCAATTATCGCGCAACCCCTGTCCTGGCGCTGATTTCACCCCTCTCGCGAGTGTACATAAATAGAATTCAAGACCCTCCTTCTTGGGTCTTGAATTCATTTACAACCTTTATATCGGTCCAGGGCTTCCTTTACGGCCTTTTTATGGGTTCAGGGCTTCCTTTACGGCCTTTTTATGGGTTCGGGGTTTCCTTGGTTGCATTCCCATTGCCTTTGTTCGTATTATTGTCATTGCTGTTATTGTTTGTATCGGTTGCGTTACCTGCGCCGTTCTCGTCCGTCATGTCATCCACGCCGTTTTCTACGTCATCACCGATATCTTCCACACCGTCCACGATGTCGTCGCCGATATCATCCACTACGCCGTCGCCCTTGCCATTATTGTCGTTTTCTGTACCGTCATTGGCGTCATTGTCGGTATTGTCAAGGTCTGTGTCATTTTTATCAGTACCATTGTTGCCCGTGCCGTTGTTGGTACCATTTGTCCCCGTACCGTTGTTGTCCGTGCCGTTTGTCACGTCATTGGTCGTGTCATTGTCTGTGTTGTTATCCGTATTGTCATTATTCCCGCAAGCGGTGACGCTGCTCAATACCAGGATGAGCAGGCAGCCCATCAGCACTTTTTTTAACTGTTTCATAATAAAGTCTCCTTTGCAAAAAATTTTCTTTTCTCTATCCATTATGGACAAAATTTTCTAGTTTATACTGAATTTTTGAATTTTTAACTGCTGTTTTACTTCTTCATTTTCGGCTGGAATACAATGCTTGCCAGATACCCGAAAATCAGGGCCGCAGAAATCCCTACGGCACTTGCCGTGAAGCCTCCCATAAAAATGCCAAGGAAGCCGTCGGAATCCACTGCTTTCTGGATGCCCTTCCAGAGTACGTTTCCAAATCCCAGCAGAGGAACGCTCGCCCCTGCCCCTGCATATTCCTGGAACGGTTCATAAAGCTGCAGCGCACCCAGCACTGCCCCGCTGCAGACCAGAAGCACCATTATCCTGCCCGGAAGCATTTTCGTCTTTTCCATCAGAATCTGAACCAGCGCACAAATCAGCCCGCCTACCCAGAATGCATTGATATAATCCATTTTCCTTCTCCTTATCCTGCATACTCAATCACTACGCCATGTGCAATCCCCGGCACGCTCTGCCCTTCGTTGAAGCTTACCGTGGACAGCAACGCCCCGGTGGGTACGAACAGCACCCTCTTCCATGTGCCTTTTTCCAGTTTCGGCAGAATATACGCGCTCAACGTCACGGCAGAGCAGCCGCAGCCGCTTCCCCCGGCATTGGTATTCTGGGACTCACTATCGAAAATTTCAATCCCGCAATCCATATGGACGTTGGAAATGTCATATCCTTTCTCTTTCATTAAATCAAAAAGGATTTGTTGTCCTACCGTACCCAAATCCCCGGTGATGATTTTGTCATAATCTTCCGGCTTACGCCCAAAATCCTCCAGGCTCCGGAAAATAGTGTCGCATGCCGCCGGAGCCATGGCAGCGCCCATGTTCATGGAGTCTTTCACGCCATAATCCACTACTTTCCCAGTCGTAACCCCCGTGATACGCACGTTCGTCCGCTTCCTGCCTAAGACAAACGCCCCGCTTCCCGTGACCGTCCAGGTAGCCGACAGCGGCCTCTGGTTTGCATATTCCAAGGGAAAACGGAACTGTTTTTCTGCACTGGCAAAATGGCTGGACGTGACGGCAAGCACTTGCTCCCCATATCCTGCCGCGACTGCCATGGCTCCAAGGGACAGTGACTCCCCTGCCGTGGAACACGCGCCATACAAACCGAACAGGGGAATGTTCAGTTCCATCAGGCCAAAGGTCGTGGCGATGTTCTGACCCAAGAGGTCTCCGCCAAAAATATAGCGGATGTCCCCCGCCTCCAGCCCGGCCTTACCGATTGCCATGGAAGCTGCTTCCTTCTGCAGCGTACTCTCGGCTTCTTCCCAGGTGTCTTCCCCAAACTTGTCGTCTTCCCCGACTAAATCAAACAACCCGCCAAGCGGACCTTCGCCCTCTTTGGTGCCCACGATACTGGCGCTGCCCAGAATATAGGGAGCCTGGTCAAATTGGATGCTCTGCTTCCCGATTGTCTGTGACATAATTTTTCCTCCTGTTTCCATTTTCCTGCTGTTATTGTTCCCCAAATGCTTTTTTTTACTCAAAAAAGGAATGGGTTCTCTGCCCATTCCTTTCTCTGCAACTTTCACATTCTGTCTGTCATTTATTTCCATGCTAATTAAGTCTCGGCACCGGCGGACGCTTGGCATCGATTACCTCCGACGCATTGAACAAATCAGACAAACTGTCCATCTCGCCAATGGAGTTATAATAAATACGGTAGCCGTCTAAGTTCCTTCTTCCCTGCCTGAAATAGGAGTCCGTAATCTGCACGGCATACTGCTGGGAATCCACGTTACAGAAATAATTGAATCCCTGCCCTTTGAGGTAATTATATTTCTCATTGTCCGGCGTGTAGCCAGTCGTCCATTCTGCCAAATCCTGCCCATGGGCAAAGATTATGGTATCCGTGCCGCCTACCAGCGGCTCCACATTTTCTTTCCATTTCTCAGTGTCTGCCCGCAGGCGTTCCATGGAAGCCTCTCCTACTTTCAGATGCCCCCAGGTATGGCTGGCAAATTTCCAGCCTGTTTCCTTGATTGCATCTGCGACTTTCTTGGCTTCGGCACGCTCTGCCTCCAGACTGAATTCCGGATGCTCCTCCAGCCATTTCCTCTTGTCTGCATTCATGTCTGCCGGCACCGTCTGGTAAGTGATATCCGTCCGGTAACCCAGGATGCCATTATACCCAGTAAGGGCAATCGTCCCTCTTGCCCCACGGTAAGATGCGTCCGGGTGTTCCTCAATGAATTTATTCATCAGCGGAACCACGTCGTAATCGCCGACAACTGTAGTCCCATCCCGCTGTATGTATTCACATGTCGGCTTTCCATCCTCGTCCAATACCATCTTGGAAGCATAGCCATAACCGTCATAACTATGGTAATAAGAAAGGTCATCCACGGAAAGCACAAATGCTTTCTTGTCCGGGGGAAGCATAAGTTCTGCTTTCTCCATCCGCACATTCCCATTCTCATCTGTCGTCTCATTCACCAAATCATGAAGATCTACCAGCACATACCCCTCGTCGTACATTGTCTGGGTAATCTTGTTGAATTCCTCGATTGTCGTCATCCACTGGTTGTTTCCCACTGCCTGCGGATCTGTATCCTGGTTGGCAAAGCAAAGCTCTGGATCCACCACCAATGAATGGTAGAACACATGAGTAACTTTGTCTATATCTACCGGCACACAAGATGCCTTGCGGTTCTCATAATCCGTAATCTTTGCCGTCAGCTCAGAGTCCCTCTCATATCCGTCAAAGCTCTTTACTGTCTCAATGGCGCTGTCATAATCATACCCTGCTGCAAGAAGCTCTGCCTGCTCCAGCACTGCTGCGCGCACCTCTGTCGCATCCTGTTGGCCACCGTCTTCCTCCTGCACTTTATCCGACGCCTGATCCTTGCCATTCTGCTGATTCTCCTGCCCTGGCTCTAAATCCTGGAAACTGTCTTCCTTCTCTGCAGGCTTCGCGCTTGCCTCCATAGAATCGCCCTTTCCCGCGACCTTTCCTTTATCTTCCTTAGGAATGAGCATGACTGCCGTTACCCCGATGCCTGTCATCACCAGAAGTATGAAAAACGTCTTAATCAGCCTCTTTTGCATATACCTTTTCTTCTGCATATATTTACGGCTTTGTTCCCTGCCATTTTTCTTCTCAAACGTATCCTGATGCTTTTCCATCTTATCTCTCCTTATTTCGCAAGTAACTTATCTAACTTATCTTATGACGAACCAAGGTAAAAAATCAACCTTTCCTGCATAAAAATTTTATTAATATTTATTAAGATTCCTATTTACTTCCAAAATACACAGCAGCTATGCCGAAACGTCCGTAGCCTGCGGCTCTGACGGACTGCCTGCATGGAGGCTGACACGCAGCTTTTTCATCACATACAGATATGCCGGTATCAGGAATAAATCTGCCAGTATCCATGCCGCCGGGCTTGCAAAACAGATTGCCGCATAGCCAAACACCGGCACAAGCGTCATCGCCACAAGGCTGCGTGCCGCCATCTCGCAGACGCCGGCCAAAATGGCAAATCGGCTGAACCCCAGCCCCTGGATAGTGAACCGCACAATATTTACCAGCGCAAGCGGGAAAAAGAACGCCGAATTCGCTGCAAGGAACCAAGATACCTGCTGGATAATCTGGCTTTCAGAGGGATTCACGAACAACAAGGCAATCGTCCCCCCAAAACATACTAACACAATACACGCCAAAATGGAATACCCAAACCCTAACAGACAAGTTGACTTCATGCCCTTGGAAATACGCTCCAGCTTCCCTGCGCCCACATTCTGCCCGGAATATGTCGCCATCGTCGAACCCATAGCGTCAAAGGGGCAGGCAAAAAACATGCTGATTTTGCTTCCTGCCGCAACGGCCGCCACAGACACTGAGCCCAGGCTGTTTACTGCCGTCTGTAAAATCACGCTGCCAATGGCCGTGATGGAATACTGCAGCCCCATAGGAATGCCCATATTGCAGAGAATCCCCACACAATTACGGTCTACGCGCCATTCCTCCTTCGTAATCTTTAAGATTTCAAACCGCCGCGTCATATAGAACAGGCAGGCCACCCCTGAAACAAGCTGGGAAATTACAGTTGCCCATGCCGCGCCGGAAACTCCCATATGGAATGCAAGGATCAGCGTAACATCTAAAATTATATTCAGAATAGAGGAAAACACCAAAAACAGCAACGGGCTTTTGCTGTCACCCAGGGAACGTATAATCCCGGACAGAAGATTATATAGGTAAACCGCCGGAATCCCCATGAAAATCACGAAAATATAACTGTAAGAACCGTCAATAATATCTGCCGGTGTGTTCATCCACAGCAAAATCTGCCTGCACAGCACACAGACAGCCACCGTCATCACTCCCGCAAAGGCTATGGAAAGCCAGACGCTGTTGGCCACATATTTCCTTAGGCTGTGGTAATCGCCAGCCCCGAAGCGCTGCGCCACCGGGATGGCAAAACCGTTGCAAACACCCATGCAAAAGCCGATTATCATAAAGTTAATCGATCCGGTAGCCCCCACGGACGCCAAAGCGGAAACCCCCAAAAACTGACCTACAATCAGCGTGTCCATCATATTGTAAAACTGCTGGAACAGCATCCCAAAAAACAGCGGTACGCAAAATTGCAAAATCAGGCGGATTGGGGATCCAACCGTCATATCTTTCGTCACACTTTTTGCCATAAAAACTGCCTCCTCCCTAATTTATTAGGTGACCAAAGTGGGCAATCCCACTTCAACCCCCACCCCCGTTCATGGGGGATTGGCTTGCACACTTTGCCGCGCCGAGCGCATTTGCGAAGCAATATATACCTCTTGTGCGAGTGCGCATAATTGTTTTTTATCTCAATATAAGAAATACGCTTTCACGTTTTAGCGTGACAAGGTCTTTCCTAATATAAGATAAAAAAAGAACCACCCTGGACTGTGCATAACCCATGTGGTTCTCCATCGTTCTTGAAATTATATGCCCCTAAGTTCTATTTGTCAATGTCTTTTTGACATATAATTTTCAGTCAAATAAAGGTTTTCATGCGACATACAGAATTTTTCTCCATTTGCAAACTATGACATCAAAGTCTTGCAGCGACAGTTGACCTCTAATATAAGCTGCTTTCAGCCCCCTCATGGCGTATGTCAATCAGATATAACTTCTTAAATGAAAAACCAGCAAAGTATCTGAAAATAGAGTGACAAGCCTCATGCGGCCGCTTAAACAACATCACGCTTATTTACAAGAATGCGTATGTTATTTGGGTAAATCTATCCACTTCTACATTACTTTGCCACTTACCATTATATTAATCCCTGCCAATACCCTTGAAATAACGTAAGCGTCAAATAAGATAGTGGATAGAAAAATAACCACCAGACCTTTATACTAA
>CAJUFQ010000017.1 GCA_910585625.1 uncultured Lachnospiraceae bacterium
GCCTCCATGCACCCCAGGCACCATTCCCGAAGCCTTGCGTCCTTTTCTATTGGCACGTCGCTCTTTCCATCTGCTTCCAAGACCAGCTCCGCCGTCTGTACGGCACGGAGCATATCGCTGACATAAGCCGCATCAAAACCAATTCCCTTTAATTTTTGCCCTATAGTCAGCAGAGGGGCCACACTGGACAAGGGGAGGGGGCAAAACCGTTACCACAGGGGTCACATAACAGCCATAGGGGTCAGACCTTTTGCCGCAGGGGTCAAAACAGCCACAAAGGGGTCAGACTTGTGACCACTGTGGCCGTTCACAACCGCCGCTCCCATGTTGCCTTGGCACAGCCCCAAAATCAAACAAGGGATTCCGGCAACACCCTATGTGTCGGAACCCCTTGTTTTCAGCGGTTTTCCCGATATTCTGTCCATTCCCTTTGTATCAATTAAGCGGTTTACATTTCCTGATATTCCATAACCTCACATTCTGTAAAATGGGATGCGATATACGTCCTTATTAAAATGCGCTGCATGGAGATACTGTTACTTTCCTCCCGCATAGTTTCATCTGTTTTGGAAAGGCGCATATAGATGGCAATGCGGACCAAGGTCACATCCTTTTCCTTATCCGTCTGCCTGATTCTTTCCCTCTTTTTACTCATGCTGTGCGCCCTCTTTCCCTGATTCGCCATTTTCATCAGCATATAATAATTCATTCATGCGGAATGCAAACGTGATTTTTACCCGGTGGCCGGCATACACTTCTATCCTATGGATCAAGGTATGTATGACATCCTTTGTCAGCTTTGTCTTTTCATTACATTTCATTAAATTACGCAGGAACTTTCCTTTTTCCGCTATCTTACGATCCATGATGTCTAACCTGTGCTGCAATTCCTCTTTCCTTCCTGCCATTTCATGGAGGCATCTTTCCTGTTCTTTTTTCATCTGCTGAAATTCCTCCAGTGACAGGCGGCCCTCATGGTATTTCAGATACAGTTCACTTCCCCTCTTTTTCCCATATTCCTGCTGTTTCCCACAAGAAATAATCTCCTGCCTGATTTTTTCTTTTTGTCCCTCTGCCCACCTTTCATACTCCTTTACCAGCCTGCCCGGACGCAAATCCGAAAGGGCAAACTCCTGATGCAGTGCTGTTTTTACCAGACCATCCAACACACTCATGCCGATATTCTTGGAAGGGCACTGCAAATCATCCATTCTGCGGGAGGACGGGCAGTAATACCCATAATACCGTACCGTATGGCCGGAACTGAACTCTTTTGCATTTGCCACCCTTGCTATACGCTTTCCACAGTCCCCGCAGAACAGCGCCCCGGCATAAATGTCCTCCTCTGGAGGTGTCTTTTTAGAAAAGCTGTCACTATTACAATACTTTGCTGCCGACTTTACAAACATGTCAGCCACCTGGAAAAACACATCCTCACTGACAAGGGGCTCATGGGTTCCCCATTTAATAGAATAATCCCCGCTGTCCACATCATGGCGGTTCCTGATTTTATACTGTTTCCCACAGGTTGTCCCCTGCACCAGACAGCCCATATAGACCGGGTTTGTCAGGATGAGTTTGACTGTCGCAGCTCCCCACTGCTCTAAAACCTCCCCCTCCTGCCGGTACACATGCCCCGTCTTTTTATAAGTCCCCGGTCTGTGGATTCCCCTCTCATACAGTTCCCCGGCAATCTGCCCCATATTTTTACCAGATAAATACATCCCATAAATATCCCTGACAATCCCTGACGTCTTCGGACAGACCAAAAGACATTTCTTCCCCTCCATCCATTCCGCCCGGTAACCATAAGGCGGGATGCCCCCGGTATAGCTCCCCTGTTCCTGGCTGCTGCGTCTGCTGGATCTTACCTTTTCGGCAATATCCCTCGCATACATCTCATTGACAAGGTTTTTGAGGTTCAGCGCCATTTCATCCGTACCGGAATTTGTCTCGAATGTATCAATCCCATCCGCAAGGGCAATAAAACGGACGCCCATAAAAGGAAAAATCTTCTGGATATAATTTCCCGCCTCTATATGGTTCCTGCCGAACCGGGATAAATCTTTGACAATCACACAGTCAATCCGTTTCTTCCGCACATCCTGCATCATGCGCTCAAAGCCTTCCCGCTTAAAATTGGTCCCAGTCCTGCCCAAATCCGTATAGCAGTCATAAAGCTCCATTTCCGGGTGTTCCCTCAGGTACTGCTTTGCCATTGCAATCTGCGTATCAATGGACTCATTCTTTCGGACTTGCGGAGTATCCTCCTGTCCGCAAGCCTTTGCCCCATCAACAGAAAGCCTTGCATAAACCCCCACATGGAAACGCTTGGAAAGAGGGACCGACCCTGTCTTTTTCTTTTTTGAAATCCGTGGCATATTACGATACCTCCATTCTCTTTATTCTCAATAATAATCTGCCAGCATCAGGACCTCTGCAAACATATTTTTTGCCCGGAATTCCAAAAATACCCGCTTATCCTCATACACAAGAATGCGGCTGACAAATATCACAAGAATATCCCGGCTTAATTCCGTAATCTCCAAAGTGGATTTCATCTTTTCCAGATTTGCCCCTGCAGACACCCCTGCCTTAAATAATGCCCTAATTGCCTCCTCCTGCTGCCGTATGGCAGCCTCCGCCTCCTGATACTGTGTTTCATATATCTGCCGGAAATCCCAAAAATCTTCCTCCGTGATGATTCCCTGTTTCAAATCCTCATACAGCCCGCTGCGCAGGGAGACATACTTTTCCTGTTCCTGATAAAGTTTGCGGATTTCTTTATTAAAAGACGCTACCTCATCAAAGGGCACTTCCATTGTTTCAATCTCGGTCAGTACATGTCTCTTATCCAAAAACAGTGCGAGCTGCTGCTTAAGGCCTGTCAGAACAAGATGCTTCAGTTCCTCCTCCGGGATGCTGTGCCTTGTGCAGCCAAGTCCCTTATTTCTGGTAGGACAGATAAAATAAACCTTTGACCTTCCCTTATAACGATTTACCCGCCGTATCATCGGCTCCCCGCAGTCCCCACAGCAGAGAAATCCCGTAAACATATGGCACCCGGCTTTCCCTGCGGAAGCCCTTGTGTCTACGGCAAGCAGTTTCTGGACTGTCTCAAAATCCTCTGCCGATACCACCGCCTCATGGGTATCTGGTACACGCACCCATTCCTCCTTTGGCTTTTCTACCGAGCGTTTCACTTTGTGGCTGACCTTTTCGTTTTTTCCCTGCACCATCATTCCCGTGTACAGTTCATTCGTAAGGATTCGCTTGACAGCCACCGCCGACCATTTCGCTTTTACATGGGTGACAAACCCGGTGGAGAATTTCTCTCCCTGCGACTTCTTATATTCCATCGGGGAAAGGATTCCCATCCCGTCCAGTTTTTCCGCTATGGCAAGGTTGCTTAAGCCTGCGATTTTCCATGCAAATATCTTCTTTACAATACTGGCGGCATATTCATCCACAAGCAGTTGGTTAATATTCTCCGGATTCTTGCGGTAGCCATACACGGCAAAAGCACCAATAAAATCCCCTTTTTCCCTCTTGACCTGTTGATGGCTCCTGACCTTTTGGGAAATATCGCTGCAATACGCATCATTGACAAAGTTCTTTACCGGCAGCACCAGCGTTGTCTCATTAAAATCCGCTGTCAGCGAATCAAAGTTGTCGTTCAATGCAATGAAACGCACAGAAAAAGCCGGGAAAGTTTTCTGAATCAACCGCCCGGCTTCAATATAATCCCGTCCAAATCTGGATAAGTCCTTTACTATCACACAGTCAACGTGTCCAGCCTCAATATCTTCCATCATCCGCTTAAAAGACGGCCTGTCAAAATTTGCCCCCGACCATCCGTCATCCACGTAGATGTCGTAAATTTCCATATCGTCCTGCTTACGGATATAGGAACATATCATATCCCTTTGGGAACGGATGCTGTTGCTTTCCATTCTCGCGCCGCATGGCATAGAGGTATGCCCGGAGGGCGCCTCTGTGCTGCCATCCGATTCATCATCTCGGCTCAGGCGGAGATAGACTGCCACATTATAAAACTCTTTCGCTTTCATTCTGTATTCCTCCTGATTTATGATTCGTCAGCATTACCCGTCCTACAAGGTATGGCTTTTCATCAGGATTTCTACTGGTTTAGTCCTGATAAAAGAATGACACGCTCCCAACGTTTTGTAAACGCTCTTTTTTACATGATGACAGTCTGCTTTCTGACAAGCTGCACCATGCGGTCATCCAATGTCTCCTGTGCGCCTTCTGCATATCCAATCTGTAATATATAATCCCCCACATTCTGTGCAAATGGATTCTTCATCTGACTGAAAAAAGACTGTACCCGCTGGTTCAGACTTTTTGAGGTATCTATTACCACCTCATCTGCGTCCGACAGTTCTTCCCGTTGCAGTTCCATGATAGGAATTTTCTGTAGTTCAGATAACTGTTCCATTGTCACTGAAACGCCACTCCTTTCCATTTCCCATAGGATGCCAAGGCAAAACTATTTTGCCCCTAACATCATTTTATTAGGATAGCAGCCTGTCTTATGACCTATAATTCATGCTGCAAGCCCGCACTGCACCCCCGCCGCATGACCAATCTCTGCCACGGTTGTGATAAGCCAAAGATTAGGAAAAATAACCAGTTGAGGAAATTCATAACTTTTGAAATCCTAATCCTATTATTCAAAAAGCGCCTGAAGATGTTATTCTTCAGACACTGTAAAAATAGAAAAACTTTATATTACTCTGCTATAATTTCTGATACTGATATAATCACTATTACTTTAGTCTATGTCTGCCTTACAACAGCAATTTGTTTTGGCAGAAGCAATCGAAAAATATAACTTATTTGAAAACCATTTACTGATAATTCCTAAAACTTCTTTTTTATCCGAAGAATATTTTGTCCGTCCTTATATTCATATGAAATGTCATCCATTGTCTTTTTCACCATATAAATGCCCAACCCATCGACATGCGTTCCTCCACAGAGAGCGTGATGTCGGGATTATCTTTTGCAAGCGGGTCATATGGAATGCCGTTGTCGATAAATGTTATCACCACCGCAAGGGGATTGTCCGTAACTTCAACACGAACGGTCACTATGCCAATCTCAGGATTATAGGCATAGTATGCGATATTGCCGAATAGTTCGTCTATCGCTATATGAACCTGCATCTTTGTTTTCATCGGACAGTCCCATTGCTCAAGCTGCTCGTCTATAAAAGCGGTTACGGTAGCAATATTCTCTATTGCAGCGTCAATCGTAAGTTCTTTCATATCAATTCGCCTCCATTCTCGCCTTGTATTCAAGACAAAGACTTGTTCCGCTTCAAGCTGCGAATCGATGCGGTCGAAAAATATCAGCAGAAACCATTACTCAACTGTCAAAATATCAACAAATCCCGTAATTTCAAATATATCCATCACATCTTCATTTACATTTCTTATTACCATGCCGCCCTGCTTATTCATTATTTTCTGCGTTGAAAGCAGTATCCTTAATCCTGCCGATGATATATATTCCAATGATGTAAAGTCTAAAAACAGCTTGTCTATGCCGTCAATACTACTTCTCAGCTCCGACTCCAGCTGAGGCGCCGTCACCGTATCAAGCCTTCCCTCCAGCACAAGCGTCAATGATGTCCCCTCCGTTGTCTTAGTGATAATCATAATGTTTTCCTCCTATCTTATAAAATGGTACCTCATACTTTCCTACAGTAATATTCAAAATCTTTGTGCTATGACTAAATTGGTCTTGATATGAAATTATTTTGCCTGTATATCAAACTTCTGGTCAAATCCAGTAAAATCAAGACTTTCAGATTCATTTTTATTAAAATCCCCCACTTTTTTGCCAAAAACTCTTGACAAATCCATCGAAAAATGCGGCGCTTCGCGCCCTTGATTAAAAGCATATTTTTCGATTGGAGGCAATCTTATTTGTTACCTGTTAATTCCGGCGGTCATTCCGCCTGTCAAAACTTTGTTGTTGACAATCTCCGTAAAGATTATCCTGATCCGGACTCCGTCCCACGGTCTGTTTGGGATATCATTGACCGTTTCTGGAACCTTGAACTTTCCTACACCGATGAAAAACTCAAAAACAAATATTCCGTCTTTGGACCTAAACCAAGAACTCCTTCCAGCATGCACCGCTCCTACCTGCTTTCTATTGATTTTAAAGTTACTTCCATTACGAAATGGGCTGCACAACTTAAGATTAATCCTCTTTTTGCTATTTTAAGCGGCTTCGAGGTCGGTGACACTCCTGGTGTCGGCACTTTTTATGATTTCTTTGACCGTCTCTTAGATTCGGATGATGATAACTTTTCCCCTCATCAGCATCCTTTAAAATCTTCTGTTAAAAAAACCTCAAAGAAAGGAAATAAAGCTGCTTCCGTGGAAAAACTGACAGTGGAACGGCTCCTGAAAAAACTTGAAGCAGCTCCTCCTTCCACCGATGCACAGCCATTTGCTTCCCTGTTCGTCCTTTTGCACAAGGAATTCCTGCTTCCGTCTGTTAAGAAAGGGCTTATCAATAACTCCTGCCTGTTTTTCCTTTGTTGAATCCTGCCTCACGGCATGATTCCCATGCTTTCCTTTTAGGATAATATTTACTTTTCAATGATCAATGCCAGGATTTTGCTGGCATAATCACTCATAATTCCGAGAGATCATTATTACTATTCACAGCAACTATTTTATTATATCAAATTTCCCACTGTCAAATTCATACTCAGTGGGATTAAAAGGCGCCCCATTGTCCCTGATTCGCAGAAGCATCTTTTGCTCTTCTATCACCAGGCTGACATCAATCCAATGAGACAGCCTTCCGCCATATTTGATACAATTTACAATCGTTTCCTCCGCAGCCACCGCCACGATATTCGCCTTATTAGCGCTTATGCCATAATAGAGACAGAACTTTTTTACCTCTCTGGGGACTAGTGTCTTGTATCGTTGATGATTAGTCAAACTCACTTGCCTATTCGCGCATCTGCTTCGTTGAATTTTCTAGCCGTACATCATAAGGTATCCTCCCGCAAGCGGGTCCCTCCTTGTGATAACCGCCACCGCTACGCCGTCGAAAATTCGCCTTGCAAATGAACGAATATCCTGCGTGATTTTATCAAATATCAACGATACAAGACACTAGCGCAGTCTCGACCATATCTGCCTTCACGGTAAAATCAAAACATATTCCCGTTTCCTTAGGAAGCAGATAAAAATCCGTACCTTTATACTTGATTTTGCAATAAATATATGCCGTAAGAACTGTCAGGATTTCCGAACAAACAAAACTAAGCGCCAGACCATTTATGCCGCCGCCCATTTTTACTTCCAGAATAATCCCAAAAGCTGCAGTGAGCAGCACATAAATGCCATGTTGAAAGAATGTAATAATGCTTGCCTGTTTTGATTCTTCAATCGATTCATAATAGCCCACAAGAAATTTATTCCATACATATGCCGGCAGGCACAAAATAAAAATCCTGAGCGCTTTCACCATCATGGAGGAAAGAGCTGAATCATCCACGCCAAACATAACGGTAATCGGCTTTGCAAGCGCCATAACAAGCACAAAAATACATAGCGTTGCAACCGCGCTTAATACAAGAACCCTTTTGCACAACGCACGGATACCGAAGTAATCCTTTTCCCAAAAAGAATTCCCGCTATATTTGGTATTACGCCTATGATTCCGGCCGTAATCATTTCCACAATCATAAGGACATTGTCGCATACAGTATAAACTGCCATCCCGCCATCTCCAATAAAACGGATAATAATTTCATTCAGCCCAAAGGATTTTATTGTGGTCATAATCATAAATACAAAAACCGGATCCCCTGATATGAACGCCTCTTTCAGATGAGCAAATGATTGGATTCTGACAAAGGTTATCATGCGCTTCGGGGAACGGATATATAAGATAAAAACAACCATTCCAAGTAAAAATCCAGCCACCGTAGACAGGGCGGCGCCCGCAATACCAATATTAGTGAATTTTAATAATATGTAATCAAGAATCAGATTGATAACATTAGAAATAATCAGGTAGACAGACGCAAGTCCAGGATGGTTTTCCACACCCAAAAAACTGGACATAAGAAGCCCGACGCCAATAACCGGAGCGCCAAGCATCCCTACAAAAAGATAATGGCCTGCAGGAATATTCAGAACTCCACCCTTTGCCAGAATCTGCAATGGGCATTGCCAAAAAAAGCTCCTCTACAGCAATGATAAGTCCCACGGCAATGGTTACCAGCAGCGTGAGCGAGAACAGCTGGGACGCTCCCTCTTTATTCCGCCTGCCAAGCAAAATACCTGCTGCAATAGATCCTCCCATACCAAGACAATAGCCGGTTACCTATATTAAAGTTTCCATAGGAAGAACAAGAGTTATTGCTGACATTGCCTCTGTCCCCAAAAAGTTCCCCACAAATACTGTATCAACGATGTTCCCCAACTGCAAAGCCAGCGACATCATAATTCCCGGTAAAAGATACTTCCAAATTTTATTCTCTATAAGTCTTTCATTCCTCTGGTGCATCTGCTCCATCTCAATATCCTCGTACCATACTTTTGCCTGCACAAATATATTTGTCATGCTGCGGCCTTTGCCTGCAGCATATTGTATCCTCTTACTATAATCTCTGTCACCAGGATCGAAAGCAATGCAAGAAGCCAGCATTGATAACTTTGAAAGCTCTCATAACCATTGATTCCAAGAGCAATAAAATATACAAGTATATGCATCGCATAATATTTTGATATATGTTCGCTATAATACAGAATCTGCCTTGCAACAGGATTCTTTGGCTCACCCAGTTTGCCATCCTTTCTGCCAATTCTTTCAATAAAGAAAAATACTATGGCAAAAATAAATATGTGCGCCATGCTTGCCACCACGTGCCAAGGGTTCGGCTGTGGATACGCGTCACTTAACGCTACATACATTTGGGATATATCCGAACCATATTTTCTGAATATCAGTACCCACCATACAATAATGACCACGATGCCGGGAACTGCCAGCATACCGTAAAATTTGATTTTATCCTTCACATGCCTCAGGATTTTGCCAAAGGCAACTCCAAACATCGCATAGGACAGAAAATAGAGCGGCGTAAAGGAAACAAACTCTGCCTCTCCAATCAATAGTTTCATAATATACCCAAGCACTGGCACATCTACAGGTTTTCCATAAAGGAATGGCGCAATGATACTCACGGCCGCACCGATTATCACGTACCCTGCAATGTTCATATTCAGCTTCTTTAGCAATGCCAATACAAAATAAATAATTCCGGTAATAAAAAAGATATTGATGTATTGAATATATACCTCTGTCAAATATTTGAAATTATCCCTTCCGGTTTCCGTCAGGTTTCCAGAAACGAAGGGGTAGGGGATTAGCAGAGCGATTACATAGACAAGGTTATTCAGATACTGATAAACCACCATGCGAACACCGCTCTTTGCCATTCCCACCGGCGTTGCATTCCTGCTATAAACAGTTCCAATTCCCATAACGAATATAAAAATAGCTGCGCCAGACATCGTTGCAAACATATAAATCCACCGGGTAATGGAATCTTCCGTGGACATGGTTGCCTGAAAGGCATGGATTAGGTAAATAAACAGCATAAAAATCCCTTTCAGGTAATCAAACTCCCTCTGTCTTTTGGTATTTGTCTCTTCCTGAGAAAATATAGCGTTCATTTTTTTATCCTCTCTAAAAATCACAATTTGAAAAAATTATATCAAATGCTCAGAGGACAGCAACCCATTTGGGATAAACGGCGCTTTTTTAGGGAATAAATAGCACTTTTTTATGTGAAAACTGCCGAACCGACGGTATATTTCAGTTTGCGGAATGGCGTCTCGATTCCCTCGCTTTGTCTTCGTGTGAAATAAATGGAACAAAGTGGGCAAGCCCATCCTACGTCAAGATGACTATTTATTTTGCATTTTCCGTAGGGCTAAATCAGCCGAAAACCCCAATATTTACTGGGTTTTTACTGACTTGACAATATAATAACACGCTCCCCGGAATCCAAAACCGCCACAATCACCCCTTTTCCCGTCAGGTTATACGCTGCGCTCTGCAGCGGCGTGATGCAAGAACTTTGCTTCCCTTCCCGCACCGCAAAATACAGCCGCTTTGGCTTCTCTACATATTCGACTTCCACCGCGTCTGCCACTTCCTGCATGGCAGATTCCGGCACATTCAAAATAGCATACTCATTGCTCAGCTCATCCACGCGTATCTGCGGGTTTTCCCGGGAAAGCCGCATGATATCGCCGGAATATTTGACTATCAGCTCCCAACGTTTCTCTTCCGGCTCATAGCCTACGCCAAGGTTCAGCGACTTCTCCCGTTCACGCTCTGTAGCGTCCAAGGCCAGGTTCAAAAGGTTCTCAAATTTCTCGCTTTCCATATTTCTCCGCCCCCTATGCCATGATAACAGAATTTAAATTCTCATTAAATCCCAACAGTCCGGCCCTTGCCTGTCACTCAGGCAAGGGCCGGACTGTTACATAATACCGTATATAAACTATTGATATGCCGAAATCAGGAAAAATTACCTGACCACGATTGTCATTTTCCGTTTGACGCCGTTAAATGTCTTGGCTGTAATAGCTGTCTTTTTACGCCAGCTCACACTCCCAGCTCTTTAAAATCTCCTCGCATCGGTCGACGTCCACTTCTTCCACCGCCTCTTTCAGCTGCGTAAATAATTCGTGCTGCCGGCCTTCGTAATGATAGCGGTTCATGTCCTGGATGACTTCTTCCATCTGATCCATATCCAAATCCTCCACTGCCGAAGCCATCTTAACAAAGCACTCCTTGAGCTTTTCCTTGGAAATCGCTTTCTTGTGCGCCTCATCCTCCTCTTCCTCCGCACAGAAAGGTTCCAGCACCGGCAAGTACGCAAGATACTGCTGAAGCATTTTCTCCGTCCCCTCATAAATGGCTTCTGAATCCCTGGCATTCCCCGCCTTCTCCATGAAGGCCGCCCTCTCCGAGAGGGAAGTTGCCCCAATCTGCTTGGAGGAACTCTTCAACGCATGGACTTCAATCGTATACCCTGCCCAGTCCTTCTGCGCAACCATGTCCCGAATCGCCTGCGCCTTTTTTTCTATACTGCGGTAATATACTTTCAGCGTCTTCCAGAACAAGTCTTCATTGACCAGGAAACTCATCGCCAGCTTGATATCAAGATCCCCCACAACAAGGGGCTCCGTGCGCTCAGGCTTACTGCTCATATCCGCCGCATTGTACACCAGAGTGACTTTCTGAATCTTCTCCACAGGAAGCCACTGCCTCACTTTATCCACCAGGATGCGGATTTCTATCGGCTTGGCCACAAAATCATTCATGCCTTCCCGGCAGAACATCTCTTTCGTGCCCTCCACGGCATTGGCAGTCAGGGCGATAATCGGTACGTCATTATACTCGGAATGAAAACGCCGGATAATATGCGTCGTCTCCACCCCGTCCAGTTCCGGCATCATATGATCCATGAACACGATATCGTAATGGAAATCCGCAATCTTAGCGATTGCCGCCTGTCCGCTGGTAACAGTATCCACATGCATTTTCAACGGCTCAAGAAGCCCTTCCGCCACAGTCAGGTTGACGGCATTGTCATCGACAATCAGTATATGGGCGTCAGGGGCGATGAAGTCAAACTCCTTCTCCCCCTCGTCATCCTCAAAATGCTGAGGCTTGCCATTCAGTATCAGCGCAATGCTCAAAGCAAACAACGGTTTCTTGACTACCAGCAGATTGGGGATATTGTATTCCACGTGGTCGTAAAAACCAATCAGCAGTACCGCCGTAATCTGCGGATGGCTCCTGACGTATCCCTCCACCAATTCCGAGAACATCGGGTATTCGATGAAAAGGAAATTATTCTTGTCCTTGGGAAGATGGTCAAACTCCTTGGCAGAAAGGAGCCTGACGCATTCCACGCCAAGCCGCTCGGCGTCCCGGCAGAACTGTTCCCAGACATAGGGATTGGACATCAGGCCTGCCAGCAGGACACCGCCTGGCTCAGATACCTCTATGCTGGGGGAATCATCAACAATCTTCTGCGGGAGTGAAAAAGAAAACCGGCTTCCCCGCCCGTACTCGCTCTCCACCCAGATGTTCCCATCCATCAGTGTCAGCAGCCTTTTGGCAATGGCAAGCCCCAGCCCCGTGCCCTCAATATTGCGGTTCCGCTTGCTGTCGACCTGCTGGAAGGACTGGAACAGCTTGCCGATATCCTCTTTCTTCACGCCAATTCCGGTATCTTCCACCCAGACAGACAGCTCCGCCTCGTCCTTATCTGTCCTTGCGTAATCCACCTTTAAGACGATTCTGCCTTGTGAGGTAAATTTTGCCGCATTGTTCGTAAGGTTCAAAAGAATCTGCTTAATCCTCAAGTTATCTCCCAGGAGCTTCCTCGGCAAATCCGGCACAATATCCACAATCAGTTCCACGTCTTTTTCTTTCAGCCTCGCCATCACAATATTGGCAACATCATAAATCATGGACATCAGCTCGTATTCCACTTCGAAGATATCCATTTTCCCAGATTCTATTTTAGAGAAATCCAAAATATCGTTGATGATGGTCAGCAGCGATTTGCCGGCATCCTTAATCTGGTTAATATAGTTTTTCGCCGCCGTGGGCAATTCCTCCCGCAGCGCCATCTCCGCCATGCCAATCACCGCGTTCATGGGCGTGCGGATTTCATGGCTCATGTTGGCAAGGAAATCAGACTTCATATGGGACGAACGTTCCAGTTCTATATTGGCCCGGTACACAAGATACTTATGGTACGCCATCTCAGACAGGACGTCTGCAATCGTATGCAGAAACTTGGCGGCATTGTCTATCTTCTCCTGCTCAATGACATTTACCCTGCCCGCTGCCTGCACGTACTCCTCTTCGTCCACGCCAATCTCCGCCGCTATTTTCTTTATCTGCGCAAAATCGGGCGGCTCCGTCAGCACCTGACCGCCAATGAAGCATCCTACCATCTTATCTTCCGCCATAATCGGGGCGGCAAAATCCATCAGCCCCGCATGGCAGAAATAAATGACAGACTCCCCGCGCTCCAGCGCCAGCTCCGCTCCCTGGCTGTCGCATTTCTGGCAGCGTGCGCAGCCCACTTTGGAACCCCTGGTATACTTCATGCAGAAATCCGAGAAATTGCTGCCCACCGTGACCTCCGTACCGTCTGCCTCTGTGGTAAGCGCCGCCATCCCGCTCATGTTAGCAAAACTCTCTTGTATCTTCTGCAAAATCTTGCGGTCAATCAAATCTGTCAGTTTCAGTTCCTCATAATTTATATCCATAAATCCGTCCCCCTTCCCCACCACGATGCGGATTTATTGTACATGATATAGCCAACTGTCTATTTTAGGCTGTGCTAACCGATATACTTTGCAATCTCTTCCATCAGCTTGTCATGGTCTACCGGTTTCAGCAGATAGCCCTGCGGCCGCATGACAAGCGCATTCTTGATTTTTTTGCGCTCCGTTACCCCTGTGAGGAAGATGACCGGTATATCCTTCGTCTCTTCCTTAGCGCGCAGTTTCTCCAGGACTTCCAGCCCACTCTCTTCCGGCATCAGATAGTCGAGCAAAATCAAGTCCGTCGTCCTCCGCTCCAGGAACTTCAGGGCCACCCTGCCGCTGACGGCAGTCGCCACGTCATAGTCCTCATGGAGATGCTCCTTGATGACTTTCAGCATCATTGGGTTATCATCAACCACCAGGACGTGCTTTTTGCGGGGCAGAGGTTCTATATCCTCCGCCCCGGCCCCCCCTGCATCCAAAACCGCTGCCTCCTGCTCAGGAAGCTCTGCCTGCCCGGGCAGGAAATCCTCTTCCTCCTCACGCCCTGTCTTATTCTTTTCCATGAAATCCAGGATCTTTTTCTTGATGGCCGTAGCGGACAGCGGCCTATGTAAGACAAGGCTCGCCACATTAACGGCAATCCGTTCAAACTCGTCGCATTCCTCTTTTGAGCCGAGGATGACGCAAGGTATTTTAGAACGCAGCAGCCTGGAGTTGATACTGAGCATCTGCACGATGCTGTCCCGCGCCTCATTATGGAGGCAGTACACAAAAACATGCGGCACAAAATAGTCGATATGCCCCACAATATCCTCATAACGCGTCGAAGTGCTGAGGATTACAAAATCATCTGAAATCTGCTCAAAAAATGCTGTGATTGCAGAGTCGTTCTTCCCTGTCACCAGAACTTTATATCTCATAACGCTTCTCCTTCGTTACTGTCTCTTCCGTCTACAGTAACCTCTTTCTTCAATCATTATTACCTCTCAATTATAGCATTGATTTTTGCCCAAAGCAATGATATAATGCGAATGGTAACTGACGCTTGTAAGCGTGTGGCATAAGAAAGGGAGGAGGTTTTGTTGTGTTAAGACCATGGCATATTGTAATGATTGTCATTCTTGTTATTCTTGTGGCTGCAATCGTGGCGCTTTACATACTGGGCAAGAAATCGCAGAAGAAAAAGGAAGAGCAGGAAGCGCAGATTGCCGCTGCTGCACAGACAGTTTCCATGCTGGTGATTGACAAGAAACATTTAAAGCTAAAGGATGCAGGGCTTCCAGCCGCCATCCTGGAGCAGACGCCCAAGCTGCTGCGCCGCTCTAAAATGCCTATTGTAAAGGCAAAGGTTGGCCCCAAAATCATGACTTTCATCTGTGAGGAATCCATTTTTGATTCCATCCCCACCAAGAAGGAAGTTAAGGCCGTCGTCAGCGGCTTGTACATCACGAAAGTCCGGGGGCTTCGCGGCAGTGTGGAAGCAGCTCCCAAAAAGACTGGATTCTGGCAGAAATTGAAAGATATCAAGAAACAGCAAAACATGAAATAGCACTGAAACAGGCGCGGCAGAACGATATTTGTTCTGCCGCGCCTCTTCTCTGCCCAAAGCTATTTCTGAATCTTTACTTTCTTGCCCTGGCCTTTTCCTTTGAATAATTTCTGGTACGCCTTTAACTTGCTGGAAGGAACTTTCACTTTCGCATTCGCCTTAATCCCTTTCAAGGCGTTCTTCCCGACGCTCTTTAACTTCGTGCCCTTGATGGTAATCTTGGCAAGCGCAGAGCATCCCTTGAACGCTTCCTTATCGATTGCGGTCACGTTCTTCCCGACTGTGGCGTCCTTCAGCTTCTTATAACCGCTAAATGCCTTGGCTGCTACCTTCGTGACTTTGAATGTATAGCCGCCAATCTTGACTGTATCCGGAATCTTCACCGAGGTAACCTTCTTATTCTTCGCGCCAATGACGGATACGGTTCCTGATTTTGCATGGGATTTCGTAACCTGGTAGGAAAGGTTTCCAACCTTATACTTCTTGCCTTTTGCCGGTACCGGCTTAACGGTTACCGGATTCGCGTCCACGATGCTGGCAACTTTGTAGCCATATCCAAGCGCCGTCCCAGGACTGGAATTCTTCATGATGAAGATTGCCGAATTGCCGGCAAGCGTCAGCACATTATCGGTCAGCCCTGACATGAAATGCGCATGGCCGTCCGCATCGACTACCGTCACCCAATCAGATTTTTTATCAAGCGTAATCTTAATATTCTTTGCCTTCGCCAACTTGTATGCCTTGACGTCGACGCGCTTGTCAAACGGATGGTTTGTCTGCGGCAGGACTGAGGTTGAATAAGTAATCTCCGGCAAGACCTTCAGCGTGTAATTGCTGTCCGAGAATTCCAATTCTCCGTCGCGGTAAACCTCGCAGATATATTTCAGCGGAACATATCCCTCCAAGCTGCTGCCCATCTTGATAGATGGCGCTTTGCCGCTGTATTTCGCCGTCTTGCAGTCTGTCCTCATCTGTGCCCCCGTGACTGCGTCCTGTGCATACCACTGATAGGTATAGGCAGCGTCCGTAGCTGCGTTTATGATGCCCATATTCATTGTGAAGCTGTCGCCCTGCAGCGCATACTCCCTGCTCTGTTCCCTGCTGAACATAGTTGCTACATTGTAATCATACGTGTAACTCTCTCCTGAGGTGGAAACGGTACAGCTGTAATTTCCCAAAGATTCTTTTAAAATTTTTGAAATCTTATAGGAGCTTGCAGTGGCGTTGGGGATGATTTCTCCCGCCTTCTTCCACTGATAGCTGATTTTCTCTCCCTTATTTGCCTTGGCCTGCACAAACATGGTAAGGGAACCGTCTGCTGCCTGCACCGGCGTTCCAACACTCGGCTCAACTACGAGACCTGTATTGATATATACCTGATACCTCAGGTACTTCTCAGGACTGTCGCTCTGTGCGTCTGTCACCCTGCAGACATAATAGCCGATGTCTTCCATCTGGATGTCTGTCAGTTTCAGTTCATTTGCCGTGGCATTATAGATGACATTCCTGCTGTCTAAATCATCGTCTTCGTCATCTAATTTAAACCACTGATAGTATACCTCATAGCCCTCGCCAATCTTGGCATTTGCTTTCAGGGTCACGCTACCGCCGATAGTCGTCTGGTGGCCAACCGTATCCTCTTCGTATTTAGAACCGCTGTCTACTTCAAGTCCGGAGCCTACTTTTAAATCAAATTCAGCGTACGCCGTATTTCCTTTTTCATCTTTGATGATACAGCGGTAGGTTCCTTCCATGGAAGGAAGCGCGTAAGGAATGCTGTAGGATGCTTCCACTGCTCCTCCGATAGCTTTATAGTTATGGATTACTATATAGTCATCATCGTCGTAATCATAATCGTCATCTTCATGATTGCAGTATTCCCACTGATAAGACAATTTCTGACCATTCAGTGATTTGGCGTCAACCTGGAAAGACGCCTGCTTACCGGTGATTACAGATACCGAAGGTACATAATCTGCAATTTCTATGCTGTCATCCTCCGACTCTCTCTCAACATATACGTTGTAGGAAGCGACCATCAGGTCCCCATCATAAATCCTGCAGGTATATCTGCCGAACTGGTTCTCGCCAATCTTAGCGATTGTATAGGAATCGCTCGTCGCACCATAGATTTTCCCGTCATTTGATTCCAGATAATTCTCAGAGTCGAACTCCCACTGGTAAGTCAGCGGCCTGTTCGCCGGATTGACAACTTCCGCTTTGAGGATGATATCGTCTCCCACATGGCCTGTGACAAAGGCATCGCCCCCGGCTTTTACTTCTGAATATACATTTGTTGTAAAATTCACACGCTTGGGAAGGTTCGTCTCCGAATATGTAACTTCACAGTAAATCATTCCAACATCTTTGGCTTCCAGGCTTGCAACTGTGTATGTTGCACTCTGCGCACCCGGGATTTCTTCGCCGTCCGTACCATACCACTGATACTTGACGTCTGATTCCTTAATAGCTGTGCTTATGGTCTTATAACGCACGCCGTAAGACACGCTGTCTCCAAGCTGCTTATACTGTGTGCTTGGCGTAGTCCTCTCTAAGAGAATCTCATTTGCAGCGTTCTCGATGTGGAAATAACGCGGGACTTCCACATAAGCCCCATCCGCCTGGTACCTTGCAACACATCGGTAAGTACCAAAATCATCCTCGGTGGAAAGTGCAGCCGTATACTTCGCTGTCTCCACATTCAGGATTTGCCAATCTGCATCCTCAACGATTTCCTGATTACCCCAATACATCGGCTCATAATTCATAATGTATTTCTCTGTACGGTACCAGGTGTACGCAACCGTCACGGAAGCCGGGATATCTGCTTTTACTTCCAGTTCTGCAGACTCCCCGATGGATTTCTTATAATAGGAATTTCGCGGCGTATGGAACACCGGTTCTGACTGCCCGTCAGGTTTCAGCAGGAACCTTGCATATCTTTTAGCCCCGGAAATATCAGATACCTGGACGCGGTACTCTCCGAAATCTTCTTGCTTTAAGCCGCTCTTGGTGTATGACTTTGCAGTCGCGCCTGCGATATTCTCGTATTCCCCTGCTGCATTCTTTTTCTGTCACTGGTACTGAATTGGATACAGCGTCTCGTTCTTGTTAGAAGCTACAACCTCAAATAAAGCAGTCCCACCGATGGCAGCTTTGACGTTACTTGTCTTTGCATAAGCTTTAAGGTCTGTCTCATATACGAGCGTAACAGAATAAGTCTCCGTCCATGTGTCAACCACAGTCTGTTCCGTCCCGGCTTTCTCTGTAACCTTCACTTCTGCCAAATACAAGCCGCGGATGTCATTGGCCCCGGAAAGCTTAAGCGTTGAATTGTTGTCCGTTGCCGCCAGCTTCGTGTAATAGGTCATGCGTTTCTTAACATAGATGTAATTGCCTGTTTTGGGATCTTCCGTGTATTCGTAAGGAAACTCCTCCGTCTTATCTGCTGTAGCCGGCACCGTGATGCTTGGGTCTGCCAGCTCATACTCTACGCTTCCGTCTGTTTTGTACACGTAATCGCCGTTTGCGTCTTTCTTTGCAACAAATTCAATCTCCTGCACCTTATACCAGGTGTTCTCAAGCGTATAGGAAGCAGTGCCTTCCGTCTTGCAAATCAGCTCGGCGTCCTGGCCTTTCTCTACTGCCAGCGTATCGCCATCCTCAAAATTGCAAGTAATCTTATACGGGTTTTCTTCATCCTCTGTCAGGCGGAAGTAATAGTATGCATCCCCGCCAATCTTCTCTGCCCCGCGTTTAACGGACACGGTCAGCCTGTGCGTATAGGACGCGCCATCGCCGTTATCGAAATTACCGTCATATACACTCTTAAAGTCATCCGCTGTCGTCGCCGCAATTTTACAAGTTGCCGTCGTCTGTCCTGCAATCGGCGTATAGATAATCCCATTTGATGAGTCATTGTCCTGGTAAGACGCTTTTTCCCATTTATATTCCAAGGTATACCCGGTATCGGCAACTGCCTGGATGGATAATTCCGCCGGGCCCCCAAGCACAGCATGCGGACGCTCATTGATTGCCTTGAGGCGGTAGCCTGCGCTTTCTTCCGGCGTAAACATACAGCTGATTTCCTGCATCACGACGCCTGGGAACGCTTCCTGCATCCGGTCTGCGGATACGACGCATTTATACTTTGCAGTATAATCATCGACTTTCACATAGACCGTATCGGAATTGCTGAACTGTTCCAGGAGCTGCGGCTGCCCGCTTGCCGGGACTTTATACCACTGATAAGTAAGGTTTCCGATCTCATCAGATACCAGTTCGGCGTCCACAGAGAGTTTCTTCGTCTCCCCTTTTCTTGCTGAAAAAGAATTTTCTGCCGGCGTATTCAGGCGGATGGCGTCCACCCTCACGTCATAGCGCACCGTGCGGGTCGCAAGCTTCTGGCTGCCATACATAAAATCGACAGACAGCTCATAATAATCGACCTGTCTGGTCTCGGTAGTATCCCCAACGGTAAAGTCATACCGGAAGGGCAGGGACCGGCTATCAATATAGCTCTTATTTTCTTCACCGAACACTTTTGCCTTTGCCGCCTGCGATTCCCCATCTGCGCGGACTGCATATGCATTCCACTGGTAAGACACCTTGTTATCATAGGACGATTTTTCAAACTCATAGGAATCGTAAGAAGGCTGTACGCTGCTGCCCGTGCTTTCATAATACAAAGTCTGCGGGGCAGTTGGGAATGCTTCTTCCCCAAAGATAAAATACTGTTCCAGGCTGACCGTCCCATCATTGACCTTATCTTCCGTAGGCCCCGTATAACGGTAAACCTTCTCAAAAATCAGCTGTATCGGCTCAATGCCTTCCCCGGTAGGAAGATTCATCCCGCTAATGCCTGTCAGCGTTTCCACGCAGCGGTACTTCGTCTCCAGCTTGGCATTGGTCACATCGTCATACAAGGTATAAGACTGATCTGTCTCGCCAGGGATATCAACATAATTCCCATCCTCGCCGATTTTCTGCCACTGGTAGGAAAACTCCAAATCCATGACGCTGATGTCCTCCGCAGCCGGCCCGTTACCGTCTGCCCACAAGGCCGCCAGGGCAGCGGCGTCAAAGATGACATTATCGCTGTTGTTAGGGCTTGCCGCATAAATATCGTCATATGAGTTATTCATGCTCGCGGAATAGAATTCTTCCGTACGCTGCAGCGCATTCCCTGTCACTGTATATCCATCTTCCGCTGCAAAATTGCCCGTTTGCCATGAAATAAGCGATGCTGCCTTAGAAGCGGCATCGCCGGTCTCGGCTCCTGCTTCCGGCGCTGCTGCATACGACGTCATTTCCCAATTCACCGAGATGGAAGTGACAGCCACTGCCGCGCTCAAGACAAGAGCCAGTGTCCTTTTCATTCCTTTCATAATTACCTCCTTGTGTGTCCTTACATGTGAAAACAGCATGATTGTCCTGCCATTTTCACCGCAACGTTTATATTATGACCCTTATGTTGATTTTTGTCAACAATTATTTCCCTTGCGCCCGAAGTTTCTGCGCCCGGTATTCTTTGGGCGACATTCCCACCAGCCTGGTAAAATCCCGGGAAAAATGCTGCGGGTTTTTCCGGTAACCAACTTTCGACGCCACCTGTTTGATTTTCAGGTGGGGATTGTCCAGGTATTCCTTGGCGCATTCCATACGCTGCCAAAGGAGATACGAGGAGAAAGGCATCCCCATATGTTCGCGGAACAGCTTGCCGAAACTGCTGTAGCTGACCGCCATTTTGCGCGCCATCTCCGAGGCGCTCAGTTTGTCCGCGACATGCTGCCGGACATAATCTGCCACATCCTCAACGCAAAACAGCCCCTGCTGCCCCACGCCTCTGCACCCTTTTTCTGCGTCGTCCTGTTCTTTCTGCGCCATTGCTTTGCCCGCCAGACGCCTCACACATGCCTCAAGCTCCGAAAAAGCGATTGGCTTTAAGATATAATCCCAGGCTCCCATCGTAAATGCATTCCGCACATATGCAAAATCATCATAGGCGCTTAAGACCAGAAGCGCGCATCCCGGGTTATCTTTGTGTATCTCAGACACAAGGATCAAGCCGGAACCGCCCGGCATGTGGATATCCGTGATGACAAATTCCGGCTCCTCACGGTAATATATCTCCTGCGCGCAGGCAACCGACTGCGCGGTAAAAACCTCGTATCCCCAAGGATGCCCCATGCGCTTTAAGTCCGCCGTTATGCTCTCGCAGATCAGCGGCTCATCGTCAACAATCAGTACTTTCATCTTTCCTATCCTTTTTATATTTGTTATAATTTACACAGCAAAGGAGGGCACGCGTATGAAAACACATTCTTTTTGGGATTCCATCTATACGAAATTCCTGCTCCAGCTGCTCGTCCTCGCCTTTATCCCAATCGTCCTCATTATCTGCATTTTTTTCTATATGAACCAGCAGAACAATGCTAACGCCAAATATGCCCTGAATAACCGCGTAACGGATTCCATCATCGCCAATATCAGCAATAACCTGGCGTTCACGACACGAACCACCCAATCGCTGCTTTCCAGCAGCGAGCTGATTTCTTTCCTGAATAACAGCTATTCGATGGAGCAAGACTACGCCAATTACATCTCCTCAATACAAAATTATATCCAGGCAACAATCAATGCAGACCCTCGCTCCGATATTTACATTTATATGGACAATCCCACGATTCCCATGAGCATGGACGTGTTTTACCATCTGTCCGATATCTCGCAGGAAACGCCCGTCTCTGAATTCTTAAGCGGCAGCCATGTGGAGCAGTGGTTCTGTGAGTCTGATTTCGCAGGCATTTCCAACCCTTACCTTTTTTCCACGGAAAAATGCTTTGTCTACTTGCGCAAAGCCTACGACTACCGCAAGAACTTCCTGGGCCTGATTGTATTTTCCATCCCGGAAAAATACTTCCTTTCCTTTGAGAATGAGAGCGACGAGACGGTCATCTCTTCCGGCCATACCCGCATCGTCAACTTAAGCGGAGACATGCTGCCAGAAGATATCCTCTCCCTGATTGAGGCTTCTGCAAAACCCCAGTCACAAGAAAGGGGGTATCTGATTACGTTAAGCCAGCCAGAAGATTTCCCAGTCGGTATCATCACCGTGACGAAACACTCCGGCTATGGCCGGTTCCTCGGTATGTTCCTGCTCATCCTGGGCGTGTTTGCCATACTCTCCATCCTGCTCTGCCTACGCAGCCTGCGCCAGCTTTATGCCCAGATGAACCAATGCCTCACAGGAATGGACGCCTCCATCAGCAACAATTATAAGACAAGGGTTCCGGTCAGCGGTGACAACGAGATTTCCCATATCTGCCAGCGCGTCAATCTGTTGCTGACTCAGGCTGCGGAGCTGTCCCGGCAGAACATACTTAAGGAGACTTCCAACAAAGAAAGCCGCCTGATTGCTTTACAGCACCAAATCAACCCCCATTTCATTTACAACACGATGGAGGTCTTCTCCTCCAAAATGAAGCTGTACGGGCATTATGAAGAATCGGACTGCCTGGTGGCTTTCGCAAACATCTTCCGTTACAACATCTCCACCGAGGATGCTTTGGTGGAAGTGCGCGTGGAGTTAATGCAGCTGCATAATTATCTGCGCATCCAGAAGCTCCGCTACCCGCTCTTATCATTTGAAAGCGATGTTCCTGAGGAACTGATGGACGCGCTGCTCCCCAAATTCACGCTGCAGCCAATCATGGAGAACGCTATTTCACACGGCATTTCGGACAGCAGCCGCGGGCTGTCCCTGACGCTTGCGGCTGCCAAAGAAGATGGCTGGCTGCGTTTTTGCATTAAGGATGACGGCGCGGGCATAAGCCCCCGGAAATTATCGCAGCTAAACCATGCGCTCCACGCAGACAGCCAGGCGGAGGACATTGCTTCTGACGGCCATTCTGTAGGGCTTAAAAATGTCAATGCCCGCCTGGAACTGTATTTTGGCCGGGAAAGCCGCCTGTACTTATCCAGCATCCCCGGCCAGGAAACATGCGTGAGCTTCGGAATCCCCTATAAGCTGCGGGACTGAATGGCCTTCGGGGAATCTCTTCCTTCGGGGAATTCTCCCCCAGGGGATTTTTCTCCATGAAATCTTCCCTTAACGGATTTTTTCTTTCGCCGCACGGTACTGTTTTCTCTCATAGGCCTCCAGTTCTTTCAGGCCCATCTCCTCCATACGGGCGATGGCCTCCTGATATCTTTGGGCGCATTCCTCTGCCGAACCGCTAGTAAGAATCCCAATCTCCTCGCCGGCGTAAAATCCCTCAATCCTGTCCCTGACTTTCTGCATCTCGCTGTCCATGCCCACGGAGGCGGCAGCATCTGTAGCTTTGCTGTCATAAATCCTGCATCCCTTATACTGTTCCTGAAAATCCCTGCGTTCTGCTGGCGGCTGGTATTTCTGCACGACCGTCCAGTCCACGAAAAATTCCAGGTTCAGATAATATTTTTCCGCTGCCTTCTGATAATCCTCCTCAAATTCCTGCCTGACTGAATCCCGCAGGACATAACCATCCCCCACGATATCATACGTTCCCGTGCCAATAGACGGGGCGGCATCAAGCGTTGCCTCCTCCCGGGTCATATAAGAAATAAATTCTGCGATTTCTTTCTTGTGCTGCGTCCCCGCATATACCAGCGTGGCTGTCCAGCCGCCGGAAGAGACGGACTTGAGGTTCGGCGTCTTGCCCCCGTCCCCTCGCACCTGGCCGACATACATCATCTGCGCCTCCCGGTCATTGCTGCTCAAGATATCCTTGGCCTCTTGTACATTGGAGTAGCCCACGCAGAAAAAAATCCTTCCAGACTGCACTTGTTTCCTCCTCTGGCTCAGGCTCTCGGTAAACTCTTCCGGCAGCATCAGCCCCTCCCGGTATAACTGGTTGCCGAACTGCAGCGCCTCCAGCCACTCCGGCTGCCGGTATTTAGACAGAAAGCCGCCCTCCTTATCTTCCACCTCCATGCCGAACTGCTCCGCAAGGTTCTGCGTCCACCATCCGGAAAAAGGGATGACCTGCTGTTTCTCATAGGACAGCCCTTTCGCCGCCCGCAGCGCTTTTAAAAGCCCCTCCTTGGATCTTAAATCTTCCATCGGCACTCCGGTCTTCTTAAGGAGGTCGCTGCGCACGTAATTGTTATTGTGTGTCCCCAGATATCCTCCATATTGCGGGTTCACCCGTTCCGGGCCATAGTAATAGCTGGCGATGGCATACCAGTTGCCATCGGCATTGCGGTACCACTCTTTCATGGAAGCGGGAATGTTCACGTCGGGCGCATATTCCGCAAACAATTCATCCAAAGGCACGGCCATCCCTACGTTTTCCATGAGAATGCGCTCCGCCGCCCCCGCCTCCACAGTAATCAGGTCGGGCAGGGAATCCGTGGCAATCAGGGCGTCAAGATCCGTCAAATCCCCCGATTTCATTTCCAGGTTCACGCCGGTATTTTCAAGTACCTTGGCGTCCGCAAGATTTTTCTCAGGATTCCATATCTTGGCATAACCTTCTTCCGCCACGAACCAGGTAAGCGTCACCGCCTCGCCGCCGTGAGCGTTCCGGCCTTCTTCCAAAGCCGCGCCTTCTCCTGTGCCATACAAAAGGAAGGCCCCCAGCATTGCCACAAGAGCCGCCTGAACTATTCTCTTCACCCCCATCCCTCCTTTCATGCAAAATGCGCCGCCCGTGTCTGACAGATGCGGAAAAAGAGGTTTCCTGCGAAACCTCTCTTCCCTTTTCTCTGCCTGCCGCTGTGGCTATTTCTTTATCGTAACTTTGACAGCCGGGCTGTATGCGCCGCAGACTTTCTTGCCTGCGCTGTCTTTCTTAAATGCGCACACTTTCACATAATAAGCCTTACCCTTTTTCAGCTTCTTGATTGCTTTCGGCGATTTGGCCGCGGTCACTGATTTCACCGTCCCTTTCTTGAACTTCTGGGAAGCCGAATAGGAAATCTGGTAGCCGTCTGCGCCCTTCACTTTCTGAAAGCTGACTTTCATCGTATTCTTTGCAGAATTTTTGACCGTAGGCTTCTTCACTTTTGCCGGCTTTGCGACTTTCTTCCAATGTGCATAGAGCGTCGTGTCCTTGGTTATTTTCACGGTCTGCCCTGCCGTCACCTTCGTCCCCTTGGCCTTCGCCGTATACCAGCCCTCGAAAGTGCAGCCTGCGCGTTTAGGTGAGGGGAGCGTCCCATATTTCTTGCCGTAAGTGACGGTCTTGCTCTTGGTTTTTAATTTATTGCCGCCGTTCACATTGTAAGTAATCTTATATTTCTGAGCTGCCGGAAGCCCTCCCTGCCGCATAAGGCTGACGTCGTCCACCACAACCCAGGGTGCAAGCCCTTCTGCTCCTGCGCAGGCAAGCCTGGTTCCAACCTGGACGCTCTTCACATTCCCATCGATGGGGATGTCCGTGATGATTGCCTGGTAGAAATCCTTCCAGACATTGTTAATCTTAATCTGGGTCTTATAATTTTTCTTGCTTCCGTCCTGATATGCGACTGTCGCATAGAGCCCCGAGACATCTTTCACTTCCCCTACGGAAGTCCCCTGATACCATGCGTACAGCGTATAGAAGCCTGTCGGGAGCGTCTCTGAGATTGTCTGGTCTACCTGGAAATCAATTTCCTTGCCTACCTCTGCCCATCCGGTGTAATAATAAGAACCTGACTTTGCATTTGCTGAATTCGGCTTGTCTATGAACGCATTATTGAAATCATTGGCTTCCATATGGTTTGTAAGCGTCCAGCCTGCTGCATTCACGCCGTCATTTTCCTCAAAGCTGCCGTTCGTCACATAATTTTTGCCGGTAACTTTCACCAGGCAAGTCGTCTTCCATGTGCCTGCCGCCACCTTAATTTCCCTGCCGTCGCCGGCATTCTTATAAGAGAATTCCCCAATCGTACCGTTTATTGTGTACTCCCCGAATGAAGCTTTCTTTAATTCCTGCACCTGTCCAGCATCCCAAGCAACCGGAACATCTACCGCTGTGCCGTCGTTCAGGTTCGCCTTGACCGTTGCCGGAAGATCTGGCGTTTCCTTATACCCCATTTCCAGGGACGCCGTGTCTACCGTGCTGACCCTTGTAGGGCCTTCGGCTCCTGTGTACACCCATTTGTAGACATTGATAGAAGGCAGCGCCTTCCCGGTAAAATCGAAGAGCGCCTGGTTATTCCATTCACTTCCGTTGTGGTCATCCTTGATTTCCGGGTCTGTCTCCTTGGCATAAATGGAACCCCAGCCGGAGCCAAAGAGCGTCCATGCCTTGCGGTTAGCCGCAAGCACAGCTTCCGCATCCGCTGCTCCTTCTTTATATACTGCAGGCGGCACCCATGCCGGTTCCCAGTAGAAGGTACCAATTCCCTTGTCTCCGATGGCCGCGATTGCCGCAATCGCGTCACGGACTGCAGCCGCCTGCCCTTCCGCGTCTACCGGGTAGCTGAATTCCATGTCTCCTGCACCTTCAAACACTTTATCAGGATAGCCGTCCCCATCTTCATAAGTAAACGCATAAGAAATCTCCGCTACCATGACTTTCTTATTATATTTGTCTGAGATTTTCTTTAAGTTTTCCGTGAGGGTCTGCGCCGTGCCATGCCAGAACGGATAAAAAGAACTGGCAAACACATCATAATCTACCTTATTATAATCGAGGGCGTCCGCCTTGCCCATCTGGTAGCTCTCACTCTGCGGGTCGGTGTAATGGATGGCAATCAGGATTTCAGGGTCAATAGCGCGCACGGCCGCGCTCCCCGCCTTCAAAAGCTTATAGACATTGTCGTCGTTGGTCTCGCCTGCCATACCGTTGTTTATCTCGTTCCCAATCTGCACCATGCCTACATCGACGCCTGCTTCCCGCAGGGCCTTGACGCTGTCTGAGGTAAACTTGGCCAGGGCTTGCGTCTTCTGCTCCAAATCCATGCCTTTCCAGGACTTGGGAACGCTCTGCTTTTTGGGGTCCGCCCAGAAATCTGAATAATGGAAATCAAGCAGTACCTTCATCCCATAATAGGTAGCAATTTTTCCCATCTCTGTCACATTCTCAAGTCCGCAATTGCCGGCGCCATAGCCTTCGCGGTACACCTGCGTGCCATCAGCAAGGAAATACTCCTCATATCCTGCGCCCTGGAACGCTTTGGGATCGTCAGGTGACACGCCGGCCTCCGGCTTTACAATCCATTTCTTTTCCGTCTTTGCCACCTGGCTGGCTTTATACTCATTCCCCGCCTCATCCGTATATTTATAATTCCCATCCGAATCCAGGGCGTAGGGGCAGTTCCATAGACGCAGGCGTACATAATTGACGCCTGAATCTTTTAGTATCTTAAACAGGTTTTCTTCTTTTCCGTTCTCATCGTAATATTTCACGCCGCTCTGCACTTCGCTGATGTATGTGGACACGTCCACGCCATGAATGAAATCTTTGGACAGGCCAGGCACTTTCTGTACGGTTATCGGCGCATTCTTTACCGCTTGGCTCGCCTCAAGCGCAACGTTCTTGATGCCATACCATTCGCCCGCGGGAATATCCCCGCTGATGGTGACGGTCACGCTCTGCCCTTCTGCAACTGTGAGGGATTTCGTGGCGCAGACATTATTCACGCCCCAGTTGTCATCCCATCCCTTCTGGGTAATCGCCACTGTCTCCGATTCCTGGCTGTCATTATTCGTAATGGTAAGTTTCAAAGGCGTCTCGTTCTTGTCGCCGACTGCAGCAACTTTCGCCACGTAATCTCCTGCCGCCATGTTCTCGACGGTCTGGCTTATGGAGAATGCGCCTGCGTTTTCAGCCCACAGGCTTAAATATCCCTCATCAAACTTATAGCCATACGTGCCTGTGCTGTTCCAGCCGTCTGCATTGCTGGTCAGTTCCCCATTCTTAAGCGCGCCGTTTGCCGCCGCCATGGCGGTACCTGACAGCCAGCTGTCAGCTGGGAACACAGAAAGCAGCAGACACAGACTGAGAAATATGCCTACTGCTTTTTTTAATGTCTTCTTCATCCTCTTCTCCTCCTTATCTCCCTGCCTGAGCAGGCGTTTGATTTTACTATTCCATGATAAGAAGAAGCGTCTCAGAAAAAAAGACCATTTTCCCGGAAAAAATACCAGAATCCATTAAATTTAAAAATTAATCATATTGAATCATCTCATCCATGCTCTCCTGAAGCTTGCCTAGGTATTCTTTCATCTCCTCTTTCAGCTCCTCACGGCGCAGCGCAAATTCAATATTTGCCTGGATGAACCCAACTTTGCTGCCCACGTCATAACGATGACCTTTAAAATCATAGGCATACATGGCCTGCTCTTTTGCCAGCCGTTTCAGGGCGTCAGTCAGCTGGATTTCCCCGCCTTTGCCCGCATCCTGAGTCTCCAGGAAACGGAATATTTCCGGCGTGATGATGTATCTGCCCAGCACTGCCACGTTCGAGGGGGTCTCCTCCACGGACGGCTTCTCCACCATGTCGTTCACTTTATATACGCGGTCGTCCACCTGCTTGCCGGCAATAATCCCATATTTGTCCACAACCTCGCGCGCCACCGTCTGCACGCCGAGGATGGAGGTCTGGTACTCTTTGAACACGTCAAGCATCTGCCCCAGGCACGGCTGCTTTGATATCACCACATCATCCCCCAAAAGCACGGCAAACGGCTCGTCCCCGATAAAATGCTGTGCGGCAAGGATGGCATGGCCCAGCCCCCGCGGCTCTTTCTGGCGGATATAATGGATATTAGCCATCTCGGAAATCCCTCTTACCATGTCAAGCATTTCCTGCTTGCCGCCCTTCTCCAGTTCAAGCTCCAGCTCTATGGATCGGTCAAAATGATCCTCTATGGATCGTTTGTTCCTCCCTGTGACGACAATAATGTCTTGTATGCCTGCCTCCACTGCCTCCTCAATGATATACTGGATCGTCGGCTTGTCGACAATCGGCAGCATCTCCTTCGGCTGCGCTTTCGTCGCCGGCAGGAACCTTGTCCCAAGCCCAGCCGCTGGGATGATTGCTTTCCTTACATTCATCATAAAATACGTTCTCCTTTTCGCGCCATGACGGCGTAAATTCTCCTGGCTCCCCTGGGCCATGCTATGACAGCGTAAATTCCCCTGACTCCTTCGACTTGATGTTCATGATGATGGAACAGTCCGCCAAATGCTCATAGTTGACTTCCAGATTGTATTTAATCCTCACATCAATATTGTCTTCGGTCTCCGCAATATCTACGCTCTTAGCGTCAATGCCAATCAGGAGGCTCCCGAAAGGCGTATTATAATATGAAACATTTTTTTTGTTCTTCTCGAACACCATATGTACGTTGGAGACTCCTTTTTTGGTAATGTCCAAAGAATCGTCCGTAAGCTTGATGATGTTTCGCGTATTCCCATCAAACCCTTCCAGCACCTCATCATACAGAATATAATGCTTGCCGTTCTTCTTGTAATAATCCCCGGCAGTAATCACCTCTACCGGTTCCACATCTTCCTCATCCTGGGCTGCAAACTGCAGGCCGCTGATAGACAACAGTACATCTTTCGTCATAATTACTCCTCAATATGTATCAACTGCGCCTCTTCAATCTCACAGGGCAGGATTGAATTGGCAAAATTTTTAAACTTCTCTGCTGCATCGCTGACATAGAATTGATACATCGGCTCCCCCTGCGCTTTGCCGTCATTTGAAATCCCATGTTCCGCCAGCAGACGTTTCAATCCCTGCGCCGTCTCATACGCCGGGTTGACCAGGTTGACGCCCTCGCCCATAATCTCACAGATCATGGCGCGCAGCAACGGGTAATGGGTACACCCCAGAATCAGCGTGTCAATGTCCGACTCCTGGAAATAGACCAGATAGCGTTTCGCCACCTCAACAGTAACCGGGTCTTTCAGCCATCCTTCCTCCACCAGAGGAACAAACAACGGGCACGCCTTGCCTAAGACCGTAGCTGCCGGGTTATGCCTATGTATCATTTCCGTATAAATATGGCTACCCACGGTTCCTTCGGTCCCGATAACGCCTATCCTGCCATTCCTGGTAATCTCCGCCGCAACCTTGGCTCCGGGCTTGACAACCCCGATAATAGGCATTTTCATTTCCGGGCGCAGCTTCTCCAGCGCAAATGCGCTCGCCGTATTGCATGCCACCACAATCGCTTTCACGCCCTTCGACTCCAGGAAATGGATTATCTGCCTGGAATAACGGATAATCGTCTCCCGTGATTTGCTTCCGTAGGGAACGCGCGCCGTGTCTCCGAAGTAGATAATCCTCTCCTGCGGAAGCTGGCGCATGATTTCACGCGCCACGGTCAACCCTCCCACGCCGGAATCGAACACCCCGATAGGGGCATATTTCTCATTTTCAAACGGTTGGTTCATCTCATTTTCTCCAAAAAATAAATCATACACCAGTATATTAACCGTTTTGGTGGGAAAATGCAAGTGGTTGGAAAGATTTACAGACCTTACAAGCTACCTTTCAAAAAGCTCCATCACCCGCTCCGCCAGCGCAAACCTTATTTTATAATCTTTGCCTTCCATCAGGCTTTCGTACTCCTCCGGGGTCAGGGCGCGCTGCAGGGACTCCTTGGCCTGATCGTCCACCACTTCATAGGCGCTGTTGAAAAAGCAGAGGTTTGGATACATCACGCACCACCAGTTATGTCCGCCGCCAGCCCCGATTACGACCTCCAAAGCCTCATATCTGCCTGCCGGGAACGTATAATCCCCATATGTCTTCTGCGGGAAATCCGTAACCGCCAGGGAAGCTTCTACGTCATATGTATAGCCTTCCTGCGCTACAACATCTTCGGCCGTCTCTCTAATCTGAGGCAGATATTCTTGGATTACCCGGCGGCTGTCCTCGATATCGCAAATGCCGGAAAGCTTCGGCTGCATATACGCCCCAATGGCATCGCGTACTTTTAGTTTCAGATTCTGGTCTTCCTGCGCATCACTATTCGCACGTACATGGAAGCGAATGACTTTTTGCGCAATCTCCGCCGTCATCCGCTGCTGCCTATACTGTATCATACCGCAGCAAGCCAACACAGCCGCTGCCAATAACAATCCTGTTCTCATCCAACGCTTCATACTTTCAATACCTTCCTTAAAATATTGCCGGCTAAGGAAAGTATTTCCGGTATTCTGGATTTTACACAAAAACTTTTACTCCCAGTTGAGAATGTCGATTTCCACCTCAAACACATGCCGTGCGCTTTGACTGTATTTTTCCGGCTGATTCCGATAGTCCCAATAAAGATCCCGATTCAGCCCGCCCAGGGAAACATAGCTGTTGGCGATGTCAATTCCATATTCTTCCCTCAATTTCTGCGCGCATCCCTGCAAGCCTGCCGTCAGGCTCTTTTCCATCCTCTGCTCTATCTGGTATTGCTGCCCTGCGGAACTCGCCTGCCCGGACTTCATCCTTCCTTGTCCTTTGACGGACACGGTAACCACCGGCACGCCTTCTGACTCCTCTACCTTTTGCAGCACCCGGATATCAGAAATCTCCGCCACTTCATCCTTGCCCGATTCACAAGTGAATGTCTCCAAAAGTCCCTGGCAGAGAAACACCTGCATCGCTTCCTCAACCGTAAGGATCCCGCGGTACTCAAAATCTTTTATCGCCGCATACCCGCTGACCGCCGGGCGGCTGCCTTGCTCAGACAGCGCTGGAAGCAGCAGAAGTTCATCCTGGTTATGCCACTGGTTAATAAGGCTTCCCAGCGTAGCGATTTTCTTCTGCCTGAAATCTTTCTGGCTTTCCAGAAGTTCCTCCAGGTATGTCCCCATGGAGCCTTCCGTCTCCTCGTTGAGCGTGAGGATTTCCGCCGCCGTACCGCGCCCGACAAACAAGCTGATATTCCGTGCGGCAGACTCTTGCTGTTCCCAGGCCAGCAGCACGCTGCGCAGGCGTTTGGAATCAGAAATCAGGTTTTCCCCGAAGACAATCGCCTTGATATGGTTGTAATCCAGGACACGGTTTGTATTGTTCTCATATGATTTCTCCACACGGAACAAATCTTCGCCCTCCAAAGACATGGACATCGGGGTATCCACTGCCTTGCCTTTCTCTGATATCTGGGCAAGATCCGGGAAATCGAAGCTGACCACCAGCTTGGGCTCTGCTTCCTTCCCATCCTCCATTGACGGCTTCCCCTGCACATCTACCCCCACCGCCAAGGGAAAACTCCGCTGCTCCAGCTCCTCCGACTCACATCCGCCCAGCAGGAACATCCCAAGGAATGCCGCCGCCATTATCTTATTCCTCCACATCCGAAGCTCCCCCCTTTCCTGGTTTCGCGCCTATTTTCACCTGACGCATCAGCAGCAGAACCAGCAGGATGAAAAACATGCCCGGCAATGCAATGCTGAACTGATAGATTTCATAAATTTCTGACAGAAACTGATGCTCGAACAATCCCTTGCCGACAAAAAATGCCAGAACTGCCACCAGGTACAAACTGTAATTCCTTTTCGTCTCATGGCACAGCTCTTTTAAAATCAGGCCTCCCTGGAAAATGCCGGTGTTCAGAAGGGCGAATAGGGCAAAAAACCACACTGCCGTCATCAGCACGTCCTGCCTGGTGAAAAAACCGCCCGGAAGGTTGACCATGCCCATCAGGGTAAGGACAGGACGCTTCAGTACCCCCATGGCGTTTTGCCCAAACGCCCCCAGTAAAATCAGGTAAATCACGGCATTCAGAAACGTCACGCCCAGCAACGCCTGCCTCCCACAAGCCGCCATCTTCTCAGGTTTCTTGCAAAACGGAAGCAGAAACAATAATGCGCTGAAAGGCAGCTGGAACACCAGCGTCCACGCGCCGCCGCTTAAAAGCTGTAATCCATCCGACGCCACAACCGGCGTCCAATGGGCGGAATTCACCTCCGGCATGGCAAACAGCAGCATCAAGATCAGAGGTATCCCCAAAAACCAGAAAATAATCTCATACACCCTGGCCCTGCCCTCAATGCCCCGGACGCTGCCATATACGGCAAGGAGCAGCAACACGGCGCCGACGCCCCAAAAAGAGCCTTCCGGCAGCATCCAGCTTAAGGTCAGCGTCGTCAGTTCATACAGCACATACCCGGACAATGTGACAAAATACAAGAAGTAAAAAACCATAAAGACGTCCGCTATAACCTGACCTGCCATATCTTTCATATAACTGTAATAATCACCGTTGACATGTTTTATATTGGCGCCCATCAGCCACAGCAGCAAGGCCCCTCCAGCCATCCCAAGCAGCAGGCAGAGAATCCCGTCCGCCCCAGTCATGGCTGAAAAAACCCCTGGCAGCAGCAGGCTGCTCATACCGAATATATCCAAGACTAAAAGCCTCCTTATCTGCCGTAACGATATCTTAAAGTTATCTGCAAACATCTTCCTTACGCTTTCCCCTCTCCGTCTCTTTTTTCTTCCTGCCCAAACTTAAGCCTGACGCGCGCGCCGCCCCGTGTATACATAGGACGTTTCTTAAGGAAATCCAGGGGCAGGCGCAAAAAGGTGTCCCGCTCATCCTGGTATCCATTGATGTCCGCACCCACAAATGGCGCAAGGTAAGGGATACCGAAGCTTTCCAGATGAGACAGGTGCATCAGCACAGTCAGCATCCCCAGCAGGAACCCAAAAAATCCCAAGCTACCGCACAGGAAAATGAACATGAATTTGAGGATACGGAAAGCCGTCGCAAACTCTTCGTTGGGAACAGCAAACGAACACAAAGCCGTCAACGCCACCACGATTACTACGATAGGGCTGACAATATTGGCGTCTACTGCAGCCTGACCGATAATCAGCCCGCCGACAATGCCAATCGTATTCCCATTGGCGCCTGGCAGGCGCACGCCCGCCTCCCGAAGCAGTTCAAACGCAATTTCCATGATGAACACCTCCACCATCGCCGGGAAAGGCACGCCCTGCCTCGACGCCGCCAGCGACAGCAGCAAATCGGTCGGCAGAAGCTGGGTATGGAAATTCGTCATCGCAAGATACAGCCCAGGCAGGACCATTGCCAGGAATGACGCCACATAGCGCAGAATCCTTGTGAAAGAGGCAATCTCCCAGCGGCTGTAATAATCATCGCTGGTCTGGATAAACGTATTATACGTCGTGGGCAAAATCAAGGCCACCGGGGAGTTGTCAGACAAAAGGACAATTCTCCCTTCGAGGATGGCCATAGCCGCGCGGTCTGGCCGCTGCGTGGTCTGGAACTGTGGGAACGGAGAGTATTTCCGTCTCTCTGTAAGCTGCTCAATAATCCCGCTGTCTAACGTGCCGTCAATCTCAAACTCCCCCAGACGCCGCTCTATCTCATCCAATATTTCCGGGTAAATCAGATCCTTGAGGTATACCAAATCCACATTTGTATTGGTACGCCTGCCCGCAAAGCTTTCCTTCACCTTCACATGGGGACTGCGCAGACGTTTACGGATTAACGCCGTATTCAGTTTGATGGATTCCGAGAACCCCTCATTGGAGCCGCGGATTACTTTCTCAGACTCTGTCTCGTAAACGCCCCTTCCGGGATAACCTTTATCCGGGATTTTTAGCGCCTTATTATAGCCGTCCAGAAAAAACAGGGCGTCCCCGGTGAGCATACCCTGCGCGGCGTCCTCGATAGTCTCAAAAGGTTTCGAATCAGAGATGTCAAACACATTATCCCTGACATAGGCGGCAAGCTCCTCTTCCGGCATCGTCCGCAACGTCCCCAGAAGCTTCCCGACCGCTGAATCTTTCCAGTCCACGCTGCTGACTGTCACTTCGATATAAGCGACATAACACGCGCTTTTTAAATGCTTCCCAACCTTTATCTTCCGCTTCTTGATGTCCTCGCAGTCCGAAAACAATTCCTCAAAATTCTTGATATTTTCCTGCAAATCAGGGGTAATCTGCATCGGCATAAGTTCCTCCTACATAACGCGGTTTCGGAAAATCACAAACTCCAATACTTGTCAATGACAAGGCATTTCCTAAACAGGATACTAAAAAGGATAAGCAATCGCTTATCCTTACTCATTACTATATATCGTTTCCGAATTTTTCCTTTTTATTCCTGCTATCCATAAATATCTGGATTTCCTGCCGCATTTCCTATCGGTATGGTTTACCTCCTATTATATATGCCTGTGAGGTAAACCTGTTTTGCCAGGTTCCCCCCGCGCATTTCCTGGTACGCCCTCTCTGCCAAATCTTCATCTTCAAACAGGCCGAAAACGGTCGGCCCGCTGCCGCTCATCATGGCATTTAAAGCTCCCAACCGCATCATCTCCTCACGTATTTGGGCAATCACCGGGTGAGAGGGAATGGTCACGGTCTCTAGCACATTTCCCATACGGGAGGCTATCTTGTGTAAATCCCCCTCCCTGATTCCTTCCAGCTGGGCGTCAATCTCAGGATGCTTTGTGACACCAGCCATGTCCAGATTCATATAGACATTCTTCGTGGATACGCTGACCTGTGGCTTTGCCACCAGCACCTTGCAGGGCGGCATGGGAGGAAGAGGGGTAAGCTCCTCGCCAATCCCTTCGGCAAGGACTGTCCCGCGCATAATGCAATATGGCACGTCCGCCCCAATCTTCACGCCGCGTTCCATGAGCTGCCGCTTCGTCAACTTCAGCCCGAACAGGCGGTTTACGCCGTACAACACCGCGGCCGCATCCGAGCTGCCCCCTGCCATTCCTGCCGCAACCGGGATGAATTTCTGCAAATCTATAAAGACGCCCTCCTCAACCTGGAATTCATCCATCAATAACCTGGCCGCACGGTACGCCAGGTTGCTCTCATTCTCCGGCACATAAAACAGGTTGCTTTTAAGCTGAATCCCTGGTTCTTTCATCTTCCTTATGGTAATTTTGTCATACATCTTGAGCGTCTGCATAATCATGCGCACCTCATGATAGCCGTCGTCCCTGCGCCGCAGCACATCCAGCCCAAGGTTGATTTTTGCCAGCGCCTTTAATTTCATTTCCTGCATGATAACTTCTCCTTTTCTTTCTTACTATTGCAGATTTCAGAAGTCTGTTCTGCTGTCAGTCCGTCCTCTCTTAACTTTATTATAATATGTGCATGTGCTTTCGACAAGCTTTTGTCTATTTGCAGAAACACAAAGCAAGGGTACTTATACACCAATTCAATCCTATTGCAAATTACGAAGATACAAAGTTCAAAAGGAAATCCGAACAGGCAACATAAACATTATGATATTTTGCCAAAGCAGTGTTAATTTTTTCCTCTGCCATCCGATATAGACTATGAGAACTATAAATATCATGGTTACGGACAACCAAATCAGTATGCCAAGGAGGGATACATCATGAGTGTAAACAGTGTAAATAGTACAACCGCTTATACCCCAGCTTATCAGACCAAATACAACAACGACACCGCAAAAGTTGCTGAAGACAAGAAGAACAAAGAAGAAGGCGTCGTATATCAGAAGGGAACCTCTTCTACCAAAGCAACTTATGCTAAGGAAGATGTTGTCGCAAGATTAAAGAAAGATGCAGAAGACAGGACTTCCCAGTTAAGGAGCCTGGTTCAGCAGATGATGGGCAACCAGGGGAACCGAATCGGACAGGCAGACGACATGTGGCGTTTCCTTGCAAAAGGCGACTTCACCGTTACCCCCGATGTTAAGGCGCAGGCACAGAAGGATATCGCAGACGATGGATACTGGGGTGTGAACCAGACCTCTGACCGTATCATTGAATTCGCGAAAGCCCTGGTAGGAGACGATCCTGAGAAAGCAGAACAGATGCGTGCTGCTTTTGAGAAAGGCTTCAAGGCAGCTACCAAATCCTGGGGGCAGAAACTCCCGGATATCTCCCAGAGGACCTACGATGCTGTTATGTCTAAGTTTGACGACTGGGCAGGCGTAGAGACCAAAGCTTAAGCTTACGGTAATTGACACGCAGTCTGTTCCAGCCAGTGTTATAGCTCCAGGCTACATTCCGGCAGACGCAGACATTGTTTCGGTTTGCTGTATATGACACACCCACTTTCACACATGATAGTGCATGAAGGTGGGTGTTTTGTTTCCGTACATACCGATTTCTGTCCGATTTCTGTCCGATTTCTGTCCGATTTCTGGTTTTTATAAACAGAGGCTGCTCTTACAATCTTCTTCATGTAATCCTAAATATAATGAAAGGACAAACTTATGGCCATCATGCTTCTTCTCTGCTGTGCTGTCATCCTCTCCTGTATCATAGCAAACCGCTTTTCCAACAAATTCGGAATGCCCGCACTGCTATGCTTCATGGCTCTTGGTATGATATTCGGTTCTGACGGACTGTTCAAGATTTCCTTTAACAACTATGTGATGACGGAGCAGCTCTGTACATTCGCATTGATTTTCATTATGTTTTACGGTGGGTTCGGCACAAAGTGGCAGACCGCGCGCCCGGTCGCAGCAAAGGCTGTGCTGCTCTCAACCTTGGGGGTGGTCGTTACCGCGCTCCTTACCTGCCTGTTCTGCTATCAGATCCTGCACTTCTCATTTTCTGAGAGCTTCCTCATAGGGGCGATTTTAAGTTCCACTGACGCAGCTTCCGTATTTTCCATCCTGCGTTCCAAAAACCTAAACCTAAAGCATTCTACCGCGCCCCTTTTGGAAATTGAGAGCGGCAGCAACGATCCTATGGCATATATGCTGACGATGGTCGCGCTTGCAATGATTTCCGGCAACAGCAGCTCTTCTGTGCCGGTTATGATGCTTACACAGATTGGCGTCGGCATTGGCATCGGTATTGCATGCGCGTTCCTCGGCATTGCCGCCCTCCGGAAAGACGACCTGATTACTCTGGGTATGGATACCGTCTTCGTGATTGCCCTGGTACTCCTCTCCTACGCACTGCCGACCCTGCTGGGCGGAAATGGATACCTGAGCGTCTACCTCACCGGCATCATCCTCGGAAACAGCAACATTAACAACAAAATTACACTGGTACACTTTTTCGATGGGATTACCGGGCTTGCTCAGATTTTAATTTTTTTCCTGCTCGGGCTTCTTTCCTTCCCTCACTTGCTGCCAAAGCTGTTCCTGCCGGCGCTTATGATTGCTTTGTGTCTGACGTTCATTGCAAGGCCAGCCGCTGTGTTCCTGATTCTGCTGCCTTTCCGTTCTTCGCTGCGGCAATGCCTGCTGGTCGCATGGTCCGGCCTGCGCGGCGCAGCCTCCATTGTATTTGCGATTATGGTAATTGCAGGCGGAACCAGCCTGGAACATGATTTATTCCATATCGTGTTCTTCATTTCCCTGCTCTCCGTCGCCATCCAAGGTTCTCTCCTGCCCATGGCAGCGCGAAAGCTTGACATGGTAGATAACAGCTCGGACATCCGCAAGACCTTTAACGACTACCAGGATGACTCTGACCTGACTCTGATGCGCATGTACATCCCTTCCGGACACAACTGGGAGAACCGCAAGATAGAAGACGTCAGCTTTCCTACAGGCTCCCTTGCCCTGATGGTAAAACGTGAAGACGACACCCTGATTCCACGAGGCAGCACGACAATCCTTGCAGGGGATACGATCATCCTAAGCGTCCCCTCATACCGCAGCGAAGACGATGGCAAGTTAAAGGAAATCCTCATAGACGAAGGGCATAATTGGTGCAACTCCTCCATTGCGGAATTGAATCTGCCTGAAAATATACTGATTGCCTTAATCAAACGCGAAGATGAAAACATCATTCCTCAAGGAAGCACTGTCATCCACCCGCAAGACAGAGTCGTTATCTATAAATAGCCGCCGTCCCGCACTGTCCATTTCATTTGCGGAAATTGATTTTCCGTAGATTTTTTCACTTCATTTATGATATACTTATTGTTAACGAGTTTAACCAGCCACGCAAAGGAGTGTGATATAATGACTGATAATGAACTGCTGCTTGCCATCGCCGACATTATGGACAAGAAATTAGACGCCAGGCTTAAGCCGATAGAAGAAGACATCCAGTGCATGAAGACTGACATCAAACATATGAAGGATGATATCTTACATATGCAGGACGATATCTTACATATGCAGGACGATATCTTACATATAAAGGACGACATCAAACAAGTAAAATCTGATATCAAGCATATGCAGGACGATATCTTACATATGCAGGACGACATCAAACAGGTAAAATCTGATATCAAGCATATGCAGGGCGATATCTTACACATACAAAGTGATGTCAGACAGATAGAATTAGTTCAGGAAAATGCCGTCCTGCCTCGGCTCAGCACGATTGAATCCTGTTACACGACGACGTACAGCCGTTATAAAACCTACGCGGATAAGATGGCAGCAGCTTTTGTCGACATTGACTTATTGAAAAAAGTCGTCGCGGAACACAGCGAAATACTGCAGAAAATCTCATGAATATAAGGCATCCGGCAGACGGATTATCCCGCTTGCCGGATGCCTTTCTAATTACTGAAACCTGCCCCCATTTAGAAAAAATCAGATTCAGAGCAGTTTATCTTTTGTATGACTTATCCTTCCCCTCTCTTCTCTGAATCTGACACATTCCAAATGGACAGGGACACTTATTGGCTTAAGGCCTCAATCGCTTCCGCTTTCGTCAGCACATCTCCAGCGCAGACTGCCTTGCCATCTCCGGCAACGCCCAAACCTTCAAGTTTTTGCTGAAAGGCTGCCTCATCTATCTCCTTCCCCATGTCATAGTAATCGGTAACGCCCTCTCCCGTATAGGCTCCTTCTTCATCATAAGACGCGTTATAGGCAAAATTCAGCACAGGCTGGTCATCGTTTGTAAGGGTCTTATCCGTGGACGCCTGATAATAGGACTTTCCGTATCCGCCCTCATCTCCGCCGCCATTCCAGCTTGTGAACAGGGCAATTATACCGCTCCGCTCATAATAGGTCATCTCTGTTGTCCTCATGGAATCGGCTATACAGAACAGCTCTCCATTTTTTACTGTATAGATAGAATAAGCCTCATAACCGGCATCATAAACAGCCAGCTCCGGGACGTCGTCGCCATCCAGGTAAATCAGTGAGTAAACAGCCGTATCTTCTGCGGCGCCTTCGATTTTACTTTTATAAATCTCACGGTATCCATCGGCAGACTGGTCATTGCCTGCCCCAGCCGTATTATCAGGGACAACGGCAGGCTCCGTAGCCGCTCCTGCATCCCCTCCGTTATCAGCAGGGGCTTCCGGCACGCTGCTGCCTGCCGGCTCAGCTGCGCCGGCATTATCATCCTGCCTGTCGCTTCCGGCGCTATCCATAGCGTCAAGGCTGTCTCCCTGCGTGTCGCTTGCCAATACGTCCTTTGACTCTCCGCCGTTAGCCTCTGGATCCTTGCTGAGTTCTTGTACGCCTTTGACAGCCGCATCATCTTTTTTCGCCAGCTTCTCTGAAGCCTCGCCTGCCTCCGCCGTATCCGCGTTTGTATCAGCAGCGTTTCCACATGCCTCAAACGTAAACAGCACGAAACATGACATGCATAAAAGTAAAAACTTTTTCACGTTCTTACCCTCCTATTTCTTTGTCATAATCTTATACAATTTGCTGGCATTTTCTGCCCTGCGCTTTGCTTCGCCATTCGTATCCCTGGGAACCTCATACATTCGGCAGACAATATCACCGGCGCTCTTGGCTGTTTTGTTCCCGGCTTTCCATTTCTTATATACGTTAGAATATGCGCCTTTTAACTCATCTGCCATGAAATTGACTTCTGCCTTGATGCATTCATTAATTGTTGGCTTATCGCCTTTTGAATACTTCTTGTAGGACGCAATAAGCCTTTCCGTACGCTCTCCTGTCCACTGAATCATTCCAAGCCCGAACTTTCCGGCATATCCGCTCGCCTTTACTTTCTTCTGCAGGGCTTCGGTTGCCTTAATCCCCACATCACAGATAGATCTGCCTGAAAATTTATTTCTGTAGTTAAAATGCTTATCCATATATTTCAGGTATCCAGGCTCTGCCGCAGGATTGGACTTATAATTCGAGCTTTCAAACTTGCCAGGCGTCCCTTCATTCATGATGTTCCCAAGAACCCCAGCTACAAATGCAACTTCATAATTATCCTTTAAAAGCCTTTCCGCTGCCATCGTCAAAGCTGCTTTCTTCTCCTTTGAGAGTCCAAGAGATTTATCATTCTTGATATTATCCAGAATTTTCTGTATCCCTTTGGCTGGTGGCTTAGGTGCAGGCGGATTTTTTATACCCTCCAAGGCTTTATTAATCGCTTTCCTTGTTTTTTCGCCTACAATCCCATCTGCTGTCAGCTTATGGGCTTTCTGAAATCTCTTGACGGCATTTTCGGTGTCTTTGCCAAAGATTCCGTCTGTACCCTTCGTATCATACCCGAGCTTCGTAAGATCCTTCTGCAGTTTTTTCACTGCCGTTCCCCGGCTCCCGCGTTTCAGGACTTCTTCCTTCGCTTTCTTTGCCTCCAATGCTTTTGCGATAGCATTGCTTGTTTTTTCGCCTACAATCCCATCTGCTGTCAGCTTATGAGCTTTCTGAAATCTCTTGACGGCATTTTCAGTGTCCTTGCCAAAGATTCCGTCTGTACCCTTCGTATCATACCCAAGCTTCGTGAGATTCTTCTGCAGTTTTTCCACTGCCGTTCCCCGGCTCCCACGTTTCAGGATTGGCGTTTTCGCCGCAGCCCTGGCGCTTAATGTAAGCACTGCCGCCACATCATTTGTGCTTCGAGCGTTTTTTGCTCCCCTTGCATTCTCCTCTGATACCAGCGTCATATCTGACGTTTGGCTTGCCCTGCTCCTTGTATCAGATGCATAAACATTCAATGCATTGTAATCCGTATTAATCATTTTTCTACTCTATTCTACCACTATTTTATCTTTTTGTACACGAAGACTTCTTTAGAAAGGCCGGATTTATAGGAAAACTCCCCTTCCAATCTTCTGCCTCTTGTAAGTCATTCTTTACCTAAAAAGCCAATGAGCAAATTGCCAAAAAAGCTGTCTTGCCATCAATACCATTGCACTCACCTCCTTTTCTCTATCATACTGCCTCTCGGCTTCATTTTTCAAGAGAAAAGGAATGAGCGGTCATTTTCAGAAATAAACGGTCGCTTTTTCAGATAATGGGAAGATAATCCTGACTGCAAATCTGCCTTCCAGGCTTTCAAATAGGATTTCCCCATGGTTTTTACGGACCGCATCCTTTATGTTCAAAATCCCATATCCATGGTTTTTGACGTCCTTTTTGGAAGTCATGTTCCCCAACTTTCCAACTTCAACAGACTGGCTGGATGAATTTTCAACTTCTATCACCAGCTGTTCCCCCAGACGCCGTATCGCCAGATAAATGCTTCGTTCCGATTCCTCCACGTTTGTGCAAGCTTCAATGCTATTGGATAGGAGGTTCGAGAATATCGTACACAAGTCAAAATCACCTACCGGCAAGTCTGCAGGCAGGGAACCTTCAATCTCCCACCGAATCTTCTGCCTCTCTGACTCGGACTGCATCTGGGACAGGATAGCATCCACTATTTCATGGTTAACAGACACCGTCTTTTTGATTGACTGATCCATGTGTGACTGAATCTCTGACAGATAGGTTAACGCTTTCTGGTTCTCCCCTTGCTCCAAATGATAACTTAGGATATTCATATGGTTTTTCATGTCATGGCGCATCTTCCGGGTTTCTTTTGCATTATTTCGCACAGTCTTCACATAATTCTTTGCAATCTGCAAATATTGTTCCTTTAAGATACTCTCCTCCCTATATTTTTTTCGGAAGACATCTAACACAACGATGCCTATTCCAAACACATAAAATACTATATTAATAATTATCGTACATACAGCAACCGCATTCGCCAGACCTACATTTTCATATCCTGCACTGATTTCTTCTACAAATGCTTGTACAAAAGACGCAGTAAACACACAAACGCTTGCAATCCAGAAATATCTCGTTGGCAACCTACTTACTATTTCTTTATATCCTGATGTTTTCCGCAATCGTTCCGCCAAAATAGACATTATGGCAATCGTAAGCATTCCTCTCACAAAATAGTAAAAAGTAGAATTTTCTAATTTCCCTACTGAATTTCCAGAAATAGCGGAAAAAAACAGATTGATACACAAATATGGAAAACCTAAATACATCACACTGCATATGTAGATTGCAAAACGACGAAACCACTGTCCTTCTGTCCAAGACATCCATATAGCCAAAAGCAACATTTGTCCAAGTATTAATATCCATCCTTCTTCATATCTCTTCCAATCACCCCCAGCACAGAATACAATGGACAAAACCACTCCTAAAATTAAATATGATTTTTTTCTTGTAACAGAAACACAAAATATCCCACATAGCATTACTCCAATCTCTAGTCCACTCATCATATTTAATACCACACAAAAAACAAACTCTCCCACATCCATAACCTTACCTCGCCTTCCGGATAATATAAGCCAGATATGCTTCTTTCAGTTCTTTCACCCTCCTCCTGCTCACTGGAATGCTCTCCCCATTTTTCAGCAGGACGCTTTTGTTAATCTCAGAAACATTTCCCAGATTGACCAGGTAACTTTTATGGCAGCGGAAAAAGGATTTCTTCCCCAACATTTCTCCCAGCTGCTGCAGTCCCATATCACAGAAAGATTCCCCCAATTTCCCCACCAGACGGCTGTACTTTTTATCAGAGGCAAAATAAAAAATGTCCTTTTCTTTTACTGCCATTTCCCCCTGAATGCCTTTCAGCACAAGCACCTGATTTTCCTCTATATCTTCGATTACCCGCACCAGATACTTCTCCAGTTTCCGCACGTCCACAGGCTTCTCAAGAAAACCATAAACGTTCTTGCCAAATGCCTCTGGCATCCCTTCCAGATGGCTCGTCACGAAAATTATTTTCACATCCTCCTCACCCTGGAGATAATCTTTCAGCTGGATTCCTGACATGCCCTCCATCTCTATGTCTAGAAACAGAAGATCCGTCCCTTCTCCGCTCTTCACAAACTCCTTCGCAGAACTGTATTCCTGCCGTTCATACTGTAAGCCATTTTCCCTGAAATATTGTTCCAGCAAGGTTTTCAGCTGCTCCCTGAACTCCCTTTCATCATCGCAAATCCCGATTTTCACCATTTATCCTACTCCCTGAAAAAATCCCCGGCCGCCTGATATTCCTGACTGCCGGGGATTCATCCCTTAATTTCTAGCTAAGAGTTATATTTTTATGCCGTATTGCCTGTTTATTTCTTGGCAAACTTCACTTTGAACACATACCAGAGGGCGCCCGTGATGCATACGGAAGAATAAGCGCCGCAGATAATGCCCGCCATCAGCGGAAGCGCAAACTCCCGGATGGAGCTGACCCCTAAGATGAACAGCATGAACACCATGATAAATGTTGTCAGCGACGTATTGATGCTTCGGGTCAGGGTCTGGGTAATACTCCTGTTCACGATTTCTTCAATCGCCTCCGGATCCTTCTTCCTGCTGCTTCCTAAGTTCTCACGGATACGGTCGAAAATGACGATAGTCGCGTTGATGGAGTAACCCACAATCGTCAGCATACATGCAATAAACGTATTGCCCACGGAAATCCTCACAATCGCATAGAATGCAAGCACCACCAGCACGTCATGAACCAATGCGATAACTGCGCTTCCCGCAAAACGGATATCCTTAAATCGGAACCAGATATAAATCAGCATACAAATCGTCGCTATGATAACTGCCCACACTGCGTCAGACCTCATCTCGGAACTGATGGTGGAGCTGATGTTCTCTGCCGTAATCCCGGCTTCGTCCACCCCAAATTCATCCTTCAATGCCTGGTTGAGGGCTTCACGTTCAGCAAGCTCCAGAGAACGCGTCTTGATTACCACCTGGTTGCTTCCCTCAATTTTCTGGGTCTGCGTATTGGAGTCGTTGGTAACCTTCTCCACCACAGGCACAATCTTCTGATCAATCTCTTCAATGCTGTAATCTTCATTAAAAGTAACTGTAGTGGAAGTACCGCCTACAAAATCAAGGCTGTAATTGAGCATGTTGCGGTTCTGTGCGCTGTTGATTCCCATGCCCACAAATCCTGCCACGATAACAACGCCGGAGAGGGCAAAGAAGATAACTTTCTTCTTAAGGAACCCAACTATCTTCAACTCTTTTGCCTTGCCATAGAATTTGGCGTCCTGCAGGCCCAATGCATAAAAACATTTCATCAGCCAGCGGGTCACTACTAATGCCGTGAACATAGACAATACGATACCGATGCCCAGTGTATAAGCAAATCCCTTCACAGGGCCGGAACCACGCATACCCAGCACGATAGCTGCAATCAATGTAGTAATGTTACCGTCCACAATCGCGGACAAAGCCTTTTCATATCCAAGCTTAATCGCCGTGTTCACCGTCTTCCCTGCCGCTATCTCCTCGCGGATACGTGCGAATATGATGACATTGGCGTCTACCGCCATACCAATAGATAAGATGATACCAGCAATACCCGGGAGGGTGAGCGTGATATCAAATATCCACAACGCATAAACTGTCAGCGCAGAATACAGCACCAACGCCAGGCTGGCCGTGAATCCAGGCAGAAGATATACGATAATCATAAAAATCATAACCAGCACAAGGCCAATCGCCGCCGCTTTCAAGCTGCTGGAAATCGCTTCCTCACCAAGCTGTGCCCCCACTACCTTGGAATTCAGTTCTTCAAGTTCCAGGGACAGGGAACCGATACGGATGGTAGATGCAAGGTTCTCCGCTGCCTCCAGGCTTTCCATACCCTCAATCTGCGCATGTCCGCCGCTGATAGCTGAATCTACGCCAGGTTTGCTGATAATCTCACCGTCATAGACAATAGGCATCGTCTTGCCCACATTGGCCGCTGTCGCCTGTTCAAATTTCACTGCGCCCTCATCTGTCAGCGTCAGTTCCACGACATATTCCGTCTGGCCGGTCGTCTGGTTTTTATACGGAACTCCCTTAGCGTTCTGGATATCCGTGCCGCTTACCAATACATTCCCATCCTCATCCTGGAATTCCATGGATCCCGGCTTGCCTAACTCTTCCAGAATCGCGTTTGCGTCTGAGACGCCCGGAATCTCAATATTGATTCGGTCGCTGCCCTCCTGGTACACGCTTGCTTCCGTACTGTAGGCTTCCACACGCCTCTGCAGCTTGTAGATAGTGTCCGCCATGTCTTCCTGGGACGGATTGTCCTCCACTGCTCCGTAGGTGATGCTGACACCGCCTGCAAGATCGAGTCCCAGCTTAATGTTACGGTTCTCGCCTACTCCAACCGTTGAGATAATGGTTCCGGCATACCAGGACATCCCTGCCATAATCGCCAAAATCAGAACCAGAATCCCCACTGCTTTTCCTTTTTTCATGATTTTCCTCTCCTGTCTTTTCTTACCGGCGTCTGCAGCTCCCTTTCCGGCTGCGCCCGGATGTAATTTCTATAATATATTTACAGCAATGCTGTCCATATCGGTTCTTCCTTACGCCTCCTCTGACAGCGCTGCTTTCATCATGATTGCGCACTCAATCCGCTTCTTCTGCAGTTCGCATCCGATGTCATAGGCGTCCGTAATGCTGCCATGGAAATTGTAAGAATTAGCAGCGCATCCGCCGCTGCAGTAGAACTTCGCAAAGCAATCCCTGCATTTCTCCTTGGCATATACATTGCAGGACTTAAACTCATCCCGGATTTGCGTATTCTTTATGCCCTCCGTGACATTCCCCATAAGGAATGCCTCATTCCCAACGAATTGGTGGCAGGGATAGAAATCCCCCCAAGGCGTCACCGCCAGGTATTCCGTGCCGGATCCACAGCCCGACAGACGTTTTGCCACGCAGGGTCCTCCCTCTAAATCTATCATAAAATGAAAGAAATTAAAAGCATTTCCTTCTTTGCAGCGTTTTACCATCTCCACGGCCAGCCTGTCATATTCCTCAAACAGCCTGGGAAGGTCTTCCTCACGCAGCGCGTAGTCTTCCTCCGGCTGCGCCACCACCGGCTCTACAGAAATCTGCTTAAATCCCAAATCCGCCAGATGCAGCACATCCTCAGAAAAATCCAGGTTGTTGCGGGTGAACGTCCCCCTTACATAATATCTGTCCTGGTTCCTGCTCTCTGCGAGTTTCTGGAATTTGGGGACAATCAAATCATAACTGCCAGCCCCCTTGCGGAAAGGCCGCATCCTATCATTCACTTCTTTCCTTCCGTCAATGCTCAAGACAACATTTGCCATCTCACGGTTGGCAAACTCCATGACCTCATCGTCAAGCAGCACCCCATTCGTCGTCAGCGTAAAACGGAATTTCTTATTATAAAGCCGCTCCTGCTCCCTTCCATAAGCTACCAGCTGCTTCACCACACCAAAATTCATCAGTGGTTCCCCGCCGAAGAAATCGACTTCCAGATTCCGGCGGTTCCCGGAGTTGGCAATCAGAAAATCCAACGCCGCTTTGCCCACCTCAAAAGACATCAACGCCCTTCTTCCATGGTACTCGCCCTCTTCCGCAAAGCAATAGCGACAGGCAAGGTTGCAGTCATGGGCAATATGCAGGCACAACGCCTTGACAACCGTAGGCCTGTGCTTAAACTGCTCCATGTAACCCTCGTACTCATCCTCGGTAAACAGCCCGCCATTCTCCGCCAGCTCCCTGACTTCCTCATAGCTCTCCGCAATCTCCTGCTCCGGGTACGCAGCCCGCAGCTTTGCTACGATCTCTTCCTTGGTGTTTTGCTCAAACAGAGGAATCACATCATAGGTGACGTCATCCACCACATGCACTGCCCCGCTGTTCACATCCAAAACAAGGTTATAGCCGTTGTTCTTATACTGGTGAACCACGCTAATCCCTCTCTTTCTCCTGTCTCAAAATACTGCGATACATAACGCACAAATGACCGCTCGTCTGACGAACGGCCTGTGTCATGCTATCAATTATTGCCGGGAATTATTTGTTCTCGCAGCTCTGGTTCCCTACCGTGCAGCTTGTCTTGCAGGCAGATTGGCAGGATGTCTGGCATTCTCCGCATCCGCCCTTTTTCACTGTGTTCTGTAACTTTTTTGTATTTAATGTCTTTACGTGTTTCATAATAATTTCTTCCTTTCTTGAATCTTTGCGATTAGGGACAGTATAACATACTTTCCCGCATATGCAAAGTATTTTTTTAATCCAGCCTGATGTCCAGCTCTACCGGACAGTGGTCGGAACCGAGAACCTCCGTGTGGATCTTTGCATCCTCCAGCCTGTCTTCCAGCTCCTCAGACACCACGAAATAATCGATACGCCATCCGGCATTTTTCTCCCTCGCCTTGAACCGGTAAGACCACCAGGAATAAATCTGCTCCGCGTCTGGATAGAAATAACGGAATGTATCGATATAGCCATGCGTGAGCATCTCAGAAAATTTCCCGCGCTCCTCATCCGTGAAGCCTGCATTCCTGCGGTTTGTCTTGGGGTTTTTCAAGTCAATTTCCTTATGCGCCACATTCAGGTCACCGCAGAAAACCACTGATTTCTTCTCTTTCAGCCCGTCCAGATAGGACAGAAACGCATCTTCCCACTCCATACGGTAGGTAAGCCTTGCAAGCTCGTTCTGGGAATTAGGGGTATAGCACGTGACAAGGTAAAACCCTTCATATTCCAGCGTGATGACACGCCCCTCACGGTCATGCTCTTCCATCCCGATTCCATAATATACCGCTAACGGCTTATGCCTGGTAAAAATTGCCGTTCCGGAATAGCCTTTCTTCTCAGCATAGTTCCAATAACCGCCGTATCCTTCCGGCAGCTCCAGGGAAATCTGCCCCTCCTGCAGCTTCGTCTCCTGCACGCAGAAGAAATCCGCGTCCGCCTCCCTGAAGAAATCCAGGAAGCCTTTCTGCACGCAGGCACGCAAGCCGTTCACATTCCATGAGATTAATTTCATTCCACAAACGCTCCTTCTAAGAATTTTTCCGATACACAATCATCACCGCCAAAAACACAAACTTCATATCTCATTGCAGCTGCGAAATGAATCAGATCCTGTCGGGGTTCTCCCTTATAAAAATAAATTCCGCTACGGAACGGTCGAACGTCTTGATATGCCCAAACAGCCAGCCGACCACATTTTTCTTAACCATCTGGATAAACTGCTCGTTAGGACCTTCGTTCTCATCCAGGTAGTCATATAACCCCTGAATTGTTTTCTTAAACTCGTTGTGCTTCTCATGATGCTGCGCAAGCTCCGGATAGCCGACCTTCCGCTGAAGCTCTTCCTCTTCCCCAAAATGGAATTCCGTGTATTCATCCAGGTAATCCAGCATTTTAATAGCCTTTACCTTGCTGTCGCCTTCCTTGCAGGCATCGACGAATTTCTGGATGCGTTCTATGAGCTGCTTATGCTGCTCGTCAATCATGTCATTCCCGGTAATTAAATTGTCGTCAAAAGCAATCATTAATTCCTCCATGATATTGCCCTCCTTTATTTGGTGTGATTTTGACTTCGCAACCATATTATCACTTTACGATCCATTTATCAATCATTCTGTTAATTTTTTCAAAGCATCCGCCAGGCTTCCCCGCCACCTCCGCAAACTGCCGGTAGCTGACAGGCCATATAGAAGGCCAATGGATGAAACGGTAAACCCAGGCAGAACTCCCCCTTGCCCGAAAAGCCCTGATTTGATAAAATAGCAATAAAGATTGATGCAGCACGCTTTATGAATGACACAAAAGAAAGAGGTGCAGAACGTGGCTCGCGACCCCAAGCTCGTCTCTAAAAACATGAAATGCATCCGCGGCAAGGATACCTCCATTGAATTATGCCTGCGCAAAGCATTGTGGCACAGAGGATACCGTTACCGCAAAAATTACAAGGCGCTCCCCGGCTCCCCGGACATCGTGCTGACAAAATACAAGATTGCTATTTTCTGCGACAGTGAATTCTTCCATGGGAAAGATTGGGAAGTCCTGAAAGTACGCTTGGCGCAAGGGAACAACCCGGATTACTGGATTAAAAAAATTGAGCGCAACCGCAACAGGGACTGGGAAAACGACAAGAAGCTCCTCTTCCTCGGATACACGGTCATCCACTTTTGGGGCAAGGACATCCTTAAGCGCACGGACGAGTGCCTGCAGGTAATAGAAGAAGCCATCTGGGATGGTAAAATGGATTCCATGCCGGACAAGGATTTTGGACTCTGAAAAGGCGCAAAGCCTTTTCTAACAGAGAAACAACGTGTACAAGGTCTTTTCTATAAAATAAAAAAGCCTATATGCTTACAACATACAGACTCATGACAACATTCTACGATTCCCTACTACACAAGAAATTTCGGAGTAGCGGAAGAGGGATTTGAACCCCCGACACCACGGGTATGAACCGTGTGCTCTCGCCAACTGAGCTATTCCGCCACAATATCAAATAATGAAAAGATGAGTGGGACCTATAGGGCTCGAACCTATGACCCTCTGCTTGTAAGGCAGATGCTCTCCCAGCTGAGCTAAGATCCCACATGCCTCGGTCAATAACCTAACAACCGACTGCTTGACTATTATAATACCATTTCATGCCAAAAGTCAATACTTTTTTTCAAATTTTGTGTTTTTATTGACTTTTCCCTCATTTGATGATACCATTTTGGTAAGTTGTTACAATAATCAGAGCAGCAACTCCTTCTGATTCAACAATCTTACCAAAATATAATTTTAGGAGGTTTTTATGGCACGTTTTACATTACCAAGAGATTTATACCATGGGAAGGGTTCTTTGGAAGAGCTTAAGAATCTGAACGGAAAAAAAGCGATTATCGTAGTGGGCGGCGGCTCCATGAGACGCTTCGGCTTTCTTGACCGCGCAGTCGGTTATTTGCAAGAAGCCGGCATGGAAGTAGAATTGTTCGAGAATGTTGAGCCGGATCCAAGTGTGGAGACTGTCATGAAGGGCGCGGCAAAAATGCGTGAGTTCGAGCCGGACTGGATTATTTCCATGGGAGGCGGCTCTCCTATCGACGCTGCCAAAGCGATGTGGGCATTTTATGAATATCCAGAGACAACGTTCGAAGATTTAATCACACCGTTTTCCTTCCCCACGCTGAGGACGAAAGCAAAATTCTGCGCAATCCCCTCCACGTCAGGGACTGCTACGGAAGTGACGGCATTTTCCGTAATCACAGATTATCAGAAAGGCATCAAATACCCGCTGGCTGATTTCAATATCACCCCGGACGTTGCCATTGTCGATCCTGCGCTGGCTGAGACGATGCCGAAGAAACTGACGGCGCATACCGGGATGGACGCCATGACACATGCTATCGAAGCCTATGTGTCTACGCTCCATTGCGACTACACCGACCCATTGGCATTACATGCCATCAAGATGATACATAACGACTTAAAAGCCTCCTTTGACGGGGATATGGATGCACGTGACCGTATGCACAATGCACAGTGCCTCGCCGGCATGGCATTTTCCAACGCTTTGCTTGGAATCGTCCACTCCATGGCTCATAAGACCGGAGCAGCCTACAGCGGCGGGCATATCGTCCATGGATGCGCAAATGCCATGTACCTTCCTAAGGTAATCAAATACAATGCCAAGAATGCGGAAGCTGCCGCACGTTATGCTGAAATTGCTTCTTTCATCGGCTTGGCAGGCGATTCCACCGACGCGCTGGTTGACGCTCTGATTGCGGAACTGAAGTCTATGAACGCTTCCCTGGAAATTCCAAGCTGCATCAAAGATTACGAAGGAGGCATCATTGACGAGAAGGAATTCATGGATAAGCTGCCGGAAGTTGCAAAGCTGGCAATCTCTGACGCCTGCACCGGCTCTAACCCAAGAATCCCGACTCCGGAAGAGATGGAGAAGCTGTTAAAAGCATGTTTCTACGATGAGGAAATCGATTTCTAAGTTTAGGACGCTGCACAAGGAAACTGGCACAGGGAGCAAATACTGCCCCTTGTGCCAGTTTCCACTTTGTTCTCTTATGGGAAAGACCTTGCCACGCTAAAGCGTGAAAGCGTCTTCCTATAAGAGAGAAAATAATATGCGCACTTTGTTCTGGAATCTTAGATTTCCGGCAGCATATGCTCCACCAAAGCGGCGGAATGCGCTGCCGCCGCTCTCTCAAACGTGGGGTAATCCATCTCTGCGCTGTCGTCTGCCTTATCAGAAATAGCGCGGATGATTACAAACGGCACATGGTTCAGGTAGGCGGCATGGGCTATAGACGCGCCTTCCATCTCCACGCAGAATCCCTGGAAATTCTTGATGATGCTGTCCTTGACTTGCCTGTCGCTGACGAACTGGTCGCCGCTGACTATCCTTCCTTCGTACACCTTGATGTCTGGGTTTACCCTGCGGCAGACCGAAGCCGCCAGCTCAGCCAGATGCTTGTCCGCCGGGAAAGCCAGGCGTCCCATCTGCGGAACCTCGCCCAAGGGGTATCCGAATACCCGCACGTCCACGTCATGATGCAGCGCGTCGGAAGAAACTACTATGTCCCCGATATTAATCTCGTTTTTCAGCGAGCCGGCTACCCCGGTATTGATGATATGGCTCACCTGGAAGGTATCGCAGAGTATCTGCGCGCAGACTGCGGCATTTACCTTGCCGATTCCGCTTTGCACGATTACGGCTTCCGTACCGTTGAGCGTCCCTTCCAGAAACTTCATGGATGCTTTTTCTTCTGTGCGGCGGACAGACATTTTTCCTTTCAATGCTTCGACTTCCAGCTCCATCGCGCCGATAATCCCTATCTTCTTCATCATTCCCACCTAGCCTCAGGGCCTATCATTGCCCTATGCCGAGGCTCAGGCATACTTGACGGAAACGTATGCCTGCATTTATCCTTTCTTCGTTTTTTCCCTATCCTTATCTTAAAATCCTATTCCGGATATACCAGATGCTCCTCGTCGATCTTGTATAAGGTCTGCTTGAGGTATCGGTCGGCAAGGTAATTCGCCATGCCAAGATTCATGTCCAGGTAATTCCCGCAGTCTTTGGGGCTTGCGCCTGGCACTTCCCCCTTGAAATCACGGATGAACTCATACAGCTCCGTGACCAGCTTCACGATATCCTTCGATTCATAATCGCCGGCCAGCAGCAGATAAAATCCTGTCCTGCAGCCCATCGGCCCAAAGTAAATGGTCTTATCCCCATACTGCGGGTCGTTGCGCAGATAAGTCGCCGCCAGATGCTCAATCGTATGCACTTCCGCTGTATTCATTACCGGCTCATCGTTGGGCGACGTCATGCGCAGATCGAAAGTGGTAATGACCTCCTGCCCCACGTGATCCTTCCGCGACACATAAACCCCCGGTTCCAGTTTGATATGGTCGATTGTAAAACTTGTAATTTTCTCCATGTTCCTCTCTCCTTCCTGTTATGCTGCAACGCCAAGCCCTGACACCGCTTGGCCCATTTTCCCTATACCGCTATCTGCCCCTTGAAACTTCGTCCTATCAGGAATGCCGCTGCATGGCGCTCAGGCAATCACGGCATGATTTCACGGAAAACCGCCTCTGCCACCTCTGGAAGCTGCGGCAATTTCTCAATAAAAGGCGCCTGCGCCTCCACGGCGCCATATCCGGTCTTTGCATGAATGAAGGGAAGACCGGCCTTTGTGGCGGCAAGGTAATCTCCCTGGGTATCGCCGACATAGACGGCAGAATCCAGATGATTGCGCTCCGTTACCAGACGGATATTGTAACCTTTTTCCCTGCCAGTCCCGCCAAAGCTCTCAAAATCGTCAAAATAACCGCCAAGCTTATGGTATTCGAGGAACGACTCAATATACCCCACCTGGCAGTTGCTGACGATATACAAGTGATACCCCAGTTCTTGTAATTTCCGAAGAGTCGCTTCCAGCCCTTCCAGAAGCTTGCCTCCATGTTGGCGGATATACGCATTCTCCTCCTCACAGCAGTGTTCCAACAACTCCAAACGTGTTTTGCTGTCATACTCCTTAAAGAAAATATCTGCTATCTCGGTCATGCTTTTCCCCATGACGCTCTGAATCATCTCCGTAGTAATCTCGATTTCTGCATCGGAATGCTTTTTTATTGCTTCCTGCCAGGAGACCGCAACCTCCTCGGAAGAGTCCCATAAGGTTCCATCCAAATCAAACAATATTCCTTTTTTCATAATAAACTTCTCCTTTTCACCAACAATCCCTGGAGCCAAGATGTTCCTGCGGATTCTCATCCTCAAATTCAAAGACGCACCGCTGGTAAGCGTTGATTACATGCGTGTCCAGATATTTGTCATAACGCTTATGATTCCTTCCATAAGACATATGCACATGCCCGTGAAGGAAAAATTTCGGATGGTATTTCTCCATCAGCCACTTAAACGCCCGGAATCCTTGATGCGGCAAATCCCGTCCGTCATTAAGCTGATAGGCCGGCGCATGCGTCACCAGTATATCGAAGCCCCGCCTACGGAACAATTTAAAGCGCAGCTTCGCAACTCTTTGTTTCATCTGCCATTCAGTATACTGATGCGTCCCCTGCTTATAGCGCATGGAACCGCCGAGCCCCAGAATGCGGATTCCTTCGTAGACAAAAATCTGATCCTCAATGCAGATGCACCCATCCGGTGCGACTCTCTCGTATTTCTCATCATGGTTCCCATGTACATACAATACCGGAACATGGGAAAATGTTGCCAGAAAAGAAAGGTACTGCGGATCTAAGTCACCGCAGGAAATTATCAGATCGGCCCCTTCCAGCTTGCTCTTATGGAAATCATCCCAAAGATATTTCGACTCTTCGTCGGCAATCGCCAGTATTTTCATGAATAAACTCTCCCATGCACGATATGTAAAAGGCTCAGTCTTCTTTCTTCACTCCCTGTTGCCTGACGACCGGCTCTGCCTGCTCTTTCAGTTCCTTCTTAGTCGGGATGGAACCGATGACATTGTCCGCCAGCCAGTCCATGGTCATGATTTCCTCCGGCAGCATGCTCCTGTCCGGCTCCACGTTCGCCATCCCCGTCTGAGAGAACAGGATGCCGGAAAATGGGTTGAATTCCCCGGAACTGATAGTTGCTTTCAGCAGCCCAATCAGGCGTTTCGTCTCTACTGGCAAATGCTTGGAACAAACAACGTCCACCACGCCCTCTGCCATGCCCCACCAGTAATTGATAGCCTTGGTAGTGGATGGGTTATCATCGTATTTCCAGGTGCCGTCCATGATTGTGCGGATTAACTGCTCGTAAAACTTACCCCAGTGATACAAAGGCATGGCAAGGTTTTTCGGCGAGTCTTTGTCCATATAATAAACGCCGAAATAACGGGATGCCTCCTCCGGGATTACCATATCCCTGCCCGAGACACAGGAAGAACCAGTTGCCCGGATTCTCTCCTCAATGTCCACGCCTTTCTTCGTTGACCACTCCAGGAAAACCTGCGCGCGCGGATTGAGCATCTTCGCCCCCAGCGCAAAAGCATTGATATTGGCGATGGAACCATATATCGGATAGTCTGCGATATAAGTCATCCGATTATTCTCAGCCATCGCCCCGGCAATGGCGCCCATTAAGAATTTAGCCTCATGCATCCGTGAATAATACGTGCGGATATAACGATGCGAAGTGTTCAGAGAGCAGTTCAGTATCCTTATCTGCGGATTGGCGATTGCTGCCTTCACGCTCGCCTGCACAAATGGCGGGGAAGTGGTGAAAATAAGGTTGCAGCCCTTTTCTATGGCGTCCGCCAAAAGCTCCTCTACATTTTCCTTCGTCCCATTTTCATAACAGATGATATTGACTTCTTCCGGGAATGTCTGTTCCAGGTAAAGTCTGCCCAGCTCATGGGCATAAGTCCAGCCGGACGTCTCCAGCCTCTTCTCGTTGATGAACGCAATCTTAAGCTTGTGTGCGCTGGAAGGAAAAAGGATGTTTCGCAGAGGCAGCTTTTTTTTCTTCTGGTTCGGCTTCATCTTAAGGTCGATGTCCGGCTTCTCCTGCAGCAGCTCAAATTCTTCCCAGCATTTTGCAATCAGATCCCATATCTCATCCGTTGTCTTCTGCTGTATCTCCTCATACCCATACAAGGTGATGAATGACAGGAAGGCGTCCGCCGGCGTAATCGCCAGCTTCCTGCCGCCTCTTGCATGATACTCAGAGACAAAGCGTGAATATACGGAGCTGAACGTGAGCCGTTCTTCTTCCGTCCAAACCTCTCCCGGCTCTTTGCCCACTGCCTCCTGCAGCTTCGCGAATCTTCCTTCCTGCGAAAACCAGATGTAATTAATCGGAGCTGCCTGGTAGAAATCAAGGAACTCATAGTAAATCTTATTTTCCTTTTCATCGGTGCGCCTGGGTATGATGCGCGTCACATTTCCGGGGATGGAAACCGCCCCGAAATATTTCATGACGCTTACACGTTTATTGCCTTCTTCCACATAGAATTTATTCATGTATTCATAAGCCTTGATAGGGTCGCGGATGCCCTCCTTCATATGGATATCGCTCAGGTTCTGCCATTTCATGGCAAACTCCGAGCTTTCCCTGAGGATTGGCATGAAATTCCCCGCAAAAGAATTGCTCCGCGCCCCGGTCTTAGTTCCCACAATCTGATCCGTCGGAACCTGCACCAAACCGAGCGGGGTCTCCGAATAAGAACCTTTTTCCGGCAGAATCTCATCCAATACTTGTAACGTAGGCTTCACGCCGCGCAGCATCCGCGCCTGGTAATCTTTTTTCCCCGATTTAAATGCCTTGCCGTAATCTTCCCTTCCCATAATACCTCCTGCGGTTCCTGCACAAATGACTACTTCCCATTATATGGATAAAATAAGGCAAATGTCAATTATCTTTTGGTTGAGATTTTCCTATTTTTGATATAAACTGTTTTTCCAGTACCAAAAGGTCTTGCTGCCTCTGGCAGCATAGACATCCTGCACAAAAAGTGTCTGGAAAGCTAGCTTTCCATAGCGCTTTTCTGTGCAGAATGTTTCCTTCACTTTATGATGAAAACCTTTTGGTACTACAGAATTACAATTCAGCCAAACCGCACTACTTTTTATCCCCCTTCAGTCCGCATAAACCCGCAGCCTCTGGGCAACGCTGCCTTCCCCGTATTTCCGGTATAAGGAAAGCACAATCAAGGCGCACGACAAGAACAAGGCCACGCTGCTGGCCGCAAACTCTGCGACAGGATAGCCAATCATAAAATACCCCATGCGTTCTTTCATCTGCCGCCCCATCTGCCAAAAAGCCCAGCTCCCGAAAACACCAGTCAGCGTCATAATGATAAGGCTGTAAAAAAATCCTTCCAGCACAAGCATCTTCTTCAGCTGCCGGCTTGTAAGCCCGATGCTTTCCATGACTGCAAACTCCTTCCTCCTTACGGTGAGTCCCGTGATTGTCACATTGACATAGTTTACGATACCCATTAAGAGCAAGATTCCACACAAAGCGCCCATCAGCAGACGGTTCGCGATGATATAATCCCTCATCTCCTTGAACATATCAAGTTTGGAGAAGAAACGCATATCCTTCACTTTCTTTTTGTTCACGATATCATAAACCCCAAACGTCTTACCTATATCATCCCTGCTCAGCTCAATCTGAGCCGGAGAAAGCTGATGCTCATGCATCTGGATCATGCCCTCCCCCTCTATCACGGCATCCACATCCAAGACCAAATCCCTCTCCTGCGCAAACGCCTTTAACTCTTCTAAAAATTCATCGCTTACTTTCTGTATCAGGCAGGTAGTACGGTAAGGCCACCAAGTGTTCTGTTCCCCACGCAAGATGGCAAGAGCCTCTTCATCCAGCAGGACCTCCGCAAACGCCCCCGTCACGACAACGCTTTCTTTAATTCCCGCAAGCCCCTGTATCTGCTGCAGAAGCTCGTCTGGAAAAAGCGGGACAATGCCGTCCTCATTTTTCCGATGCGACCCAAGCTCAATCTCGTTGTAATCCATAATCGTCACGTCCGTCCCGACTATTATGTCCCAGTAATCATGTTCTATCTGGTCAACCGTGTCAGCCCCCTGGGTAATCATGACCACCCCTAATGACACGGTCATCCCCAGCGTCAGGCAAACTGCGCTGACAAAAAAACGCCTCCGAAAACGCAGGATGTTCCTCCATGCCATCCGCCACAACCGGAACCGACGTCTCTTGTTTTTTCGCACGTCCTTCCTGTCATATGTCTGCCCGCAGCCGTCTCCATATAATTGGCCGCCTCAACAGGGGTCAGCTTTACCGTGCTGCGAATGGCGAGCGAAGAACAAAGAAACGTCGCGCTCCCCACGAAAAAAACGGACGCCGCCAGGAGAAACGGATGGAACGTAATCATGCCGGCCGCGCTCCCAAATCGATACAAATACATCCGGGACAGCAAAAGCGGCAGCACGCAAAGGACAAGCAAAGCCCCCTCTGCCGCGCCAAGCAGGCTGCCTTCCAGGACATTCCTAGCTGTCTGCCGGCAGACGAGCCCTAAGCTGCTTATCCGTGGTCCCGAGCGTCTTTAACAGCCCATATTGCCGGATTTTTTGCTCATAGGAAATGCGCATGACATTATAGACAAGCAGCCCTGCGCTTAGCAGGATGGCCGCTGCCAGCGCAAACATGGCGTCAAACCCTCATGCCATCGTAAACATCGCCACTTCCACCGACGTATCATTTCCAAGGAACTGCTGCCGTATATCCCGCATATCAATATCACGGTAGAGATTGCGCTCAACCTGTCTTCCGGACACTCTGTCGTCCTGCCTTAAATAGAGCGTCAATTCCCGCTCCTCCTCTTCAGAAACAGCCTCCAGAAATGCCTGTGAAAAATATGCGTCTGGCAGCCCATAGATAACTGTGGCGATATACTCCGTATAATACCCGCACAGCCGGAACGTAAATTCTTCCTGGCGCTCCTCAGAAAACTCAACCACAACCGGCAGCTCCATGCCAATCTCAAGATTGGCAATCCCCAGCCGTTCCAAAGTCCGTATCGGAAGCATGACGTCCATCTTTTCCATAGGGTAATTTCCATGGATATCTGTATATGCCGGGCTTTTTATCTTCTCCCAGGCAACGTCGTCAATCACTGCCGCCCGGTCTCCCAGCGCATATCCGAATTGTATATATCTGCCGACATCCTTAATATAGGGCAGCTCTTTTATCTCTTCATACTGTTCCTGCGTTGCCCGCTCAAGCGCCGTATCCGAGACAGCCCCCCGTTCCCTGGCGTTGCGCAGCATATCTGTCTCCAGCTTGCCAAGGGCAAAGCTGAACACGCAAAAAAGCATCATGACGGCAAAAGCCACCGCTCCCGTCAGGACCAGCTGCTTCCCTCTGTCTGCACGGTACTCTTTTGGGGCAAGGAATGATACAACTTTCTTCTTATTATTCTTCATCCCGGCCACCCCGCACTTTCCCATCCTCGATGCGGATGCTGTAATCTGCCATCTGGGCAATTTCTTCATTATGCGTCACGACTACAATCGTCTGATGGAATAACGATGCGCTGGACTTTAAAAGCCCTGCCACTTCCATCCCAGTGACTGAATCAAGGTTCCCCGTCGGCTCGTCGGCAAGGATAACCGCAGGCTTAGAAGACAACGCCCTGGCAATCGCCACCCTCTGCTGCTGCCCGCCGGAAAGCATATGCGGCATGCTATTAAGCTTCTCCCGCAGCTTCAAGGTATCGATGACACGCTCGAAAAACTCACCGTCCGCCTCCCTCCCATCCAGCTGCCGCGGCAGGATGATATTCTCATAAACGTTCAGCACCGGAACCAGATTGTAATTTTGGAACACAAATCCGATATTCCGCCTGCGGAACACCGTCAGGTCATCTTTTTTAAGCTTGCCGATATCTTCGCCCCGCACGATGACTTCCCCTTGCGTAGGGCAATCCAGGCCCCCCAGCATATTGAGGAGCGTGGTCTTCCCGCTCCCGGAAGAACCTATGACGGAGACAAACGCTCCGTCCTCCACTGAAATGGAAACTCCGTCCAGGGCATGAACTTCCCCCGACGGAGTCTGATAAATTTTCCTTACATCTTTTGTCTCTAATACAATCATCTTCCTACCTCCTGCCCTTCCTGTCTCTGCCAATCTTCTGACAGTTCCATTCTAACATGAGGTTCTTACAATCTGCTTACATTTAGGATAACCATTTACCAAAATTAAAAACCTGCCGGATTCAAGGAAGGGACAAAGTGGGCAAGTCCACTTCACCCCCCGCCCCCCATTCATGTGGGGTGCTGGACATCCGGTGGATGTCCGTTTAGCGCCGACCGGAGCGAAGCGGAGACCTTGCACACTTTGACGCGCCGAGCACATTTGCGAAGCAATATATACCTCTTGTGCGAGTGCGCATATTATTTTTGTCTTATAGGAAGATACTTTCACGCTTTAGCGTGGCAAGATCTTCCTATAAGATAAAAATAGAAATTTCCAGCCCCGAATCCCTGCGCCTGGCTTTCAGAAACCCTCCGTGCCTAAGGACAATCTCCCTTGACAGATAAAGCCCCAACCCGAACCCAGGCTGTCCATGCGTCTCCTTTCCCCGGTAAAACTTCTGAAAAATCAGCGGTTCTTCCCCTTCAAGGATGCCAGCCCCGCTGTCTGCCACGCAAATTTTCGTATACATTTCATCCTGGCTGAGAGACACCGCGACGGTTGCGCCTGGCGGGGAATATTTCACGCTGTTTTCCAGGATATTAAAAACTGCCTCGCCAAGCCAGCCGGCGTCATGAGAGGCGCATATTCCTTCCTTTGACCTGAAATCAATGAAGATATTTTTCGCGTCCGCCGCTTTTTTACCTTTTTCCAGTCATGCCTACTCTCCAAATGTATAGCCCGGCCCGAACACAGTCTTGATATAGATAGGGTTATCCGGATCAGGCTCAATTTTCTTCCGCAGACGAGAAAGCGTGACGTTCACGGTATTTTCCTCCACATAAGAACCTTTTGCGTCCCAAATCTGCTCCAGGATCATCCGTTTGGTGACGACCCTCTTGTGGTTCCTTGCCAGCAGCTCAAGCAGGACGTACTCTTTGGGCGTAAGCTTTACATCCCTGCCGCCTGACGTTACCTGTTTGCGCGCGAAGTCAATCCGCAGGCCCTCATAGGAAAACGCCTGCGTATGCCCCTCTCCCATCCTGCGCAGGACCGCCTCTGCATGTTTTAACAAGACCGCCATCGGGAACGGTTTCACCAGGTAATCGTCCGCCCCGCAGTCAAAGGCGCGTATCATGTCCATCTCATCGTCCCGCGCCGTCAGGAAGATGACTGGCGTCCCGCCACAATCCCGCACCTTCTGGCAAAGGGCAAACCCTTCGCCAGCCGGAAGCCCGATATCAATGACCATAAGCGACGTGCCTCTCTGGATAGCATCCATTCCTTCCCGGACAGAGCCAAATCCTTGCGCTTCATATCCTGCATTGGCAAATGCCTTGCACAACGCCCGGTTCAGCAATTCGTCGTCCTCGACAATCACGACCTTTTTTGCACCCATTAATGTATCATATTCCATATGCCCTGTTTTTCCTTTTTCCTGGAGCCGCATCTTTGTGTTTTATATGTTGGAAGAACCTGCTCAGATATCCGCTAATTCCCTCCTGCGTTCCTTCCAGTCCGGCATCACCTCTGCCACCAACTCCCAGAACTGCCGCGAATGGTTCGGATGGACAAAATGAGCAAATTCATGCACTGCCACATATTCCACGCACCTCCTGGGCGCCTTCGCTAAACGGCTGTTCAGAGTAATAATCCCTTTCACGGTCTGGCACGATCCCCACCGGGAGGTCATGTCCCGCACCCGCAGCCTGGGATATGGAACCCCGTATCTCTCAAATACCCCATATGCCTCGTCTATCAATTCCTGAAATGTGTTTACCGTATATTCCTTCATCCATTCGGCCATCATCCGCTCTTTACGGGCAAAATCATCCTTGTCCCGGACTCTGAGGAAAATAAATGCGCCGTCCATGCATACCGTTTCCGGCTCCGTCTCTTCGACCTCTAACAAGAAGCTTTTGCCAAACAGATGATATTCCTCGCCGCTGACATATTTCCTTGGAGCTTCTTCTGACAGCTTCCTTTTTTCTTCATACCTGGCAAGCGCGGACAGGATAAACGCCTGCTTCTCTTTTATAAATGCATCTATCACGCTTACCGGTATCCGGCTGTTTGCCGATACCAGTACCCTGCCGTCCGGCTTTATTCTGACGTTTATATTTTTGACCGCTTTTCTCGTCAGCAAATATGTAATGACGCCTTGTTCGCACAAAACCTGATGCTCCTGTGTTTTCTGGGCCATCAGAATCCTCCTATCCCTTCTTTTTTATCAAATCAGAAAAGGTTCTCCGACAGACAAACCTGTTACTTCAAGGAGTTGCTGCGGCTCAATTTCCCTGTTTTCTCTCCATTATTATGTGAGATACTCCAAAGCCAACGCCGTTACACACTCACTCCTTCACTTGCAAAAGCTCCAGCAGCCTGTGCCTTGTCACTTGTATGGCCGCCGCGGTTGCCCCGCAGACGCATCCCAGCAGATACAACCCATAACAGGCGGCAAACGTCTCAATTCCCCTTGTAAACCGCCCCGGATCATATAGGGCAATCCCTCCTGCCACAAGCACAATCCCGGCAACACACAGAACAATCTGTTCTAGCACCAGCATGCAACGGGCACGTTTCTTGGTGACTCCAAGGATGCGCAGGAACGCCGCTTGCTGTGCTGACTGCAGGATGACCAACAATGGGCCAAAGAGTCCGATAGCCACGGCAGCGGCAACGGCGATTGGAAACAGCGACTCCAACAGACCACGGATACGCTCAATATTGCCAAGCCCTCCCGTGTCGAGATAATAAGATGGGTCTGGTGAATAGATAACGCTGCGGCTCTGCTTTTCCTCCAGGATGGCTTCCAATTCATCAACCCTGTCATTGTCCGCCAGCGTAAACTCGCAGCTGCCCACTGGGAAGTCCATCGAGAACAGGCTCTGCTGATCGCACCTTATCCCCGAGAAAATCCCGTTCTTTACCCTTGCATCTTCAGAATCCACTATGCCTATGACCTTATATACCCGATATCTTTGGGACAAATCGTCTTCCTCAACCCCCCTGCCTTAAATGTGTAATACAAAATATCGGACAGTATGCCAAGATCATCGCCGGCAGAAGTGCCAAGCTCTTTTGCCAGCTCTTTCCCAACCACGCAAATCGGGGCAGTCCCCTCAAAAGCGGAAAGACTGTATCCTTCGGCATATTCCACAGTACAGTCAGCTCCCAGCTCCCGCGGAAGATCGCTTGAGATTGCCATGGGAATGTCAAGTTCCGCACCTTGCACACGCACATTAAATATATCGCTGCAATAAAACTCTTTCACCAACGGCGAATTTGACAAATCCAAGACCGTCGTGAATGTAAAATCAGACGCTGAGCCCTTTACGCTAAGCTCATAGAAAGCGTCACGGAATGTAATCCTCGCCAGCACGAACGAGCCAATCCCTGCCGCCAGCACAGCTGCCAGGATCAGCGATACTGCAGTCTTCCCAAAGCCGCGCCGTATATTCCGCCAGACGTAAGCGGCCACATGGCGGACGCAGCCATACTTCCTTTGCGGCGTCCATCCCCCGGCAGCAGGAAGCTTTGCCATGTCAATCCCTCCCGGCAGAAGCACCGCTGCCGGAACAAGAGAACCCGGAACCTTTTCCTTCCTGCCTGGCCTTCCCCCCTCTTGAAGCAGCTCCAGCGGTGGGATGTTTTTCATGCTCCGCAGGAAAAAATATGCCGACAAAGAGACAAATAAAAGTTCCGACAGCAGGCAAAGCGCAATCACGCTGAGAGGAAGCCGCGCATTAGGCACATAGCCTGCCGGCGCGCTATCCGCCATGCGAAGCAGCGTCTTCTCCGCTGCTCCCTGTGCATAATGAATCCCTGTCATGCCCCCGGCAGGGACTGCCAATACGGATATCGCCACAAAAGGCATCACAACCGCAGACCCGGCTGCCTTTCCGGGAACTCCAAGCATACGCATAATCGCATATGATTTTTTACTCCTCCCAATATAAAGGTACACTGCAAGGAACAAAGCGAGCGCAGCGCCCACAACATACAGCACGGTTGTCAGAAGCGATGCCAGCGCGCCCATCCGAAAGCTGTCCTTCACATCCAGCCAGCCTCTGTCTGAATAGTTGAGATTCAGACCCATGTTCTCGGCAAACTGTCCGGCCGTCTCATGGAAATCTTCTATGTCATGGACGTCCTCGACAAAAACACTAAACTCACTCGGTTCCGTTTCATAGTCTGCCGGAACTTCCACCGGCAGTAAAGCAGACGGCACATAAATGATATTGGGCGACGGCGCATAGGCAGAATTTCCTTCTCCTTCCTCATACGCACCGGCAATGGTAAGTTCTACTGCGTCCGTATATTCAGGGATTTTCGCAGCGTCAGGCACGACATCCCAATCTTCTGTCTCCGACACAGCATCTGTCCTGCCATGGCAAAGCAGATTTCCGAGCCGTATGCTGACGCTGTCGCCAACGGACAGCCCATGCTCTTTCAGGAAATCTGCGCTCACCACACAGGCGTCCTTGTCATCCATCGTCAGGAGACGCCCCTCAGAAAGGAAAAGACGCTGCTCATTAAACCGCGGGATTGCACGCATATCCGCAGTATATACAATATCGTAAGAATAGATATTATGGTTGATTGCATCCACCCAGCCCCTCTGGCGTGCAAAAGCCTCTGTCTCCAGGTAATTTTCCGGCAGCCCCTCTATAACACGTAAAGCGTCTTCTCCAACCGCTGATGGCTGTAACGTGATTCCTGAGCTTCCGTTCGAACTATACCCTGTATTTTTTGCCAGCACAAGACATCGGCTTCCCTTTTCCAGGCTGTCATAAAATGCACGGGTGAAAGGAGACCTGGCATACTACATCTCTCCCAACGGCACTTCCTCCGTCAAAAATGACTCCTCAACCTCTGGGCCTCCATCACAGGCGATTACTTTGACGTCGTTGAATTGCAGGCACACATGGTCTTCCAAGATTGACCCACCCTCTTCGTACCCTCCGTAAGTACCTTCTAATAAAACGAACCCGCCATATCTTCCTTCTCCAACCAGGCATTTGTAATCTTCCACCCGCCCGGACGTCATGTACCTCGTATCCGCCAGCGTGACGCCCGGCAACGATGTAAACTCCTCCAGTTCTCCCTCCGTCGGCCAGGGTTTATCCTCCATCTCATATAACGTATCATATCCCTTCGAAGCAGACTTATCCGGCGAATCAACATATGTCACTAAAACCGGGATATCCGGCACCTCATTGTCCAGGGCGGCGACAGCATGGTAAAGGCTCTCGGCATTTTCTGTTTCCCGTGTGGTAACAGCGTAATCCGTGACACGGGAGAACAAGGCGAATGATGCCGCCGCAATCAGAAGGAATGTCAGCAGCGTTTTCAGCGGAGAACGCAGTAATGTTTTCATGGCAACAGACTTTCTCATATGTTTTCCTCCTGCTATGGCTGTTCCTTTATCTTCTGTGCATCAATCACTTATCCTGCCCGCAATTCCCCGTCACGCATCCGCAACGCCTCGTCAGCCGCTTCGGCCACTTCCATGTCATGCGTGACAATGATGACACAATACCCTTTCTCGTGCGCAAGGCTGCATAAAATATCAATGATATTCTGGGTATTCGCGCCGTCCAGGTTGCCGGTCGGCTCATCACCCAATATGATTTTCGCATTCGAAGCAAGGCTCCTGGCAATCGCCACACGCTGCCGCTCGCCGCCGGAAAGTTTGGAAGGGAAACGCCCCATCTGTTCTTTGGTGATTCCCACACCTTCCAGCAACGCCGCTGCCCGGGGCTTCGCATCCTTCGGGCTTACCCCGCACAGCTCCATGGGAAAGCAGACATTTTCCATAACCGTCATTAGCGGAAACAAATGGAACGCCTGGAAAATCATGGAAATACTTTCACGGCGGTAGCGGTCAAGGTTCAATCCGGCCAGGCTGTCTCCGTCAAAGGCAACCTCCCCCTCTGTGGGCAGATCCAGGCCCGCAAGCAGGGAGAGCAGTGTGGATTTCCCAGAGCCGGACGGCCCCACAATCGCATAGACCTTCCCCTCCTCAAACACATGGGAAATCCCGGAAACCGCAGCTCTCTGCGCATTTTTGTATCTGTACGTTACATTTTCCAAAGTTAAAGCTGACATAACCTCACTCCTTTACCTATAAAAAAGAATCGACATATCACTCCTTATCCTCCTTCTATTTTCATTCCAGGCCAGGCTTATGTCAAGACTTTGGACGAAAAAAACAAAATTAATAATTTCTCCCTGCCAAGCGTCCTTCGCATAGGAAAATGCCCCCGGCCATGCATTGCCGCACACAGCCAAGGGCATCTTCCTATGAATCATTTATGGATAATCTTCCATCTGCCTGCCGTCAAATTCAGACTTCCTCCGTATCTCCTTCCGCTGCCTGGATGGACAGTGACAGCTCCGCAAGCTGTTTCTCATCCACGACATTGGGCGCGTCCGTCATCAGGCAAGACGCATCCTTGACCTTCGGAAAAGCGATGACGTCACGGATAGAGTCGCACTGCATCATCAGCATGACCATGCGGTCTAAGCCATAGGCAAGCCCTGCATGGGGCGGGACTCCGTAAGCGAAGGCATTCAGCAGGAACCCGAACTGCTCATATGCGCTCTCCTTCGTGAACCCAAGCACCTCAAGCATTTTCTCCTGCACATCATTCTGGTGGATACGCACAGAGCCGCCTCCCAGCTCCGTCCCATTTAAGACAATGTCATATGCCTTAGCCCGGACTGCGCCCGGATCGGAGTCAATCTTATCCCAGTCCTCTTCCATCGGCATGGTGAAGGGATGGTGCATCGCCATAAAGCGGTTCTCCTCATCAGACCACTCCAACAGCGGAAATTCCGTTATCCACAGGAAATTATAACGGCTCTTGTCTATCAGTTCCAGCTGCTTGGCCAATTCCAGGCGCAGCGCGCCCAGCACGTCCCAGACAACTTTGTTCTTATCTGCCGCAAATAAGAGCAAATCCCCCGGCTCTCCCTGCATCTTCTCCACCAGAGCGTTCAGTTCCTCCTCCGTCATGAATTTTGCAAATGAAGATTTGTATGTGCCATCCTCGTTGACTGCCAGATAGGCAAGCCCTTTCGCGCCATACCCCTTGGCAAACTCCACCAGCTTATCTATCTTCTTGCGCGGCATGGCTCCCTGACCTTTGGCGTTGATGCCGCGGACAGAACCGCCTTGCTCCAACGCGCCGGCAAACACGCCGAAGCCGCATCCTTTCACAACTTCTGAGACATCGGTCAGCTCCATGCCGAACCGTGTATCCGGCTTATCGGAACCGAAACGATCCATCGCTTCCTGCCAGCTCATACGCGGGATTGGCAGCTGCACGTCTATGCCGATTGCCTCACGGAACACATATTGCAGAAGCCGCTCGTTCACATCAATCACATCATCCACATCCACAAAAGACAGCTCCATGTCTGCCTGCGTGAATTCCGGCTGGCGGTCTGCACGCAGATCCTCATCCCGAAAGCAGCGCGCAATCTGGAAATAGCGGTCATACCCGGCGCACATAAGAAGCTGCTTGAACAGCTGCGGCGACTGGGGCAGCGCATAGAAATTCCCCGGATGGACACGGCTGGGCACAAGGTAATCCCTGGCTCCCTCCGGCGTGGATTTCGTAAGGATAGGCGTCTCAATTTCCAGAAACCCTTCCTTCTCCATGAAATTGCGCAAAAGCATCGCCACCCTGCTCTTCATCATAAGATTCCTCTGGATATCCGGCCTGCGCAGATCTAAGTAACGGTAACGCAGCCGCAGATCCTCTTTTGTCTGGGAATTCTCTTCAATCGGAAATGGCGGCGTCTCAGACTCAGACAGAATACGCAGATCCGATGCGATGACTTCAATATCTCCTGTCTTCAAGTTTTCATTTACCGCGGCAGTCCGCTTCTCAACCGTTCCCGTGACTGCCACTACGAACTCGCTGCGCAGCGTCCCTGCCTTGGCAAATCCTTCGCTTCCCACCTTCGGTTCATCAAACACAATCTGCAGGATGCCGGAACGATCCCTCAGATCTATAAATATCAGACTCCCAAGATTCCTTCTTTTCTGCACCCATCCCATGACGGTAACCGTTTCCCCGATATTCCCACTGGAAACTTCCGTACAACGATGGCTCCTGTGCAGGCCCTTCATTGACTCTGCCATGATTCTTCCTCCTTGCCTTTCCATCTTAAAAAGCTCCTATTCCATGTAATTATATGGTTTTCGCATCTGCCAGAAAATCTTCTTCCCTGCAAACGTTTCTATGATTTATCACTTATTAAAGTACTCATTAATTTCGTGATATCCCTCTGCGGCCAGTTTCTCCTTCTGGAATTTCTTGTTCTTATTCATCCTTACTACCAGCACCTGTCTGCCTGCCGCGCGCTCCTGCTGCGCTTGGGCAATGACCTCTGATAATTTCTCGCCCGGATAATTCTTCTCTATCAGGTAAGCAACCTTCTCGGACTGACCGGGAATCTCAAATCCCTGCTCTGACAGCAACAGGATAATGCGCTCAAACCCTATCGAGAACCCGCAGGCTGGCACATGATTGCCGGTAAATTTGCCAATCATCTCATCATAACGCCCGCCTCCGCCGCAGCTTCCGCCGAATTCGGGCATGGCAATCTCAAAGATTGTACCGGTATAATAAGACATGCCGCGTACCAACGTAGGATCGAATATCAAAGAAAAATCTGCCGCCTTGGTCGCATTGACGCTGGCCGCAATCTCTTTCAGGTTCTCTGACACCTCCGCGTCGAGATACGCGCCCAATTCCTCCGCCAGGTAAGCGACGCCGTCTGCCACTTCCTCCCTGCCTTCCAGATTTTTGAAGAGCGCCAGGTATTTCTCAATAGATTCCTTAGCAAAACCACTCTTTTCCAATTCCTCTGCCACACCTTCCAAGCCTATCTTGTCCATTTTGTCCAGAATGATAAACACCGCATCATACGATTCTTCCGCAAAGCCGCTATAAGCCGCCATCGCTTTCAGAATCCTGCGCTCGTTGATACGAATCTGGAAATTTTTGAAGCCTAACTTGCCAAGTGTCGTTGTTGTTGCAAGAATCAATTCAATTTCAGCCAGATTGCTCGCCTCTCCCAGAATATCAATGTCACACTGCATGAACTGGCGGTACCTGCCCCTCTGCGGACGGTCTGCGCGCCAGACGTTTCCCATCTGTAAAGCTTTGAAAGGGGCTGGCAGATTGTTGGAATTATTGGAATAGAACCGTGCCAGCGGCACGGTCAGGTCATAGCGCATCCCGTAATCTACCACGTCCTCCTCGGTCTGCGCTGTCTCCAGCTTTAGCTTCTCTCCGCGCTTTAATACCTTAAATATTAATTTCTCATTTTCCCCACCCTGTTTATTGCTGAGATTTGCAATATTCTCCATGCAGGGGGTCTCAATGGGAGTGAAGCCGAAGCTTCGGTACGTCTCCTTTATCACGTTCATCACGTAATCCCGAAGCTGCATTTCCTCTGGTAAAATATCCTTCATGCCGTTTACCGGCTTTTTCGCCAATGCCATCATGTATCCTCCGTTTCCTTTTCTATATCCTGCCGCATTAATTATCTGCCCTGCCATATGAGAACACAGCGGCAAACTTTTCCTTGCCGGACATCCTCATACCATTATATTTTTCACGATATGGTATGTCAAGCATTTCTCACAGCTATAGGAAAAAGAAGATGCTGTCGCACTAACATAAATGACAAGGTATCGATTTGTTCAAAAGGCCTACATTGCAATGGTTTCTTCTGCTCTTTCAGTTTCCTGATTTCCCGCTCAACCTTGTCGTCGTTGCCAGTACATTTCTCAGCTGGCTTTCCCGCCTTTGCGACAGGTACGTCCTCCTTCTCCTCTGCTCTGTCAGGCTTCCTTGGATCCTCAAATGTAATCTTCCGATTTCCATTTTCATCCTGCTCCACGCGGTATAATCCATTTGGCTTCGCACCAGATTTTTCGCTGCTGATATATTCATCATGGACTTGATGTTGTTGGTCCGTGGGAGCGCCTCCAGCTTCATGTCATCATCAGGCCGTTCTGCTCCGACTGTATCCTCCGGCAGGCAGACCCTGCCGCTTTTCGTAACCCGCATCTGGTTATTGCGGCTGTCATTCCCACAGGCGATAAGCAGTCGGAACTGCCCATGGGTGATTGTCCTGATGTCATACGCCTTTATTCTCTTATTCTCTGCCCGTCCAAAATAATAGATTTCCCCCGCTTTGTGGGAAATATTTCCACATATACCATCTGCCAGTAAAAATCCTCTTTTTACAAAATATTATATCCTGCAGGCAGATTTTGGGAAAAAGCTCACATTGGACTCCGCCATCATCTTAAGTGACCGTTTTACGGAAATATCACTATCAGGAAACAGTGTCATGGCGCAAGGTTCCCGCTCCTTGTTTGCCCTAACACAGTTCTCGCTCCTGCCTGTTCACCACAGGCAGTCATGGCGTGTCCTGGCACAGCTCGGCTGTTTCATACGTCTTATAGGATTGCCAGTATTCAGTTGTCAGTGAGCGGTTCTTTTTAAATCCGCATCACAAATAAAATGTTTTTGTCTGTCCAGTAAATTTCCAGCTTGTCCGCGCCGTATTTGCGGATAATCCGGAACAGGATTTCTTTCTCTTTTCCCTCCGATTTTCCATACAGCCCGCACAGCGTTTCAAGCTCTGTTTCTGTAAGGGTATTGGTATAGGGCTTGTAATTTTCTGTAATGAAACCCCCGCCGCGCCAACCCGGTTTTGTATAAATTGGATAATCAAAAGACAATACGAAAATATCATGGTGTATCGTGCGCATAGTAACGCCAAGTTCCCACGCAAGCTCCCTTGACGTTATATGTCTTTTGACGGAGTTTTGAGAAAAATTTTTCAAAAAGATTTTCTTATTTCTTAATACGAGGGGTGAGAGAAAATGAAATATTCTGAACAGTTCATGGAATATATCGAATATGCGTTCTGTAAAATTGTCTTGCGCCATGAAGCCATGAATGCATGGCAGGATTTAAAACGGAAAGAAGAATGGGAAATATCCCTCGACTATCTGATATCAGAACGATATTTTGAACCGTCCGCTATGGACAGCCATCTTGTTGCTTTATTATTTCGTTGGTTATCGTGATGAAGCAATTGGCAGACTGTATGGGCGTTGTAGGAATTCGATAAACCGCAGGAGAAATGCTGCACTGAAACAGTTACGGAAAGAACGGAAGAGATTGAAACATGAGGAATAAAAAGCTGATACCTTTTGAGGTAATCCAAAAAGCCGTTGCCGGAGAGCCGGAAGCGGTAGACGCAGTATTGCGGTATTACACCGCACACATCAAATATCTGTCTATGTATAAGGGGCATATCAATGACGATACGCCGGACAGGCTAAAGGCTAAACTGGTTGAAGCCATATTGAAATCCCGCTTCGCCTGCTAGGAAGGGGCAAAGACAGGCAAGAAACGGTTTGCTTCTTACTTGTCTTTTTCTGCAACCTGTATGGCAGTTACCCTATTTCAGTTTGTTGGTTGATACTGTTTTATGAGTAGCTATCATACGACGACTTTTTTCTTTTTCCGTCGTGCGGCAGATTGCTTTATAATTCAGTTTTCTATAAATTGATTTTATAAGTCCGTATTAAAAAGTTCAATATACAATGACTTCCGGGCGATTATTAAAGCGGTTAAGATAACGCTGTTACCCAATTCCATAACATAAGCAGATAGAAGAACCGTGTCAGAAATCAGGCAACATAAAACAAAGAATAAACCTCTCAACTAAGCGTTCTTTACTTTACGCCAATTTCACAACCAGCGTCACAAAGAAGCATCCGTTGCGAATATCCGCAAACACCTCTCCACCCATAAGTG
>CAJUFQ010000018.1:0-6306 GCA_910585625.1 uncultured Lachnospiraceae bacterium
CCTGTTGTTCCTATTATCCAAATAGGCAAGCAATGCAATCAGGAAGTTACCGCCCCAAAATAACAGGCTTAAAATATCATATGTATTTTCCATCTGCACCACCTCCCATGTTCCGTGAAGTTTGGGAGGCTCACCACCTTGTAACGCCACAGCCCCTTACGCAGATTATAGCACACCGGCCATTATCCGGCGATCCAATTTTTACATACCGCAAAAGCCAGGGAGCCTGCGGGCCCCTTTACCGAAAGGCGCTTGCAAGGCAGTGTTTTCTTGCGCGCATCCGATAAATGATTTCCTAAACTCATGGCCTTACCTCCTAAATGCGATATGCCTTGATTATAATATTTTCATGCACAGGCTTCCACCAACAGAAACGTACAATTTCGCTCGTTTTATTGACATTCGTTGTTTGTTTTCTCGGCTTTCCCCCTAGTCCGTATTTCATTTGCCTTGGATGATACAAGTACGCCGTTGAAAATTCACCTTGCAGATAGACGAATATCCTGCGTGATTTTATCCTATATCAACGAGACAAGACACTCTTATGGAACTGCACATATTTTACCAAGGAAAACAACATGAATACTGTCATCACGCCCATAATCAGATTTGCCGCCCACATAGGGATATCCCAGAACAGCAGCAAGGCAAACAGCCCAACATCCAATACGGCTGTGCATATTTTCCCATACCACTGCGCCCCGTCCCAGAAAGATTTCTTTTTTTTCAGATACAAACCCATGCACAGCATATATCCTTCTTTCAGCAAGAACAGGATAATCAACAGGCGCATCAGTGAATAGCGGAAAGCAACTGCCAGTATAAGCGTGCCCTGAGTCAGCTTATCCGCCAACGGATCTAACGCTTTGCCGAATTCTGTCACCATGCCAAAGCGACGGGCAATCCTGCCGTCAAAAAAATCCGTCAGGAACGACACTGCAAGAACTGCGAATGATATGAAATAATCCTTCCGGGAATCCGCGCCGGTATACAACACCAGGAATACCGGCAGCATCAGTATACGGAAATATCCCATCAAGTTCGGGATGCTGAAATATTCTTTGAACCATTTATTTTTCATTGACGTACCTCTCTGCTCTCTTTTATCTTAAGGCAAGGCTGTTCCTTTCCCTTATCACTATCGTCTATTATGCCACAAAGACAAAGAATTTGAAACCCCTTACAGTATTATACGAAAACAGAGACCTCGCAAAACTAATTAAAAAAGGGATATGCTTACGTCAATAGAAGCTTGTTTTTTCCTCCCAAGGGACTATTTATTGCCCGGGAATTATGGTAATACCCCCCGGACAAATGCCGGCAAGACGGCTATCAAGTTCTCTACGCCTACCCTTACCCTAAAAATCTTCATACTCCACCACCCCATCCGACCAGGTTATCACATAATATCCATGCCCGGAACCATCGCAGTCATAGACTTGTTCCCGCGACACAATTCTGCGCCTTGCCGCCGTCCCTCTGACGATAATACTGCTGGTTGGCTCCTCAACCACCCTCTCTTCCACAAGACGGCGGCTTTCCTCTTCGCCATCCACATACGTCGCTTCATAAATGAGTTCCTTCCTGCCATTCTTGCCCTGCCGTTTTTTCCAGGTTTCATCCTCAAACATCCCACCGGAATATTCCACCCTGGTTTGGAATAGAATTTCCTCATACTCAGAAACCCGTTTCACAAAGACCCGCCGGATAGCTATCTCCATGCCATCTTCAAGCTGGGAGTCCGGCCCAGGCGTCAGCTGGTCTTTGGCGTCCAAGCGGATATCCTGTTCTTCCAGGAACTCCTTTACTGTATCCGCCGCCGTCAGGCATTCCCATATTTCCCCATCTGCATCAACCACCACAAGATGGCGGTGGGTCACCTGAATATCCATGCCATCCCATAGGTAAGCCTGCAAATCGTGGTTTAGCTCATCGTGCTTCCCCATCTGGATGCCCGCCGCATGGACCGCATCCTTCACCTGGCCGCCCGTCAACACCATTTCCCGCTCCCGGCCATCTTCCGCAACGGTAACGCTTGCCTTACGCCTGATAAAAATATCTGTGCCTTCTGTTACCGCTTCCCCAAAATCCGGGGAAACAATATCTCCATCCCCTACCGTAAGCTCAGCCTCCAGCAATGCCTCCTGCACAGTAATTCCACCCAACACCACAGCCCTTGTCTCCGTCTGCCGGTCGAATATGCTGATATGGATTTCATCCCTGCCGCAGCCTGGCAAGCCAAGGAGCATAGCTGCACAGAAAACCGCCGGCGTCACCTTATATACAAGTTTTCCTATCATCACATCCCTCGCCTTTCAACGCTTAAAACATCCATCCCTATTGCAGCTTCACATCTTCCGCTCTGACTTCCCTAAGTTTTCCGCCGCTTTCCACAAAAATCTGGATCCCGACATAATCGTGGAAAATCCTGTCTTTGCAAAGATACAGACAATATCCATAATCTGACTCTTCCGTTGTCACGGTAAACGCCTCCCGGGCGACCGTTTGCCCACCGTCCGTAATTTTCACATAAACCCTTACGTCCTCCGCACAATACGCCTCATCCAGAACCCCTGATACCATCCAGTATGCCGTATTTTCCTTACATTCCGCAATTTCCAGCAAGACGCCTGCCGATCCTGACAAAGTTTCTTTCTCCTGCGGCGCAGGCTCTTTCCCAGCGGATTCCTTCTCTTCCAAATTGACTGCCACACTTTCCAGCAACGGCGGGTTTTGGGCAAACTCTGCAATATTCCTCTCCACCTTTTCTATTATCACGGCATCCGGACAATATGTTTCCATCAACGCTCCAATATTCTGTGGCTCCCCACGGGAAAAATATCCCTTGGAAAACGTATTTGCCATCAAGGGCAGCAACGTATTTCCAAAGGAATCCCGGAACATTAAGAGGCTTCCCCTGCCTTGGGGATTTTCAGTTTCAATCCACGCATCTTCCACACTTTCCGTCCGTGTCTGGTAAGAAAAACGGTCTGCTTTCTGGAAATCGTAATCCCACTCCGGCTCAGCTGCCAAAGGGTACAGCATTTTATTTAAGTCCCCATACGCATCTTTTTGCCTCACAGCCTTCACCGTCTCATAATCATCATGTTCCACCCCGATATAATCCAAAAGAGCATCATACGCAAGTACCGCTCCTTTTTGGTTCCAATGGGAATCACGCTTTAAATACAGCGTCTCTTCCTGCCTCTGAAAAAGCGCAAATAAATCCACATAAGAAACGCCATGGTTTTCAAGCATCGGACGCAATAAATCCATATTGCGGACATTTCCGGCTTTTTTCTGCAAATAATATGGCATATCCTCTCCATACAAGGAGTTTTTGTTAGGCGCCACCGTAAATACAAAAGACGCTCCTTGCTCCTGCACATACTGCTGCACCAGCGAAAGGTTATGCGCCGCATTGAAGAGGCTCCTTTCAGACATCAAATTCCTGCCAAGATAATCTTCTGTCGTGGAAGAATAATACAGCCACCCATCCTTTCCCACCGTCACGCTTTCTGCATTGGAAACCCCAAATGCCTTACTTTGGATTATGGCATCTATGGATACCAGCTCCTGGCGGAATGCAAAATGGTCTTCAAAATATGCGCCCATTTCTTGTAAGAAATTAAGGTTCCATTCCCCATCTGCTATGATATCGGGAAACGCCGCAAGTTCCCGGTTCTCTGTCGTGCTGTCTGTCGGCGCCAGGAACATCCCCACAAACGGCAGTGCGCACATCCACAGACCGACGGCAATAAAACTAATTTGACCGATTTTACCTGTTTTTCTCATTTCCTGCCTCCCCGCTGCAATTAAAACCGAAAATAAATGAAAGGGTTATAGGTATGACCAGACAGGCGGACAATGCACCAGAACAGCAGCAAGACAGCTCCCACGTCCAGCATTGCCTGAAACGCCATGCCTCTCCAGGTAAGCCGCCCCGCTTCATTGCCGTCAAAATCCCGTATCCGCTGTGCAAGAGGCCGAATAGGGGCCATGCCAATCAATCCCGCCAGCGCCATCGCCAGGAACCAGGGCGTTAATTGCCCCAGCACAAAGCTCATGCTATCATTGTCCAACGGCATTCCCACAAACATCTGCCTAATCAGGAAAATCCCCTGCATGACGTCCTCTGCCCGGAACATCACAAAACCGATGCAGACCACCAGCATCGTATACACGTATGCCAGAGGCTTGGGTATTTTTCGGAAAAACGGAAGCCATCCTTCCAGGGCAGAAAAGAATCCGTGGAACAATCCCCAGAGAACAAACGTCCAGTTTGCCCCATGCCATAGCCCGGTAAAGAAAAAGACCGTGAACTTATTTGCCGCTGTGCGTATCTTTCCCCTACGGTTGCCTCCAAGCGGAATATACAGATACTCTTTAAACCAGGATGACAGTGAAATATGCCATCTCTGCCAGAACTCCTTTACGCTCGTTGCACCGTAAGGATATCGGAAATTTTCACGGAACTGAAACCCGAACATCTGCCCCAGCCCAATCGCCATATCGCTGTACCCGCTGAAATCATAATAAATCTGCAGCATATAGGAGGCAGCCCCGAGCCATGCCGCCAATATATTGATATCTGCATAGCCAGCCCCAAAGACAGCGTCTGCCGCCTGTCCCACTGTGTTGGCAATCAGAATCTTCTTTCCCAGCCCGCAGATAAAACGGCGCATGCCGTCTGAAATCTGTCTCAGATCCATGCGCCGCTTGGTAAGCGCCTCCTCGATATCCCGGTATTTGATAATCGGCCCGGCGATAAGCTGCGGAAAAAAGCAAATATACAACAGAACTTTGGGAAAGCTTTTCTGTGCTTTTATTTTGCCCTGGCAGACATCCGCCACATAAGATAACGCCTGGAAGGTAAAGAAAGAAATTCCGATAGGCAGTTCCACTTCAAACGGCTCTATATCCGCTCCCACAACCCAATTCCAGGTTTCAGCAACAAAGGATGTATATTTAAAAAATATCAGCAGGCCCAGGTTAAATATAACGGCAAGGTACAGCAAAAGTTTCTGATAACGCAAGGATACCGCCAGCCTTGCAAACAGATAGTTGACAGATGCGCTGAATATCATCAGCATTACATACGTTGGCTCGCCATAGGCATAAAACAGCAGGCTTGCCGCAATCAGCAGCGCATTCTTACACCGTACCCCCGGCAACAGGCAGTACAGTGCAAAAACCGCTGGCAGAAACACACATACAAATTCCAGTGAGCTGAATATCATTGCCAGGTCACTCCTCCATTTTGTATTGCCAGCGCATACCTGGCAGAACAAGTATGCCGGTACGCATAGTTTGCCTCTGTGCGCATATAGGAATTGATGCCCGGATGGTTCTTCTGCATATTTGCATCACACATATACCAGGCCCCGCCTACGTTTACCTCCGTCCATCCATGAGGCGTCATGCCGCCCCTCGAGCTGGAAATGCTTCCTACCGCAACCCGGGAGTCGTATCCCAGCACCTTGGCAATATAAGCAAAACTTGCCGCATAACGGTAACAATTCCCCCTTCCGTTGGCAAACATATACTCGGCATATCCCGGCATACTTGCCGCTGTTGGCGTTTCGTAAAACCGCTGGTAGGAATAATTCCTCCACAACACCTCAAAACATTGCTGCAGCTTGACGTCGCTTGGCCACCAATCCTTTGTATGGGTCTTTACAAAAGCCACTGCATGTTTTACTTCTATTGCCGTTATCTGCCTGCCCTCTGCATCCGCATAAAAAAATCCTTCCGGCCCTGAACCCACAATGCCGTTCGTTTGCAGCACGCCCTTTCCGTCCCCGGAAGACGCCAGATAATATTTATAGCTGCCAATCTGCACCCAGCCTGTCTGCATCTCATAATTTGCAGGAGAAAAATAATACTTGCCGCCGTCTCTTTCCAGCCATCCTGAATGCAATTTGCCATTCTTATTGCAGAAATATGTCTTCCCCCCTGTCCTCAGCCATCCGCATGTCAGCATAACCCCATTCTTGTTGAAATAGTAGGCATTTTTGCCAATCTGTTTCTTGCCCGTCTGCATTTTCCCATTCTTTGGGCTGAAATAATACTTCTTCCCCTTTAGCTTCAGCCAGCCTGTCTGCTGCGCACCGCTGCTCTTGAAATAGTACGTGGCCTTCCCTATTTTCTTTTTCCCAGTCTGCATCTTTCCGCTTTCCGGGCTGAAATAATACTTCTTACCCTTCAGCTTCAGCCAGCCTGTCTGCTGCGCACCGCTGCTCTTGAAATAATACGTGGCCTTCCCTATTTTCTTTTTCCCAGTCTGCATCTTTCCGCTTTCCGGGC
>CAJUFQ010000018.1:6547-71512 GCA_910585625.1 uncultured Lachnospiraceae bacterium
TGCAGGCCCGTCTGCATCTCCCCGCTCTCCGGGCTGAAATAATACCTCTTACCTTCTATCTCCTGCCAGCCCATCTGCAATTTGCCATCCAAATAGTAACAGACCTTTCCTTCCGCATTTGTGTGCCATCCATCTTTCTCTTCTTCTGGCGTCTCATCCGGCTCGACGTCAGCTTCTGCCGGCAAATCTGCGTCATGCCCTGAATTTTCAGGATATATCGTTTCCTCTTTTTCATTCCCCGTCTGGAGCATTCCTTCCAGCTCATACCCTGACTCCTCTGCCGCCAGCGTGGATATCCCGGCAGCGCCACATAGCGCGAATGAAGCCATTACCCCCAGCAACACATAATATTTCCTTGAAATTTTCATATCTTCCATTTCCCTCCTGAACCTTCTATATGTAACAATTATCTTTCCGGATTCCCTAGCTTCTTGTGAACTATCTTCTGCGCCAGCCTCTCCTGCGCCCTCTCCTTTGCCAGCTTCTTCTGCCCCTACGGCGCGGCTCCCCGATTGTTTTGAACGCATAATACTCCTGATACCTTCTTTTATGCCGCAGCCAGTAAAATCCGTTTGAATAGCGGACAATCCCCATTCCTGCCCCTACGGCTACCGCCGCTGCCAGGATGCCGAGAATAACCTTCTGCCTGGTCTGCCGTATGAAGTTCTGCTTTTGCAGGGACTGCAAATCATCCAGAGGTATCAGCTGCACATTTGCTTTGCGGATTATCTCATCTGCATTTTCTGAGAGCCCTTCAGCACAGTCTTCTTCCAACGCGCTTTCCCCTTCCTTTTCCGCTTTCTGCGCATATTTCTCCGTGAAAGCAGGGTTATGGAAACAATAATCCAAGAGCGCAGTCGTATCTTGATACTGTTTTGATTTCTCCTCGTTGAGGACAACGCAAATCAATGTCATCCCCTCCCTGCGCGCAAACGTAACCAACGTATTTTTAGCGGCAGACGTATACCCGGTCTTGCCTCCGATACACCCATCATAAAGATACTCCGACCCTTGGTAATTCGTCAGCATTTTATGGGTATTCCTCAGATAGGTCTCTTCTTTATGCTTGTTCGTCGGTGGGATAGTATATTCCTCTGTGCCGGCAATCTTACGGAACGTCTCGCTGTTGAGGGCTTCCCTGGAAATCAACGCCATATCATAAGCACAGGTATAATGATCCGTGTCCGGCAGGCCATGGGGATTATTGAAATGTGTGCTGCGGCATCCCAACTCCTTTGCCCTCTCATTCATCATATGGATAAATGTATCATAATCGCCGCCCACATGCTCTGCAATGGCATATGCACATTCATTTGCAGACTGCAGCATCAGCCCATACAAACATTCTTCCATTGTCATGGATTCGCCTACATCACGCGCAATGCCAGAGCCGTCCGTCTTATACACGGCATCGCTGGAAAATGTGACTTCTTCTTCCAGGCTGCTGTTCTCGATTGCCAAAAGCGCAGTCATGATTTTTGTGATGCTCGCCGGGTAATGTTCTTCCTTCGCATTCTTTTCATATAAGGCTGAACCGGTGGACGCCTCCATGACAATGGCTGAGTTCCCGGCAATTTCTATCTCCTCTGCTTCTATCTCCTCTGCCGCGCCCGCCGCCTGTGCTGGCAGCAGATGTGCCAGCACACAATATGCAGCCACCAGCAAAAGGTACCGGCCCATTTGCAAGAACTGACGCAAATTGCAGGAAAATACCCTGCTGCGTTGTTGATGCTTCCGCTGTTTGCTCACCTCTTACTCCTCTTCTTCCTTAGGTTTTTTCTCATCTTCCGGCTTATCTTCCTCTTCCCCCGGATCCTCTTCCGGTTCCTGTGGCTCCTGCGGTTCTTGCGGCTCCTGCGGCTCCTGCGGTTCTTGCGGCTCTTGCGGTCCCGGCTGCTGCTGAGCCGCCTGCTCTGCTGCCTGCTGCTGGGCCGCATCGTTCCACTGCCCGACCGCGGCATAGATAGCCGCTTCATCCTGCGTAGCGACAGCCGCGGTTACGGCCGCAACAGCCTCCGGGTTTGCAGATGCGACTCCCACCAATACAATTTTGGGCGACGGTTTGTAAGTACTTGTGTTAAATATTTCCCGCTCCTTTTCTATGCCGTCTACCGTCACAATCTTCCAAAGCCGCGCCGTATGTCCGACGTGCGCCCCCTGGTCGACGCTGATATAACCTATCGGCTGCTCGCCGACAGCCCGGAACTGGACGCCAGGGTCTGTCGTGGTCAGGATTTCGCTTTCGAAACTCACCTTACGATTCTGCGGCCTGGTCTCCTGCCCATAAATATTGAACCCTACCACGGAATCAGCAGTATAACCCTCAATATAGATGGGAGCGTCTGTGCTGTTGACGAAGCGGAGGTTCTTGTAAGTCCCGGCGATTGCCGCATCCTCCGAGGGCTTTACATAGGTAACCGTCATGGAATGGGGGAAACGCTCTGTCACCTGAAGCTCCGCCCGGATTACGGCATTGTAAAGCGTGGTAGATACCTGGCAGATGCCTCCGCCGATGGAATCTATTACTTTTCCATTTTCATACGCGCCGCCGACAGTATATCCGTTATCCTCCTCAAAGGGGCTTGTCACGTCATATGCAGAGAATTCCTCTCCCGGGTACACCACAATCCCATTAATTTTTGCCGTACCGTTCTCCACATTCTGGCGGCGGCCTGCGTTCGAACTTCCATAACTGGTCTGGAAAGAACCCAGGATATCCCTTACCTTTGCCAGCTCTTCCTGTTTCCCCTTTGGCTCTGCTGCGTCTGATACAAGCTCCAGGGTACTGTCTATGCCCTCCCACTTTTCTTCAAAAAATTCCTCTATCTCACTGACAGACTTCTCAATATCTACAGCAATCCCTTGTACCTCCGGCGTGATCGCAAACGCTCCGTCTTTCCGCTCCAACTTCGCATCTACCGCCTCCGTGTTCAATGCCGCCTCATTCTCTTCCAGAAGTTTGCTCACCGCTTTTGCATCAACGCCATATGACGCTTCGTAGACCCTTCCCTCCTGCTCGAGATCCTTCAACGCCTTATAACGGACAAGCAGATTTCCTCTGGCCCCTATGCCGGAAGCTTCCTCAATAATCTCGGGATTTTGCCAGGAAAGCCCAAGCTCACCGGCTGTCGTCTCCAATTCATGATCCCCAGCCCGCAGCGTGACCTTCCTTTCCCCAAGCTTTGCGACTGCTTCCTCCACCGCCCGGGCTGCTTCTTCCTGCGTCATCCCTCCGATGGGAATTTCCCCGACATACACGCCCTGCGGGATGACGCTGCCCTTATCTTTTTCCCCATTGGCATTCGCAAAATAGGGAACAGCCGCCATGGCCATCAAAAGCCCCGCAATTCCAAGCAACAGATACTTTTTCTTTTTCATACCAATCCTCCTCTTCCCTAAACAGAAAGTGAAAACCGCTCGCACAGCATGGTGACTGTCATTACAATCATCAGATAATCAATTTCATATGCGCCCATAAGCGTAAAATTATCCTGCCGGTACATCCTCTTCATTTCCTTTACGCAATCGATATCAAATATCCCATATTTTTTAATCATGGAATCACTCAGGAACTCTCCCCCATCCGACTTTTTCACCATCGCAGACATCCCGGGAGCCTGAAAGGGGAATTTCTTCCGTTTTAAAACTTCCTGCGGCACGATGCCTTCCGCAGCCTTCTGCAGGATATATTTTTCCTTGGTGCCTTTCAGCTTATATTTGTCCGGCATGGAAATCACAAACGACAAAAGCTCCGTGTCCAAAAACGGATGCCTGCCTTCCACGGAATGCGAGAAAAACATGCGGTCCCCATGCTCCCCCAGCAGATGATCCGCAAGGCGGAGCTTAACGTCTATATAAGACCTCCGCTTCTGGGAACTAAGCCCTTTGACACGGTCCAAGTTGATTGGGCTTTCTGCCCAGGCGGAAAATCGGCCAATCTCTCCCCTCAGGGATTCGCTGTAAATGCGGGCGTTAATCTTCCTGATTTGCGGATGATTGCGCTCATAACGGAAATATGGATCCCCCCACAGCCGCTCGTTGGCTTCGCATTCTTCTGCGGACATCTGCCCTTTTTGCATATTGCGGAATAAGTCTACGGCATAGCCTGCATAGCCATAGAAAAATTCATCCGACCCTTGCCCGGTCAGAACGGCTTTTGCCGGGGACTGCCGCACCAGGCCGGACAACAGATACGCCGCGACGTCATAGCTTTCTTTGACTGCTGACTCCGCGTGGTAAATGACGTCCGCCAGGTTCTGCCAGATTTCTTCCTCTGTAACTTTGACGCTGTAATGCTCGGACTTGACGCAGTCACAGACAAGCTTTTGGAAATAGCTCTCATCCAGGCCGCCGGATACAATCTCCGCCGCAAAAGAATAAGAGCTGTTCAGAAGGTATTTCCCGATATAACATGCGACAACGGAGCTGTCCAGACCACCGGAAATATAAAAGCCTATGGGTACGTCTGCGACAAGCCTCCTTGCGATAGAAGCTTTCATCCGTTCCCTTAGTGTTTCTATGTAGTACGCCTCTCCTTTGTCTTCGTCCTGCGCCTCATATATCACGTCCCAATACTCTGACTCCTGCAGCTGCCCCTCCTGCCGGATACAGAGCATATGCCCGCCTTCCATAGCATAAATCCCCTCAAAAAAAGTAACCGGCGCGGCAACTCCCGGAAAATTCATGAGCTGATCTACCGCTTTCAGGTTCAGCTTCCGCTCCACCCCCGGATACTCCAGGATGGCTTTTATCTCCGAGGCAAATACAAACTTGCCATCAGTGACCGTGTAGAACAGGGGGGCAATCCCCACATGATCTCTCACGAGCAACAGCTGTTTCTTCCTATCGTCATACAAGGCCACGGCAAACTGCCCGTTCAGGCAGCGGGGAAACTCCATGCCATATTCCTCATACAGATGGAGGATTACCTCCACATCTGTCTTTGTGCGGAACTTATGCCCTTTGCCCGCCAGTTCTTGGCTAAGTTCCCGGTAATTATAAATTTCCCCATTGCATACCATGGTGATGGTTTCATCTTCATTGCAAAGCGGCTGCATACCGCCGCTTAAATCGATAAAGCTAAGCCGGGCAAATCCCAGCGCGGCCTCATCCATTATCAAAGCCTGGCTGCCATCCGGCCCTCGGTGCCTGATTGCATACAGCATCTTCTCTATGACGCCAGGTTCTGTCCGTCTTTTATTGGTATAATTAAAAACCCCGCAGATTCCGCACATGCTCTTTCTCCTTCTGTCTAAATTCCGTAGTATTGATACTGCGATTCTTTTTCTTCCTCATAGGCAGCAATCTTCTCTTCCCAAATCCTGCACAGCCACTCTTCCCCTCTGCGGTCAGGCAGCCCTGCCTGATCTGCAAGGTATTTGCCCAGATAAGCGGAAAGCTTTTCCGCGCCGGAAAGATTCATATGAAGCCCAGCGTCATATGTATCCGTGCGGTAATCTATGCCAATCTGCTCTGACAGCTCCAGGAAATTGAGGTACTCCAAATCATGAGCCTTTGCATAATCCGCAACCTGTGCCTCCCATTCGTCATACCAATAAGGATAGAGGCTTGGGGCCTTAATCAGAATGAGGCGGATATTGTTTTCCTCACAGAGTACGCGCATCATATCAAGATAGTTCCAGGCATTCTCGCTGAAACTGTAATCTGCCAGAATCCTCCCTTCCGGCACGCCTTGCGCCGGTTTGACGTCCACGCGCATATAATATCCGTTGTGGGAGACCTTCTTATCCCGGAACATGTATCTCACATCCTCCAAAGCCAGCTCGCTCCATCTGGTATGGTAACGCAGGATGGGAAATACATAATCCAGGAATTTTTCTTCGGGCTTCATGGAGGCGCAGATTGCCTTTGCCTTGGAAGGAGACCATCGCATCCCTTCCAAAGTCATGCGGTTATATGCTTCGCTCTGGGACTCGCCAAACTGCAGGGACTGCACGTTAAATACCACGGCCTTCGGCGTCTCATAACGCAGGGTATCCTCCAGCATATAATAGGACTGCCAGATATACTGCTCCGCGCTGCCGCGGATATAGCTGTTAATCCCATAATCCCGCCAAAGCACGATTGGTGAAAAATTCTCATACACTTCACAGTCGCCCACGAAGATAACGTCAAAATCCTTTTCCTCTTTGTAGTACTCTTGCACAAACGCCCCCTCCACTACGCCGTCCACATATTTGGGAACGAGCAGCCGCTGCAGCAGGAACAAGCTTCCAATCACAAAGACGGCAGACAACGCTGCCCTTACATACGCGTTCCCTCTGTCTCTCGTGTTTTCTCTCTCTTGTCTCATGCCACCCTCCTTTTTCCAAATCTTTCCGCGTCTGCAAATCATTTATCAAAACTTGCCGCCTCACGCGTAATCCTAAAACTGGTTATAAATGAACTGGCTTTTGTCATATCCAATCCCATAGGCTCCCAACAGAAGCACAGCAAGGAAAAGGCCATACCACACGCAAAACCGTAACGGATAGGCCAAGCGGGCAATTTTATCCCGGACGCTGCCGCTTCGCTGGCTATAACTTACGAGGAACAAAATCCACACGCCCAACGCCAAGATTGCGTAATCCAGCTGCGTCAGCCCCAATTTCAGCAGTGAGCCATCCCACAAGACATGCCAGTTGTCCGCTGTAAACATAGACACAATCATCCCAAAGGTATCCGCAAGGGACGCATAGCAGTCAAATAAGTTCAGGACGCACACGAACAGGAACGTCCGCGCCACCTGAAACACCTTATATGGCATGTTCCCTTTCAACGCGAAACGTGTCTGGAAACGTTCATAGCATGGTTCTAATTCTTCGGAAACCATCAGGACAGCCCAGTTGCTGATTCCCCAGAATACGAAATTCCAGCTTGCCCCATGCCAGATACCAGTCGCCGTCCATACAAGAAAAGACGAGAGGTATACTGGTATGCGCTTTCCCATTTTCTCACCAATACGCTTACGGAAAAACCGGGAAATGGTTTTCATCCAGCCTGATATGGAAACCGGGTAGAACACATAATCCCGAAACCAGCTGCACATGGAAATGTGCCATCTGCGCCAGTATTCCTTCAGGGACGTCGCAAAATATGGACGGATGAAATTTTCCTGCACGGTAATCCCCATCGTCTGGGCAATGCCGATTGTGATGTCAATCCCGCCCGTGAAATCAGCGTAAAGCTCAACCGTATAAAATATCATGCCTGCAAATATGTATGCCCCGGAGTATGCCGCCGTATCTGAGGTAATCGTACTGACGCCCGCCAAGATACGATCCGCCACCACCATTTTTTTGAAATATCCCCAGAGGATGCGCTGCAGCCCGAGACAAACTGTTTTCCCATGAAAACGGCGCTGCTCATAAAGCGTCCTGGACAAATCATGGAAACGGCTGATTGGCCCTTGGATTAATTGTGGGAAAAACGAGACGAACAGGGCAAAGCGGAACGGGTTCTGCTCTGCCGGGAAGACGCCCCGGTAAACATCAATCAGGTAGCCCGCCGCCTGAAACGTATAAAAGGAAATTCCCAGCGGGATTGCCAGCGTAAGATACGAAATCCCCCCTTCTCCGCCCGCCATGCGCAAAATGTCGTTTGCACCGGAAATCGCAAAATTTGCATACTTTACTACGGCAAGTACGCCGAGATTGAGAAGCAGGCAGGCAACGAGCCGCCGGCGGCGCACACGCTTCTGCCTTTCTTTATAAACCTTCCTCTCCTCCCGGGATAATTCTGCCTTATAACGACTGAGATAGGCGTCCTGCTTTTTTCGGTTTTCCTCTATCATGCCGGCGGCAAAATAGGTGGAAGACGTCGTCAGCAAAATATAAATCAGGTAATCCGCACCCGCCATAAAATAGAACAGATAGCTGGCCGCCAGCAAAAGCTGCCATTGGCATTTCTTAGGCACGCAATAATAGAGGAACAGCAAGACGAAAAGAAACGCCATAAACTCATACGACGTAAAGAACATAACTACCTCCCATCCGCTTCCTCAGTTCAAAACGGGCGAATGATACTCAATGGATGCAATATCTTCCCCATCCAGGATAAAGCAGAGCTTTTTGCCGTCTTTCTCATAGACCATGCTTGTCTCCGTCTCTTCACAATCCGCGCCATACGCTGCCAGAATATCATCTTCCGTCATGGACAAATCTAAGCCTTCTGGGGTAGATACGCTGTCATCTTTGAGGGTAATACGGGCAATCAGATCTTTCTCTCCGTCAGGGTACGTCTCAACCTCAAAGCCGGAATATGTGTAAATCTTAGCAATTCCCTGCGCCGCGCAGCTCGGTTCCTCATAATAATTCGCCGGCTCTCCCAGTTTATCCGCAAGCTCCGACATATCCATGTCTGCGGCCAGTTCCACGCCGTTGCTCTCAAATACATAGCCCACGCCTGCCTTTGCGTCTTCACCAGCCGCGCTTTCTGACTCTGCAGCTCCTTCTTCCTCTTGTGCATCAGCTGTATTCACAGAGTCTGCCTTGCCTGCGCCGGAAGAAGGGACTGCGCCCTTCCCTCCGCAGCCAGCCGCCAGACATACGCTCATCATGCCCACACCTATTATTCCTGCAAATTTTCTTACTGCCATCTTCTCATTCATCCTTCCTTGCTCTTCCTTAGTCTCTTGCTAACGGTTCTCCCCATGACATTTGCTTCTGCTATTCCTTCGTTCCCCAAGCTTTCTGCCTTTCCCAATCCGTCCCTTATGTTTCCTCGTCCATAAGCTCCAGCACCATCCTGCACATGGCGTCCACGGAATCAAAATTTTCAGGGACAATCTTATCTGCCGAGACAGAAACTTCAAATTCGTCGTTCATTTCCGCAATCAGCGAGACGACGTCAAACGAATCTAGCATTCCGCCGCTCACCAGGTTACGGCAGCTTTCCATATCGCTGCCTGGGTGCATATCCTCTAAGATTTCCAATAATTTACGCTTGATTTCTTCCATTTCTTTTAGCTCCTTTGTATTTATTTTTCAGCAAGACGCGGTCTATTTTTCCATTCGCGGTAAACGGCAGTCCCTCCTGCTTTTCTATGTGGTTAGGTACCATGTAACGCGGTAGCGTTTCTTTTAACTTTGCAGCCAGCGTTTCCACCGTAATGTCCCCTACATAGTACAGCACGATTTTCCCTTTCTCTTCCTCATAGATACATGCGCATATCTTTATTTCTGCTATCATGGCAACATTAGCTTCGATTTCCCCCAACTCGATACGGTGTCCCATATGTTTAATCTGATAGTCTTTCCTTGACACGAAGACAAGCTCGCCGAACGCATTATATTTTCCTATATCCCCAGTCCGGTAAATGATTTCGGGATAAGCCGTATTAAGCGGATTCTGCACGAACGCTTCTGCCGTCTTCTGTGGATTATTGTAATAACCAAGTGTTACGGAAGTCCCGCGGATACAGATTTCCCCCTCCCTTGCCAGCCTGCCTTCCCCATCCAGCAAAAGGATTTCCGTATTCTGGAACGGGCCTCCGATGGGAATCGGCTCATGTTCCTTTAATTCCCGCCTGACATGGTAATAGCAGCACATCCCCGTACCTTCCGTGGGGCCGTAAAGATTCGTGAACGAGGTTTCCGGCAAGGCTTCTTGCCATATTTTGAATTGCTTTGCCGGAAATACCTCACTGCCAAAAGCAACTGTTTTCAGGTATTGCGGCTTAACAGCCTGAAACGTGCCAAACGCAGAAATCATCGTCAGCGCAGAAACTACCCAGCAAATAGTGTTTACACGGTATTCGTTTAAAAATTCCACAAGCTTTATCGGAAAAAGAAATAAGCTCTTAGGCACGAAATAAGTCGTCGCCCCAAATTTGAGCGTAGGATAAATTTCTTTCAGGCAGGCGTCAAAATACAGAGGCGCCTGGTTGGCAAATACCGTTTCTTCACTGAACCCAAGAACCTCTGAGAGCTGTTCTATATAATCCCTCACGGAACGATGGCACGCAGCTACGCCCTTGGGCGTCCCGGTAGAACCAGAGGTAAACACAATATAGATAGGATCTGTGTCCAACGCTTTCTTGCGTATTTCCTGTAAGGCTTCTGCATCTTCTTGGGTATGCGAAATTTCATCGTACAGACAGATATCCCCCGGAAACCGGAACCTCTCAGCTTTTTCCTTGGTCGTCCCATCGCAGATTACTAACCCGGGACTGCAATTTTCAAAAATTTTCTGTATCCTGCCCTGCGGCATCTCATCGTCAATAGGGACATAGCAGCAGCCTGCCGCAATCACGCCAAGGAAAGCTATCACTGTCCGCGGGTCTTTTTCCATGAACACCGCGACCGGCTTTCGGTACAATCCTTTCTTATGTAGAAATGTCCCTACCGCACGGCTCTGCTCATATACCTGCCGGAAGGTATAACCTTCTTTTTCATTGGCATAAGCAATTTTATCCGGAACTCTTTTTACAGTCTCATCAAGATAGGACAACACATTATTTTCCATTTCATATCCCTGCTTTCTCTTACGTTGTAATCAGCTGCCGGTACTCTTTTTTCAGCGTCCCGCACGCTTCCACGGAACATTTCGCCAACAGCTGCATGACGTCCAGGTATCCTGCGCCAATCTGCTCGTCCCGCCTTATCATGGAAAGCTCGGTGCAGCCTAAGACGATTACCTGGGCCCCCTTCTCTCTCAGTTGGCATGACACGCGCGCAAACCGATCCATTTCTGCCGGTTTTGTGGCTTTTACATCCTCGTAAATGAGATGCATGACGTCCTTCTGGGAAGCCTCCCCGGGCAGGACTGCCCGGATGCCCCGAAGCTGCAATGCTTTTTGGAACAATCCGCTTCGTATGGTCCCGTCTGTCGCCATAATGCCAACCGTGCTTACCCCCTCGTCCGCCAGATAGCCGGCAGCTTCCTCAATAACATTGATGACTGGGACTGGGATTTCTGCCGATAACTGCCGGTAAAAATAATTGGCTGTCACACACGGGATGGCAATGATTTCCGCTCCGAAAGCTGCAAGCTTCCTGCCAGCCTCCGCCATGGGAATTCCTGGATTTTCCCCGCTCTGCCCTACAATATAGCTTGTCCTGTCTGGAATCGAAGGACAGTTATAAACAATCATTTCAATATGTTCCTGGTCTGTGCCTGCCTCTGTCATTTCAATCGCCATCTGCATGAAAAAAGCAGTTGCCATCGGCCCAAGCCCGCCAATCACGCCTAACATATGCATTCCTTACCCACCTTTTACCGGATTGCGGGGTACTGTGACGGATCGTAAGCATGGCTTCCATTATGCGCATCGGAATACGCCCTGATTTCCGCATCCTTACAGTAGAAAAAGGCTTTGCCGTCCGTCCTCCTGGTCGTGTCAAAATGATGCCACCCGCTTCCCAAATCTATCAGGTTCCAATAATGCGTCCTTCTGGCCGTCGAAAACCCAATATCCATATTCTCTATGCCTGCCCTTGTCAGAAGGCATTTAGACGCAGACGCGTAAACATAGCAATCCCCCCTTAATTCAAACAGGCCGCGGTATGCACCCTGGATCCAGTCTGTCTTAGGCGTGCCGTCTGACCATCCGATGTTTCCATGCACCCACTCAAAAATGGCTTCTGCAATGTCATACTGCCCCATGTCTTCCGTTGTAATCTGCTGCAGTATCTCATCCGCTTTTTCATTTACCATTTCCTCCGTTGCCATCTCCACGCTGGGCGGCTTCACATGGACAACCGTCTCTTCCACGCTCACATTGCCTGCCGCATCCACGGCCCGGTACGTAACAGGATAGTCGCCCTCTTGTTTTAAATCAACTTCACTGCTGTCTATTTCCAGCTTCACATCCGCATCGTAATTATCCGAAACGATTACGTCCTTCTTATAAGAAATGCTGTCTCCGACCGCCACGGTAAGTTCTTTTACACCGGCAATCACCGGCGCCTCCGTATCCTCCAGCACTTCTAACCATGCTGATACCCGCGTGGCATTGCCGCCCTCATCCCTCACCACAAGCTCCACCTCTTGTTCTCCCGGCATGGCAACATCCGGCGATACTGCAAAGGCTACTGTGGTTTCTGTCGCATCTTCTATCTGTGCTATAAAGTCCATCGGCGTTACCGCACAATCCTTAAAAGTCTGCACATCTTTCGCCACCGCCATTGGAGCCGTGGTATCCGCCACACGCAGGACTGACGTATGCGCCATGCCGGAAACCATGATTTTAATCTCATAGTCACCCACCGTATGCATATCCAGAATCTGCCCGTATTCCTGCGCAAAGCAGGCGTCGCTATATTCCTGCCGCAGGAATTTGGAAAGCTCCGGCATAGGGCTTCCAGCTTCCGCCACAAGCTCTTCCACGACCTTTGGCCTACAGTAAAGGTATAATACTGCCAAGAACAGAAACAACACCGCAACCTTAAGGATGGTATCGTTTACCCATCTTCTGATGCGCCTGCCATGCTTGCTGTATGTGCTTCGTTTAAGCCTCTTCCCCTTCTGGTTTCTTCTTCCCTGCTGCCGCTTTCCCTTCTGGTTTTTTCTGCCTTGCTCCTTCTTCTCCTGCGGATATTCCGCTTGCAGTTCTTCCTCTGCCCCAAAGGCCCCCTGACCTTCTTCCGCTTCCTGAACCCTTGGTTCCGGCAGATGCCGCTCCAAAAGGCTTGCTTCTTCAGACGCCCGGAAAAGCTCCCTTTCCTGTTTCCTCCTCTCCGTAGATTTTTTCAGCTGCTGACGCTTTTTACGCTTCTTTTTCCTTATTTTCTTGTAGCGTTCCTCTCGTCTCTGCTTTTTTCGCATCTCCTCCTGCCGGCGGGCGCGCATTTTATTCTTTTTCCTCTTATCCTGCATCTTCCTTATCTCATTCGCATCCTGACTTCACTTTTCTCCTTTTTCTTATGCCACCAAATGGTGGCATTTTCAAGTGAATGATACCACCATTTGATAGCATTGTCAAGAGAGGACACAATAAACGCATAGATTCTTATCCTGCTGCCAAAACCTATCTATGTGATTATCGTGAAAGGGTTTATGTACATTATGTATTTTCCAAGATTAGCGGACTTACGTCTGGACAATGACTTGACACAACAGAATGTTGCTGATATTCTGACTTGCAAGCGTGAGGTGTACCGCCGATATGAGAAGGGTATACGGGAGATTCCCGTCTCTTACGCGATTACCCTTGCAAAATATTACGACGTCTCCTTAGACTACCTCCTTGGGCTTTCTGACAAGAAACGATAGGAGGCGGCAGGGCTGAGGGCTGACGCCCGCCTTGCCCATGATCCGCAGAAGCTGACAGTTTTACGTCAATACCACGGCTCATGCGGATTATGGCTGATTAGTCCTAAGTATATTTTCCGTGGCGTTACCAGACGATTCGTGGTACAATATATTTCACACAACACCATTTTAAGTTTCCCCATACACATAGCCGCATTCTATATGAAGGAGGCAAATATGATTAATGAGATACAAGACGAGAGATATTCTGTCGCCGATGAGGCCATCTACGATGCGTTCTTCCTGGTCCTCAAAGAAAAAGAATTGGATAAGATTACCGTTTCAGACGTCATAAAAAAGGCCGGAATTGTTCGGAGTACTTTTTACAACCACTTCGAAAACATTCCAGCCCTTGTAATAGCCGTTGAAGATAAAACCATACAAGACATATTCGCACTGATGGAAACGTTCCACCCCAAGAACGACCGGGAAATGTGCAGATCCTATTTCCAGACCATCTGCGAATACACCATGACCAACCCATTTCTGGGCAAGCTTCTCAAAAATCCGGAAGGAGGGGCATTTTTCGAGAAATTCATTACCATGTTCCACCGCTATGTATCGAACGTCATGCAGAACACAGATCCGTCCCATCCCAGCAAGGAACAGTTCTCCTACATGATTGCCTGCGTCATTGGCAGTACCGTCGGCGTCCTCCACAAATGGAGCGCAGAGAATTTCCAGGCCCCTGCGGAAGACATCGCCGACATCCTGACACAGTCCTTTATTGCCGTCATGCTGCCGTTCATATCATAGGGCGCGTACCGGCACGCCAAATGGACGTAACGGAACTTATGCCTCTAACGGTTCGTCAATCATAGCCTCCTGCCGTTTAATCTTCTTAGTCGAGCTTCTGATAAATGGGTTTTTCCGCACAATCAGCCCCGTTATCTGACGGTAGGTAGGCTGGTTCTTATTATACTCATCGAGGAATGCCTGCAGTCCGGCCTTTACTTCCTCTTCCCCAATGCCCTTTGCCTGGACGACGTCCATATCAGGATAAATCCTTGCCGTAAGGCCATTGTTTTCTCCCGTCACAATCACTTCGCCTACCAGCGCGCCGAGCGCTAACTTATTCTCAATCTCCTCCGGCGAAATATTTTCGCCATTGGAGAGAATAATCAGGTTCTTCACACGCCCATTGATGTACAAGAAACCATCTTCATCCAGATACCCCTTATCCCCGGTATGCAGCCAGCCGTCCTTCAATGTCTCCGCTGTCTCTGCCGGCATTTGGTAATATCCCTTCATGACGCTGCTTCCCTTCACCAGGATTTCTCCATTCTCAAAGGCAATCTCCGCATTATCCAGCGGCCTGCCGATAGACCCTGGCTTATTGTCTTCCGGCATATTAGAGCTGATAACCGGGGAACACTCTGACATACCATATCCTTCGTAGATATTCACGCCGTATTCCGCAAACTTTTCAATATAGTAGGGGTCGAGGTGCGCGCCCCCGGTAAATATAATCCTAAGGTTCCCGCCAAACACATTTGCCGCCAACGCCTGTTTGGGGATTGCCGGGTCTGCCGCGGAAAGCCTCTTGTAGATTGTCTCCACCATCATCGGAACCATCAGGATGACTTCCGGCTTGAATACCCCCATATTTTTTACCATATGCAGGAGGGAATCGTTGATGCAGATAGTCGCACCCAAGGAAAAACCTTTGAGCCAATCCATGACCAGGCAGAACGCATGATGAATCGGAAGCACGCTCAGCATCGCGGTTCCAGGTTCCGCCATGTATTTGACATTCATCACATTGGTTGCCAGGTTGTCCTGCGTCAGCATAACGCCCTTGCTTTTACCGGTTGTCCCGGATGTGAAGATAATCGTCGCCACATCCTCCAGGCTGGGCGCGCCTGCATCCGCACCGTCCTTTCCGGCTTTCTTAAGATCTGCCAATGAAACGACTTTATCGTTGGAGCCTTCTGCCTCTTCTTCCTGCAGAAGCCAAATCTTCCTCAGCTTCGGACACGCTGCCAGAACAGGTTCTAAAAGCGCGGCTCCCTTAGGGCTGAGGAAAAGCCCTTCGGAATCGGAACGGTTAATCAGATCGATGAGGTCTTCGCCCGGAAGCCCGGCGTCAAGCGGAACGGCCACTGTATTTCCCGTGATGACGCCCAGGTAGCTTTCTATCCATTCTACGGAACTGTTGCCGATAAGAGCAACGTGCTTGCCCTGGAAGCCTTCTGCAAGCAATCCCTTCCTTATAGTAACGACATTCTCCATCAGCTGCTTGTAGCTTCTCTCTAGGATTTCTTTTTTCTTAAGCCATTTTACAGCCTTAATCTCTGCGTATTTTACTGCACTGTCCTCTAATATGTCACGAATGAGCGTCCCCATACTTACACCTCCTGCTCTAAATTATCCAACATTTTAAGCGCCTCTGCGATAGTGAGGACTTTCAGTACGTCCTCTTCCTCAAGCTCTACGTCAAACGTATCCTCAAGCTCTCCCAGGAAAGACATGAAATCCAGGGAGCTAAACCCCAAATCCTCCCGGAACCTCATTTCATCTTTCATATCCTCCGGCTTTACATCGCAATACTGAGCCACAACTTCCTTAAACTGCATTTCCTTTGTCATCATTTTTCCTCCTGAATTCTATACTCTGTAAAAGTTCCTTATACTTGCTCCATAATTTCCCCAATACTCATATCCGGCTCTGCAATCCCTTTGAACAGAATACGCATCATATAATAGTATAACAGTTCCATGTCATGCTCTTCCAGATGCGCCGTCTGATAATGGTAGGAGAAATTCATCCCGCCATGTTCCGTATGGGATACGGTCAGATACATCTTCTTGGTAGCCGCGCCGTTGGCAAACCACTTGGAATGCTGTGGAATCTGCGCAAGGTGCGGGTTATCCATTTTCACCGGCAACGGCTGGTAAGTAAGGTAACAGCTCTCATACGTTGTATGTTCCGGCGTATGGTAACGCTTCCTGATCTCATCCATAATCAGCGCCGGGTCGTAATTGCTGTGCATGTAAATCCTGTTCTGCACATTCTGTATCTCATAGGCAGCCGCTATAAATTCCATCTCGGGGGGGATGACCGTCCTGCAGGGAAACATAATCGTCCTGCTGCCGCCGGACGTCCATTCGTTATGCGTGGAACGCCGCGAAATAAAATTCTGGATGGTAATGTCTTCCTGCCCATCGTTTACTTTTGACAAATAGGTACGGATACCCAACAGCAAAAGGTTCGTCATCGAAAGCTGATGGTTCATGCAGAACGCTATGAGGTTCTTGGTCGGTTCCGGCTCCAGATAATAATCTTTCACTTCCACGAACAAATCGTTCATCTCTATATCTGCAGCCCTTAACTCTTTATTCCCATGTTTCTTCCTGGCTTCTTCCAGGACAGACGGACCCTGGATATCTGAATAAAGCGGCTCGCCCAGAGCGTCCAGCTGGTCGTCCCAGAACTTTTTGTCCTTGGCCAGACGCTTCTCATTGTTTGCCTTTTTCAGATCCTTTTCCAGAACCATTTCAAAGTCCGCCAGATCCTTCGGATACTCGGAACCGAAACGGTAATGTGTATAAAGCTGCATCAGGTCGTTTATCATGACTACCAAGCCGCAGGAATCAATCAGCCGGTGATCCATATGGATAAAAAATCCGTTAAATCCCTCTGGGAGCTTCACCATGGTCACGTCGCACAGCGGAATGTCATCTCCGTCAAACGTCTCATATGCCCACTGCTGCATGAGCTTATCTGCCTCTGCCAGGCTCATGCCGGATAAATCCTTTATTGGGATATCCCTGGTTTCTTTTTCTGCAATATACTGCTTCACTTCCCCTTTTGCATCGGGCTTCGTAATGCGGACTCTCATGCACCCATAACGCTCGAACTCTAACTGAATGCATTTCTTCAAGAGCCCAAAATCCAAGGCTGCCTTTAACGATGCCACGACGCTGACGCCAGACACCTGCTGCGTCTTGTAATCCCGAATCCAGTTGTGGTGCATTTTCTGTGCCGCTGTCAACGGATAATAATCTCTCATGTGAAACCTCCTTTTTCCTTCTTCTGAGAAACTAACACATTTTACTTTTAAATTCTACCCCCTTGAAGACTTAGCATACACTTTACCTGAAATTGACCGAGACTTCCCTATAAGAGGAAAAAGGCGCAAAGCCCTTGCTCATGCAAGAAAGACTTTACACCTTTGGTCTGTTTGGCTATTCCGTCCTAATTTTCAGTTAACGGCGGTTTCTGATAAAGCTTACGATTGATCTGATTACGTTTAAATTCTATTTCTTCTAACACCTCTTGGCAATTCACTCTTTTCGCTACTCGTTCTATTTCCTCGAGCAGTGATATTTGGTCTAACAGAATCCCATTATATTCCTTTTCTGTCATCGGCATACAATCACCTACCTTTTTACGTGCCGTTTATATGGTACTTTGATTATACCAGACGCACGTCTCAGGTGTAAAGCCTTTATTCCTGCGAGCAATGAGCCAAGCCGCTAACACGCTTTCATTCTTATCGCTAATGCTTTTCTGTTTTCCATAGGCCGGTAATATAACACGCCGTCTTTAATCTCTGCCGTCTCCGGCGTATCGCTAAACACTTCTTCTATCTTGTATCGCTGCCCTTTGGGCAGCTTGAGGGCTATCTGCTCCGGCAGCTCCCCATCAAACAGATGAATCACTGCATAGGCGTCGTCCCCATCTGCTCCAATCCGTACAAGGCCCTGCCATCCTTTCGGATGCCTTGCGCTGCGAATCTTCGGCCCAAAACGGTACGACTGGCCTCTGGCAATTACCGGGACGATTTTCTTATAAAATGCCATGCCGTTTTCAATAACCTCCCATTGCCCTTCGCTCAGCCCAACCACATCCCCGGAGATGCACATACGCCCCAGAAATGTATTAATGACGGAATACGCAATCCGTTTCCGCGAATCCGCTTCACGGATGACTGCCCAGATTTGGCTCTGGGCCGGGTGAATGGCACGATGGAGGTTTGCGGCAATAATCGGGATTTCCTCACATTCATGTGCATCGGAAAAAGAAGCCATGCTCATCTGCCCCATCAGAGAAGGTTCTAAGCGGTGTCCGCCCGAAGCACAGTTTTCAAGCACAATCCCCGGAATCTCACGCTTGGTTTTCTCAATGAATTCCTGGGACTTCTCCATATTCTGCCTCAGCCCTTCCCCTAAGGATTCCGCGCCGTCACAGCCGATACCAATCGTCTCATTATAATCAATCTTCATATATCCGAATCCATATTTCTTAAGCGTACCGATGACTTTATCCGTGAGGTACTGTTCCACCCAGGGATCTCGCATATCCCAAAAACGCCTGAAATAGCTAGTCAATGTTTTCCCATCTTTATGGAGCAGATGTTTTTCCATCTGATACGCGCGTGAAGCACGTCCTACCGTTTCTATCTCAAACCAGATGCCCGGAACCATGCCTGCCTTTCTTATCAATGACACGGTTTTATCAAGCCCTTTGGGAAACAGCTGCGGCGACACCTCATAATCGCCCATGCTGATATCCCAGGGAACGCCTTCCTCTTTAAACCAACCGCAGTCAATCACGAAATACCCAAATCCTTTGCCTTTGATTTTTTCCACGATAGCAGAAATATTTTCATGGGAAGGATTACCCCAAGTAGTGCAATATTCATTAAACACGATGGGCAGTTCCCGTTCTGGCTTCGGCGCCTTCTCCAATGCTTCCTGTGCGGCGGACGTCAGCCTTCCGGTAAATATATCAATCGAATCCGTATGCGCCACGCTGACAATGGCCTCCGGCGTGCGAAATGCCTCCTTAGGCCCTACATGTTTCATCCAATGGCCGAAATCCCTGTCCGCCAGGCCGCCGCTCATGCAGAAACCGTCATCTTTCCGATACAATTCTATCTGCCATGACGCCGGGTGCGCAATCTGTGCCCCCCAGAATACATGATGCTCTGTATCTTCCACCGCTGCAAATGGGAAGAATCTGTTTACCGGCATGGAACCTGCCTGCCCAAATTTTTCGCAGCGCACCGCATGGGGTTCCCAGGCCGGCTCTAACTGTAAATCCTCCACAGGAAGCGCTTCCAGCCTCCCTTCCTGGCTCCATACGCTCCGCAGACGGTAAATCTGTAACGTCTCCGCGCCGTCCTGGGCCGTATAAGGAGAAATTCCGCCGAGCGAAAAACTCTCAAACATCTCAAGCTGCGCCATTTCATTCCCCAGATTTACAAATTCGCAGAAAATGCGCACGTACCTTGCGCCGTGCCTCCACACCAGATAATGCGTTACCTGGTATCCCCGGTCATCGCGCAATACCGTCTGAATGCATTTCTCTCCCTCACGGTCTGTCTCACTTTGTTCTGCAAAACGGAGCCTGCGCACCGTTTCTCCGTCCCGCATGGAAGTTCCCATAGCATACGCTTCATTGTAAATATCTCCCGCCGCCATTATCTGCACCAGGGAATCTGTTTTTTGATTTTTCTCCTGCTCTATGCCATCGTAACCGGCGGGCAGCAGGAGCAGCCCAACCTGCCCCTGCTCCTTGTCTTTCAAGTAACGCGCTTTCATATCTCCCAGCGCATACTCTTTTAAAATCTCAACTGCCATGCCCCACCATTTCTCCTTTACTTCTGCTTTTTTGCCGCGCTCCATGCGCCGCATACCTTATTTTTGCCAGATCCTTTATACGCGCGGATCCTTACAAAATATTTCTTTCCTGCTTTCAGGTTCTTGATGGTTATGCTGTTCTTGCCCTTCTTCACAGCAGCTATCTTCGCGCCGCTCTTGAAATTCTTTTTCAGGCAATACTGAATTTCATAGCCATCCGCTTTTGCATCCTTCTTCCATTTTACAATAAGCGTTTTCTTTTTCGATGACGTTACGCTGGAGACTTTCATCTTTTTTGGCAATACCGTCACTGTAACTTTCTTGGATGCCAATTTATAACTGTTGTTCCCGGCTGCTTTTACCGTGATAGTTGCTTTTCCATATCCCTGGATTGCCACTTTCCCGGTCGTCTTGCCAACCGTTACCACCTTCTTGTTGCCAGACATATAGGTGATAGCTCCCTTGCCCTTTGCTTTCAGGGTAAATGCCTTGCCGCCATACACTTTCTTAATTGCGGAGGCAACGCCGCTGATTATATTGTCCTTTTTCTCAACCGGAGGTTTTACTTCCGTGGCGGAAGCCTTTGCCGGAGCGATTACGAATTTGTCAATCCTCGGCGTGAAATCATCCTGCACCTGGCTGAACTTGTAGGAATTGTCATTCGTAACTGTAATCGTATTCTCGCCCTGCCGGAGCTTCACGTCTATCACCATATTCCTGAATGTATCCCAGCAGAATGTATTCTTGAAGTATACCGTCTGCGGCGTTCCTTTGTTAACGCAGATCTGCATATAACGTTCTACCAAATCCGTGTTGTAAGGATGCACATAATTTGCCCCGCTCTGTGTCTTCATCACCGGCGCAGGCTCATCGTTGGCATAGGTTACGGAAAGCTTGTAATCCCCCGCTTCCGCCGCGTTTATCTTGAATGTCAGTCTGTTATCGCTTCCTCCGCGGAAGCCCTCAACGGTATTCCCGCCGGAAGCATATGCATTTGCAATCACTTGCGGAACAGGCTTGCTGCCCGGCAGATAATGATAAGGCGCGGCGTCCTCAAATTTGCCGCTTCCAAAAAGCGTGCAGTCCTCTGCCTCAACGGTAACGGAACGTTCCGCTGTAAGTTTCGCTTCTTCCGTAAAAACCAGAAGATCCAGTACCAGATTGTTGCCGCGGATGCCCAGATGGTTCATTCCCGCCGTAAGGTATACCTTACCTGCGTCCTTATTCCCCATCGTAACGTCAAAGAGTTCCATCCAGTCCATGCTAAGTTCCGACTCGGCCCGGGCGTCTTTCGCATAATTCACACGGCTCTTAAGCAAGGCCGCGTTACCGCTTCCTGCCGCTTCCAGTTTATAATAACCGTCTCTTGGCGCACATACATAGAAATCGAACATACCGCTGCCCTTCGCAGCCCCTGCGCCAGAATAACTTCCCTCCGTGGATAATGCAAAGCCGGTTTGGCTTCCTGCCAGTTCTTCCGGCTCGACAGAAATTACTGCCGGCTCTTCCGGCGCATAAGCCAGGTCTATCTTATCAAGCGTTGCGCACAGCCTGGAATTAACCTCTTTTACTGTCTGGTCTTCCCCTTTGTGCATGAGCTTGATTTTATGGGAGCCTTTGGCCAGCTCGACATATACCGTCTTGTAATTGTAATATCCCCATTTTACCGTGGAGTCGTATATGATTTCCTGCGGCTGCCCATTATCGACCGTAAGTTCATGGCTCATAAGCGCGCCAATGGCACGGTTCTGCCCGCCGCTGCTGACAAACTCAAGGGTCTGCGCGTTCACTTGCGGCGCCTGGCTGGAATAATAGACATCCAGACGGTACCTTCCGTCATTAGGCACATTCACGGTAAATTCCACGCCGTCATTCGGGGTATCCAGGCCACCCACTTCCGCACGGTTGGAACGCGCCAGGTCGCCGCCCCCTGTCTTCTTGGCAGTAAATGCCTTGCCAATCAACGTTGCATCTTCTGCCTCATAAGTCGCTTGCCAGTTTTTCTCATATTCCGAGATTGTGCCGGCCGTCTCGCCTGTCGCCGGGGTAATCACCGCATAATAGGCGTCCATCAGCTGTGCGTCAGGAACCGTAAAGACTAAGTCATTGCCGGAAAATGCGATATTTCCCTCAAATTCTACCGGGATATCATCTGCAAACCCATGATGCCCGGTGTATTTCGTGCTATACAATTTCACATGCGCCTTATCCGCACCAGCAAACGTCTTCGTAGACTTCATATTCTCAATACTGACCGTCTGCTTGCCCTCCTGGCCGCCAAACAGGCTGTAAACAATCCCCGCCTCGTCATCGACGCTGGTAAACCCATATAACCTTCCATACGCGCTCGGCGCATCGATATTTTCAAGCGTCAGCGGCGTTTTCTTCCCTGTCATCTGCGCATACCACTTGTATACCCACCATGCGCCGTTTGGCTTGTTGGCGTCCGCCGCAAGTTCATTCATGGAATGGGCAAGCCCCCAGTAAGGAAGCGATGCATAGACGTCCTCCTCGTCAAAGATGGCAAGCCAGTTGACCAGCGCGCCGGGATTTGCAAGGTCGTCAAAATTAATGGTTTCATTGATGAAGATAATTGGTTCTATGCCGGAATTTGCATAATATTTCTCCACAAATCCCTTTACCTCATGGCAGCGTCCTTGGAAACCTGTCAGGCTGCCCTTATTCAGCTCATGCCAGGTAATGTACTCCGGCCAGCAGCGGTTTTCCTGGCAGAAAGCAAAGAAGTTCTTATAAACATTGCTTCCATAGGATGCAAAGTTAGGCCCAGCTACCTTGATATTGGGATTGATATCCTTCACTGTATTGTAAATCCTCAGCCAGTCGTTAAAGAATTTCTGCTGGGTCTGCTGGTTTGAGGCTACGCCCTGATACCAGATTCCGTCCGGCTCGTTAAATAGCACGAAGCTGTAGCCTGCTATCTCCTCGTCTGTTTTACCCGCTGTCATTTTGCGCACGATAGCGTCTACTTTCGTATTGTAATCGTCAATTCCCAACGATTCATATGGCCACTCAAGATAGAAATCCTGAAGGTATATCTGGATGTTTTCCACACCGCATTCCTTGAGGTAAGATGTCAGGCGGTAACCGTCCCCAGATGGATGCTGCTGCCCGTCCGCCGCCTTCTGTACCAATATCTTCGGCTGGATTGCCTTAATCATATCTGCGGAAGGAACCCCAATCTCGCTGACGCCGTATAAGAACCCGGTAGATCCGTGAAGCACCTCTGCCTTACTGTTAGCAGGATTGGCGTCAAAATGCAGCGTTGCGCCATAAGAGATATCCCCTACCGCAGCCCGGACTGCCTGCAGCGCCTCATCCACCGCCGCCTGGTCTGTGCCTTTCAGGGCTTCCTCTGCCTTGCCGGCCGCTTCTTTGATTGCGTGTTCACTGGCCGCTGACAAGCCTCCCTGAGATAAGATGACATTGGCTTCTCTCACTTCTTTGGCAAGCTGCGCATTGGAAAACGAAGTCTGCGCTGTTATCCCCTCGTAGAATTCCAAGCCCTCAATCGCTGCCTGCAAATTCGCGGTAAGGCGGGTTACATTGGCCTCCGTCACCGGATTTTCCGCTCCGGCTTCTCCCTCTTTGATTGCCGTCTGCAGCTTCTCATAAGTGTCCTTTGTGTAGAAACTGATGCTTTTGCCCTGCGCCTGCGCAATCTTATCTTTTAATTCGTTAATCACGCTGTCGCGCACCGCATAACTATCATAGGCCGCTTTCGCCTGCTCTGCGGTCAACGCTGTATTATAAAAACGGAATTCGTCCATCTTCGCTTTCAGGTCCTTATCCGTCTGATACACCGAAGGCCCGATTCCGCAATATTTATATTGCTTTAACACAGACGCACGATCCGCAAACAGCCTGCCTAAAACAGCGCCCTGGTTGTTATTCCTGTCATAGGTCATGTTTACTGCCGCGCCGTCCAGATATACGTTATAACTTGTCGGGGACACACTGATGGTCACATGCTGCCATCTCCCTCTTGCAAACTGCTTTTCCCATACTAATTTTAACTGCGTCGCCTTATCGGGAAGCATGACGGATGTATGGTAGCCTGCCTGCCCGTCTCCAAGGTCGCCTGCGCCTTCCTGACCGGCCACAAATGCAAACTCCGGCGCGTTCCAAGCGCCGCCGGGATCTGAATTCTGCCCATCTACCGTAGCGGAAAAAATACGGCTATACTGGCTTGCGCTGGCGTCAATATTAATCCAGAACGAAAACGCAAATCCGGCATCGGTCACATCGGAAAACATACCCTCCGGCAGGGTAAGGCGTCCTTCCTTCTCGCCGTTTGTGTCTCCTCCCGGAAGATTCAGGACTTTGTTCCCCCGCTGCTCGTCTTCCACAACGCCAAGTCCCGCCTTACTGCCTTCAATCGTCGCATAGACGCCCGCTTTCGTCCCCTCGTTCACTACCTGGTTATCTGTAACTTCCTTATCAAAAGTGAATTCATAATACGGCTCCGGCACCGCCGCTTCGCCTTCCTTCTGCGCCGCCAGGGATGGCACGGACGGAACTGCCAGACTCACTGCCAAAAACAACGCCAATGTTTTTCCTAAAGCTTTTGTCTTCATGAATCTCCTCCTTATTTTTTCTTCACTGCCAAAGCCTTTGCTTTGCTCCAATCGCTGCAGACCTGATTCTTGCCAGAACCTTTGTACGCACAAATCCTCACATAATATTTCTTACCGGCTTTCAGGTTTTTCAGTGTGGTTTTCGTTGTCTTGTTTTTCTTCACGGCTGTCGTTTTTATACGCTTCTTGAAATTTTTGTCCGTAGCATACTGAATCTTATAACCGCTTGCTTTCGCATCTTTTTTCCAGGTAACGGTAAGCGTTTTCTTCTTCGCGGATTTCAGGCCGGGAACCGCCATTTTCTTTGGCTTCACCGTCACGGTGATTTTCCGCGCTGCAGAATTATAATTTTTGTTTCCTGCTGCCTTTACGGCAATCTGAGCCTTGCCATACCCTACGGTTTTGACTTTTCCATTTGATTTTCCTACGGTCAGTACTTTTTTGTCAGAAGACGTATAGGTCACCGCCCCCTGTCCTTTTGCCTTTAATGTCGGAGATTTTCCAAATACCACTGTCATCTTGGCGGGTATCCCCGTAATGCTGTTTGCAGCCTTAGTTACCTTTATTGCAACCACGTTGCTGTTCGTTACTGCTGTTTCAGACCCTTTCGTATTTGTCACCGCACAGAAATAGTATACTGTTCCCACTGCCTTAAGCGCAGGCGTGTACGCCGCCTTTGTCGCATCCTTGATGGCCGACGCCCCCTCTGTGCTGTTTGCCTTGTTCTGATACCACTGATAGCTAATCGTGCCGCCGTCGCTGACCGCTGCTGAGACTGCCAGCGCCTTTGCTTTCTGCCCATATGCATACGTTTTCCCTGCAGGCTGCTTTGTGATTTCCGGCTCTGACGCGGACGGTCTGTCACCGCCGTTTCCTTTCGCCACCGTGACTTTCGCCGCCCGGCTGACCGCGGTTTCCGTTGCGCTGCCTTTGGTATTGGTAACTATGCAGTAGTAATACGAGATTCCTTCCTCGGCAGTGGACGGCGTGTAATTTGCACAATCTCCATTTTCAATAATTGTTCCGCCAACCGTGCTGTTGCTTGTGTTTTTGTACCACTGATAGCTCAACGTCCCGCCATCATTCACAGCTGCTTCCACCGCCAATGCCTGCGCCGCATCGCCAACCATATACTCTGCATCTTCCGGCTCTTTCGTAATTGTCGGCCGTACCGCTACTGCTGACTTATCTGTCACTACCCGAATGAATACGCAGCTGCTCTCCGCTGATTTCATTGCTGTCCCTATCGTATTTGTGACCACGCAATAATAATAGGTTTCTCCAAGCGTTTCCGTGGACGGCGTATAGGAGTTACCGGTTGCTGCGGCAATCTTTTCGCCCTCTGCATCTTCTGACAGTTTCTGATACCACTGGTAGCTCAATGTCCCGCCGTCAGTTACTGCTGCTTCTACTGTTAACGCTGTCGCCGTTTCCCCAATCTCATAAACTGCGTTTGACCACTGCGTATGGATGACAGGCGTCTCTGTTTCCTTCACAGTCACCGCTGCCACATTGCTCGTTGCCTGGGCTGTCTTTGTCACCGTTGCCTTATTCTGTGTATTCGTTACCTCGCAATAGTAATACGTGGTTCCAGCCTCTGCAATGAGAGGCGTATACGCCGCCTGGACTGCGCCTTCCACGGCCGTCCCGCCGGCCACGCTGTTTACCGTGTTCCGATACCATTGGTAACTCAGTGTCCCTTTGTCGCTTACGGTTGCCGTCACGGTCAATGGGACTGCCGGATTCATCGTATCGCCTTTTGTATAAACGGCGTCTTTTGGCTGACCCTCATTGGCAATCTGCGGCGTCGCTGCCGCCTCCTCGTATGATGCCGCATCTACGGCCGCACGCAATGCTTTCAATGCCGCGTCTACCGTTGCCTGCGCATTTGCTTCCGTCCCCGTCAGCTGCGCTGCTGCCTCCGCCGTCTTTATCGCTTCTGAAATCGCGCTTTCACTGGCTGACGTCAGGCCTCCTTCACGGATGAGAATGTTTGCCGCATCTGTCTCATCCTCTAACTGAACCTTTGAAAATGACGTAGCAACATTAATGCTGTCATTGTAATATTTCAGGCCCTTGACTGCCGCGTCCAGCTTCGACAGCAATCCTCTTACATATTCCTCTGTCACCGGATTCTCTATGCCCTTCTCGCCTTCTGCGATTGCTGACAGAAACGCTTCGTAGGAATCTCTGGTATAGAAACTGATGCTTGCATTCAGGTTCTTTGCTTCTTCCACCTTCTCCTGAAGCTCTGCCACCAACGACTTATCAACGGCATAACTATCGTAAGCTGCTTCTGCCTGCTCCATGGTCAGATAGGAATTGTAGAAACGGAACTCATCTACCTTTGCCTTTAAGTCTTTATCCGTCTTATATACAGAAGAACCGATTGCACAGTCTGCATACTGCTTCAGAATTGCCGCGTCATTGGCAAACATTGTCTGCAGCGCCGTACTCATGTTGCTGTTCCTGTCATACTTGACGCCCACTTGTTCCCCATCCAGATATACGTCATACTTGTCCGGGGATACGCTGATGGTCACGTGCTGCCACTTTCCTTTGGCAAACTGCTCTTCCCACACAAGCTTCAGTTCTGTTTTATCCGGCAGTATGGCGGCCGTGTTATATCCGGCTTTTCCTTCTTCCATATCGCTTGCCGTCTCACTTCCAACTACAAATGAAAATTCCGGCGCGTCCCAGGTTCCGCCATTGTCTGAATTCTGTCCATTTACCGTACCCGAGAAGATACGGCTATACTGTGTGGCATTTTCATCAATATTAATCCAAAATGAGAATGCAAATCCGGCGTCCGTTACGTCTGCAAACATGTTCTCTGGGAGCGAAAGACGTCCCTCAACCGCTCCATTCGTGTCTCCGCCCGGCAAATTAAGCACTTTGCTTGCGCGCCCTTCGTCCCAGGCAATGCCAAGTCCTTCCTTCGTCCCTTCAATCTGGGCCGTCGCTCCCACTTTGCTGCCTATATTTGTCACTTCTGTCCCATTATCGCTCGTCACGTCAAAGGTAAACTCATAATACGGCTGCGGCACTTCTGTCTCTTCCGTCCCATTTACCCTTACCAAAACCACATTGCTATAGGTGGTTTTGCTCGCTCCCGGTATCGCTGCATTGGTGTTCGTTACTTCGCAATAATAATATGTCCTGCCGGCTTCCGCCACAGAAGGAATATACGTCTTATCCGTTGCGCCGGATATAACTGCCCCGCCTTCTGTACGTTTCTCCGTATTTGAATACCACTGGTATGTCAGGCTGCCGCCGTTATCCCCTATCACTCCTACCGAAGCGTCCACGGTTAAAGGAACTGCCTTGTCTCCCACCTGGTACACTGCTTTGATTGGCTGCTTGTTGATTACCGGCGCTGCCAGATCCTCTTCCCCAAGTCCCCCAACTGCCTCGCGCAATCCTGTCAGAGCCTTGTCGACTGCGGCCTGGCTCTCCGCATTTTCATCCGTTAAAGCCAATGCTGTATCCGCAGCGTCTGCTGCCGCCTCAACCTTCTGCCTTCTCTCACCGGAGAGCCCGCCGTCAGAAACTATTTTTTTTGCCGCCTGGTTTTCAGCCGCCAGCTGCGCATTTGAAAACTTTGTGCTTTCGGAAACTCCGGCGTAATATGTAAGCCCATCCAATGCTTTCTGCAAACCATCCGTCAAGTTGGTTACGTATTCTGCAGTCGTCGGGTTTGCAACGCCTCTTTCCCCAGCCTCGATTGCCGGTTTAAGCGCCGCATAAGATTCCTCTGTGTAAAAACTGATGCTTTTCGCCTTTGCCTCGTCAATTTTTGCCTGAAGCGCAGCAATCAACGCTTCATCTACCGCATAGCTGTCATAAGCCGCTTTAGCTTGTTCCGCAGTCAGCGCCGTATTATAGAACCGAAACTCATCAATTTTCGCTTTTAAGTCTTTATCCGTCTTATACACGGAAGAGCCAATTGCGCACTTTACATACTTTTTTAACTCTGCTGCATCGTCTGCGAATAGCTTTGCCAGAAGCGTATCCAAATCAGCATAATTATTTACCACATGCGTCTCGGTTTTCACCCCATCGAGATACACGTCATATGCTGCCGGAGACACGCTTAACGTAACATGCTGCCACTGGCCGCGCGCAAACACGCTGTCCCAGGTCAGCCTTGTATTGACGCTTTTATCCGAATTGACAACCGTAGTGACATAATCGCCTCCGCCTGCCACAAACGCAAATTCCGGCGCATCCCAGTTCCCGCCGCCGTTATCAGAATTCTGCCCATTTACAGTACCTGAAAAAATACGGCTATACGAACCGGTGCTTTCGTCTATGTTAATCCAAAATGAAAATGCAAACCCGGCGTTTGTCACGCTTTGGAACATATTATCCGGAAGCGTCAGACGCCCTTCTGTGGCTCCGTTCGTATCTCCTCCGGGCAGATTCAGCACCTTGCTCGCACGTTCCTCATCATAGAATACGCCCAATCCCTCTTTTGAGCCGTCTATGCTTGCGCTGGCTTCCCCGCCGTTTCCTTCATTCTCTACCGTCCCTGCCCCTTCCTCGGTCACGTTATCAAACGTAAACTCATAAAATGGATCCGGCACGCTCGCCGATCCGGCACGTTGCGCAGGCTCTGAGCCAGCTGCTTTTGCCTGGGCAGGGAACGAGGGGATTGCCATGCACACTGCCAGGGTTATTGCCAGAAACCGTTTTATCTTCATATTCTTCATAAAGCTTTCCTCCTTTTGCATTTTCTCTCCCTATCCCTTGACTGCCCCTACCGTCATGCCTTTGATAAAATACTTCTGCAGGCACATAAACAGTATCGCAATCGGCAGGACGGAAATGACAATCGCCGCCATCGCCGTTGTGTAATCGCTCGTCTGCGCCGAAAACAGTGATTGGATGGCAACGGTAAGTGTCTTTAGCTGCTTTTTGCTGACATATAAGCTTGCCAGCAGATAATCATTCCATATCTGGAATGACTGCATGATGACCAATGTCGCCATTGCCGGCTTTAAAAGGGGCATGACAACGGAAAAATATGTACGGAACACGGAGCATCCATCTATCCTTGCCGCCTCTTCCAGTTCCAGCGGGACGGTACTCATGAAACTATTCATCAGGAATACCCCGAACGATATCCCGGTGGCAACATACATGAAGATAATCCCCGATCTTGTATTGGTGAGATTCAGCTTATATCCGATTGTATAAATCGGCAGGAACAAAGCCTGATATGGAATGAGGATGCCTATAATAAAATAAATGTATGCAAATTTAAAAAACTTCCGTTTGCAGCGGGCAATCGCCCATGCCGTAGTCCCGCACAAAAGGGCCAGGATCAGTACGCTTACCGCTGTGTAAAACAGCGTGTTGACAAACGTAACCTTCATATTCAGTTTGTCAAATGCTTTCACATAATTGTCAAACTGCAGCGATTCCGGCAAGGACAGAGGACTGTTCACATAAAGCTCCTTCTTGGTCTTAAACGAATAATTTATAATAATTGCAAGAGGCGTCAAAAACAAAACCGCCATGATTGTCATGATTATCTGCGTTATCAGGGTAGATTTTGTATAAGGCGTAAAAACGGCCTCTTCTTTCTTTTTCTTGCGCAATCCTGCCATCTATGCCTGCACCTCCTTCTTCTTCAGCCCTTTGACCTGAATCAAAGCTACCAGCAACAGCATAAGGACCAATGTCACTGTCATTGCAGAACCATACCCATACTGCCGCCCATTGATTGCCGTGGCATATGTCTGGTAAATGACGGATGTGGACGCCCTGCCCGGGCCTCCCTTCGTCGAGGAAACCAGCAAATCGTATACTTTCAGGGAACCTGTCGTAATCCCTACCACGCAGATTGTGATTGCCGGGGCCAGCATCGGAATTGTGACATTGAAGAAACGTTTGATTGGGCCTGCGCCGTCTACCCTTGCCGCCTCGTAAAGCTCTGCAGGCACGGACTGCAGTCCCGCCAGATAAATGAGCATCCAATAGCCAATCCACTGCCAGTTATTGGCGATCAGAAGCCCGCTCAATACCGTCTTGGAATCCCCGAACAACAAGAAATTAAAATTTGTCCCCAGCCAGCCATTGATTGCCGGAAGCACATTGGAAAACATCTTCAGCCAGACAAATCCTACAATGACCGCACTGATCAGGCAGGGAATAAAAAATGCCGCCCGGTAAAATTTCTGCGCTTTAATCCCGCTGTCCAGCGCAATGGCAAACAGCAATGCTACCACGTTCTGGATAATCGTATTTGCAATCGTAAACTTAATCGTAAACCACCATGCATCTAAAAAATTCCTATCATGGAATAAATCTATGTAATTTTGGAAACCCACAAACACCTTTTCCGCAGACATCCCGTCCCAGCTCGTCACTGAATACCGAAGAGACAAAATCAGCGGGACAATCAGGCCTATGGTAAATATAATAAATCCCGGCAAAACCAGAATAAAGTACTGGCGGGACATCTTACGCTCCATCCCTGAAGCCTTCTTTTTTTTCATTTTTTCACGCTCCTGACAAATTGCCTATCCTAATAAGAGAACAAAAAGCTGCCGTTTCCTGGTATTAATCCGATACGGCAGCTTTTATTCTGTTATGCTAATTACTTGCGTCTACCCTGCCGTCTGATGCAGCCAGTGCATCTTCAAAACTCTCCTGCCCCTGGAGCCATGCTGCGACGTCTTTCGCATTTTCCTCCTGGAAGCCGCCCCATACCAACTGGTTATTGCCAAGGGTAACGTCTACAATGTTTCCGTCTGCCGCATATGCGTCAATATCCGTCTGGCTTGGGTTGTCAAATGTCGGCGTCACATCCTTAAGCATGGATGCCGTCTTCGTATAATCATAAATCTCAACGGCCAGTTCCTGGTCGCCCGTAAGCACATCCAATACTTTGTTGATTGCATCCTGATGCTCTGTTTCTGCGCTCGTCATTACGGTGATGTTCGGCTCAAAAATCAGCTTGGAATCCCCCGTCTGGTTGGGGAATGGGAATATGCCAAAATCAAAGCTCTCATCAATGTCAAGGAAGTTCTGGATAGACCAGGAACCAGACACCTTCATTGCCGCCTCGCCTGCTACCATCTTGGCGTCACAGTCTGTCTGCTCCGTAGAGAATGTCTCCGGGAACGTATTGTCGCAAATCAGCTTATTGTAATTATAAGCCGTCTTCATCTCCTCGCTGTCTGCAAAAGAAACTTCCCCGTTCCTGAATTTATCGCCCCAGTCCGGCGTCTTGTTGAACACATCATTCATCATGAACTGCATGGTGACGTTTCCGATAGACCAGGTATCTACCATATGGCTGGCAAACGGCGTGATTCCCTTGGCATTGCAGTCATCGATGATTTTCTGTAAATCTTCCTGCGTCTTTGGTATGTCCCAGTTGTTCTCCTCAAACAAGGCCCTGTTATAATATACGCCCTGGTACAGCGCATTGTACACAAGCCCATAAGTCTTTCCGTCTACAGTCACGTTTTCCTTTGCCGCATCAAGGCCACGATCCACGTACGCGCCGTCGATTTCCCCAAGCACGCCTAATGCCTGGTACGTTGCCACATCCTGCGCTTTGCCAATCATAATGTCTGGAAGCCCTGACTGCAGATACTGCTGCATTTTAGGCTGGAAATCATTCCCCCAGTCCACACACTCCCATTCCAACGTGATATTGGGATATTTCTCTGCCAATGCTTCGTCAATCATGTCTTCGATTCCTGCATCCGTAGTGGACTGCCCGGCTAATACGGTCAGCGTAACCTCTTCTCCATCGTCCGCTGCATCTGCACTGTCTTCCGTATCTGTGTCATCCGCATCGTCCGCCACATCGTCCGCTGCATTTTCCTGATTGCCGGCAGCTGCATCTTTTTTCCCGGAATCACCAGACCCCCCACACCCTGCCAGCATTGCTGCCAGCATGGATGCTGCCAATAAAATACTTACCGTCTTCTTTTTCATAGCAAATCCTCCTTTTTCTTCGAGCTTTTTACCGCTCATTCTATGTATTATTACCTTATCACATCCAAATTTGTGCAATTAGTCTTTTTTTTTCAAAAAAAGTTGGTCTTTTTTGACCAACTTTTTATATCCCTTCTTTTTTTCCCAAGTTTTGTTTGTATTCCCGCGGGCTGACGCCCGTGATTTTGCGGAATACCTTATTGAAGTATGTGTAATCGTCATATCCCACCATAAACGCGACTTCTGCCAAATTCATATCTCCTTTCGCGATATGCTCTTTCGCTTTCTCAATCCTCGTCCTTGTCAGATAGTGAATCAGGTTCTCTCCCATCTCCTTGCGGAATATTCTCGAAAAATAAGAGTTGTCCACATGATATTTTTCCGCCAGGCCAGATAACGTCAGCGGTTCAAAATAACATTCGTCTATATAAGCTGCCGCCTGCCGCACCAGGTTGCTTGCCGCCTCTAAACATTCTTCCTGTACCGCATCCGCCGCCAGTTCGATCATTTCATCCAATATCCCGCAAAGCTCGGACACGTCCAGCTGTTCTACGGCTTTGTCCGCAGCTTCCACCATCCCTTCGCAATCCATATAATTTTGATTCTCATGGTTTCCTATAATGACTTCTTCCCATGTATTCACAAGCCGGCGCACCGTCTGCTTTACTTCCAGATACTGCCATTGCTGCTTACTGCAATTACGCATCCCTATATTATCAAAAACCATCTTTCTTATTGCTTTTTTGTTGCCCGTTTTCCACAAGGTACGCAATTCCTTCACCTGTGCTTCTGATATCCGGCTGCACACGCGTTCCCCCTCCGTCTTTTCTTCTTTCTGCCCACACCGTATCACGACGCTCTCCATGGTGTAGTTGCGCGTCATCAGAAGCGCCACAGACTGCACGTAAGCCTGATAGATATTGTCCATGGTGCAAATGCTATCATTTATGACAATGGATACCGGGGAAGAAGTTAATTGCCCGAGCCCCCTATCCAGCTTTTTCGCCGTCTCCGCCAACGCCTCATCCTCTCCCCCTAAAAGTAATATAAATTCATTAGAACGGTAGATATAATTGAAAATCACCACATCGTTTGATTTTATCATTTCCTTCATCTTCTGTTTCAGACGAAAAGACAAAAGATTCATATCATAATGAAATTCATCCGCCAGATCGGACATATCGTGTATCTTAATCAGCATCAGCTTCGCGCCGGTAAAATCTACTTTGCTGTTCATGATAATATTGGCCGGCCTGGGCATTTTCCGCTGCTCCAGCAGCTGTGAAAATTCCCTGTCCTGCATCAAGGAAGATGCTTTGAGAAATTCATCCTGACGCTGTCTTGCCTCCTTCTTCTGCGCATCTCTTTGGGCCACCAGGTCGAGCGCTTTCGCAATCGCATTTACCAGATCGATGCGGCTCACCGGTTTCACCAGATAGTTGATAGAACCAGCCATAAAAGAGCCGCGTACATAATCAAAATCGGCGTAACCGCTGATTACGAACGGGATTGTATCCGGATAATTTTCCCGGATTTGCAAAAGAAGGTCCACACCGCTTAAAAACGGCATGTCTATGTCGGTAATCAGGATGTCCGGCTGTTCTTCTCCCATCCGCGCGAGGACTTCTTCCCCATCCTTTGCCGGCTCTAACAACGTCAGCCCATAGCTCTGCCAGTCTATCATCTTCCGTAGCTTTTCCCTGCTCCAGTACTCATCATCTGCAATCAGTATCTTAAAGGTTTCCATGTTTAACCTCCTCCTCGCTTCTCCGCGGAATATTCAGCGTAACACAGGTGCCTTCGCCAACTTCACTTAAAATGGACACTCCATACTCTTCCCCGTAAAGCATCTTCAGGCGCATATTGATATTGTGGATGCCGATAGAGGAGCGGGCTTCATTCTCATTTGTATTTTCTGCCTGCAATAATTGCCCAATTTTTTCTGCCGTCATCCCTACGCCGTTATCCCGCACCTCAATCAGCAAATTGCCCTCCTGCACCTTAGCGCAGATGCGTACTTCCTTTGCCCCTCTGCTGTTACGAAGCCCATGGTTTAGGGCATTTTCCACAATCGGCTGGATAGACAGGCGCGGGATTACATCTTTTAAGACTTCATCTTCAATCTCAAATCGGTAATTGATATGCCCTCGCATACGGACATCCATCACGTAAATATAATTTTTCAGGTGCATCATTTCTTTCCCGACATTCGAGAATGGATGTTTCATATCCAGGCTGTAGCGGAAAATATCAGATAGGGACCGGCATAGCTCGCTGACCTGCCCACAATCCTGCATTTCCGCAATGCTGCTCATGGTATCTAAGGTATTGTATAAGAAATGCGGATTAATCTGCGCCTGCAATGCATGGTACTCGGCCTGATTAAGCAGCAGCTTTGCCTCATATTCCCGGCTGATCAGCTCTTCCACCGTATCGAGCATCTCATTAAAATTCTGCCCCAGCTGCCCAATCTCATCGTCTTTCAGACCTTCCATCCTCAGCGTCCGCTCACCTTCTTTAATCCTCCATGCCGTATTTGCCATCCGCTCCAGCGGTTTCGTCAAAGTTTTTGACACAAGATAAGCTACCGTCATGCTTACAAACAGCATCGTCAGAACAATGACAAGCAGATTCCTGACAAGTACTTTCTGGTTCTCATAAAGCAGCTCCTGCGGCATCAGAGAATAGGCGTCAAGATTATATTTATTCTGCTCCACATGGAAGAAAACACGTTCTCCTAATTCTATGATAGAGGCCTCTTCCTCCCCCTTCCTGATATTTCCCTGAAATTCCTCTACCTCCTTCGCGCCATCTTCCGCCAATTCTCCCAGGCAAAGGATAGGCTGGTCGCCCGTGGGCTGAATCCACAGATACATATCATCGCTGATATTATATTTCTTCATAATATCTATAAAATTCTTGCTGTCTATATCACACACCACATAACCAATTTTATCCCTCAAATACCCAACATTATATATTTTCATCACAATACGGATGATATTCTTTCCCCTATAAGTATTGTAATAACCCGAAATTAAAGTGACCGGGTTATCGGACTCCACATATTCACGCACAACCTCAGAGTTGCATGAAAAACCCTCATCATAAATGTCAAGAGGGTAATTATGTTTGGGCGTCACTGCCCTGCGGTATGTGCTGATAATCTCGTTTTGGGAATTATATAAATAGAAAGACACCACGTTATCTGAAGTCTCAAAATTAGTTGTGACAAAATTATATGCTTCCCTGAAATGCTTTTCCCGCATTTCTTTCACGAGGGTGTCAGTTTTCAGATCCTGGATAAATTCCTGTTCATTATAAAGCTTCCCTAAAATAGATTCCAGCGACTTAACCGAACTATACACCTCGTCCTGCATATTCTCCATCAAATGAAAATGTTCTGTTTTCGCATGTCCATATATCATTTCCGAAGAAGTTGCCTGAAACAGCCACGTCTGCAAAAGCAATGCAAAAAATGTGACTCCCAGACATAAAAGCAAAATTTTGGTATGCATTTTCCACGTATGTTCCATAAACTCTCTCCGTTTTTTCACATTTCCCTTTTTATAATCTTATCATCCCACCTTCTTTTTGTATATTACACTTTTTGCCGTATAAGTTGTACTTTTTTGACTTTTTCCCAGAAGAACGCGCGCCTTGCCGCGCCCATGAAAGTTTGCCCTAAGGGATACCAGGCTTGCCTGGTAGATTCCTTCGGGCGGTCACGCAATGACATTTCCATTCACACAGGTGCGCATAATTGTTTTTGTCTGATAGGGAAGGCACTTTCACGCTTTAGCGTGACAAGGTCTTTCCTATAAGACAAAAAATGCCGCCCAGCTACTTCTTCCAGCTAAGCGGCAGTCCCCCTGACCAAATCAGTCATATTGTTCGAAAAAGCTTAAAAGTTTTTCTTTATACCGTTCCGGCTCCTCATACGCGCTGCAGAGATGCCTTGCCTCCGACATAATCACGAGTTCCTTGGGAGCCCGGCATAACGAATAGTTGTATATCGTATTCCCCGGATCCACATAAGTGTCCTTAGCTCCATGGAAAAACAGGACCGGCCTCTGATTCTCTCTCATGGCCTCCGCCGTATCCGCATCCTTCATATGGAATCCTGCAAAGAGCGCGCAGAACAGATTCAGCCGGAACAGAAGCAGCCCAATCCAGTGCAGATGGAACCAGTTCGCCGCCATATCCTGAATCTGGCCCTTCATCGAACGGAATCCACAATCTGAAATCAGGCCCTTCACCTCCCGCGGCAGCTTATACCCGGAAGCCATAAGCACCGAAGCCGCTCCCATGGATTCCCCATATAGGTATATCGGAAGCTTTTCTTTATTCTGCCGGGCAATATAATAGGCCCACCTTTGCACATCATATTTCTCTTTCGCCCCGAACGTGATGCATTCCCCTTCGCTCGCGCCGCAGCACCTCTGATCAATAAACAGCAGATTGCAGCCATTCTCGTGCAGGAAACGGGACGTATACGCAAAGTCCCCGAAGCCGCTGCCCTTATAACCATGGCTAAGCAAGACAAAACGCTTGGCATCCTCCGCCGGAAGATAGGACGCGTGCAGCGTCAGCCCATCTGCGCTGGTGATATAACAGTCCAGCATATCCTGTTGCGCGCACCATGCTTTGCCCTCCTCATATTCTTTCTCAAACTTATGTCTTGGATGATTGACCTTTGTATGGGATAACGCAAACCATTTCTTCCTTGCCAGCTTTTTGTTGTCTTTGAAGCGGACGGTCATCTCAAAAAAAGACCAGCCAAATGCCATGAATACCGCAAACGCCCCCAGGGCTGCGCCAAATAATTTTATAATCTTATTTTTCATAATCTGATATCCAACCTCTTTTTCAATAGTATTTGCCATTTGAGTTTCCCCATTATTTAGATTCATAGTACCAAAAGGTTTCCATCACAACGTGATGGAAACACTTTGCACAGAAAAGCGCTACGGAAAGCTCGCTTTCCAGACACTTTTTGTGCAAGATGTCTATGCTGCCAAAGGCAGCAAAACCTTTTGATACTAAAATATCGGTTATTACAAAAAATGGGGAAACTCAAATATTTCCAAACAGCTCTATTATAATATCCTTCCCCGAAAAAATCAAATTTTTGTTGACTTTCGGCTGCTGCAAGCATATACTATTTTTAACAGTAATAAATTTTCTGTGTAGTTAATAGAAAGGATGTGTAAATAATTTCCATAATTACCAAGAATGCAAAAACCTTAACAGAATGTACCACAAATTTTTAGGAGGCATACTTATGAGAAAATCTACCGCATTAAAAACACTCCTGCGTTCCCCGCTGAAAACGCTTCTGACTTTCCTGCTGATAGCAGCCGCCTCGTTCGCCTTATTTTCACGTGTCACGGATTATGCCGTAACTACACGAGAGTCGGCAAAGGCAAAAAGCTTTTACAACGGCGTCGCCGCCCTGGACAACAGTGTCCCGCCTGTTATTTTCTCACGGATAATTGACGGCGTCGAGTGGCACAGCAGCATCTCCCTGGGTGACAAACCCTGGCCCAGCAACGAACAGATGAAAGAATTCACGTCGCTGCCCGGCATCACGCTGACAGACACAAGATATATGACCGCCGGGCTGATAGGGGATTACAAGCGGCTTCCAGACACCATAAATTCTTACGAGATAGGCGATATGATATTTGAAGCAACTTACGATGGCTATGAAATGAGAGACAATCCAAACTACATATACCTCTCATTCCATGACATCACCTTACATGCTAGTGAAATTGAATTCACCCCCGACGAATCGCTGGAACTATCCGCCCTGACTGCAGACGAAACCCCGGATGGGAAAAACCCCTATCCTCAGGCATTTTTTGATAAACTGGAAAAGGGGAGCAGATGTCTTGTCGCTGCCACCAATTTTGACGGCGACTATGATTTATCCCCTGCAGGCATCCCTAAAGACAAAGCTTTCCGCGTTATAGACGGACTGGGCGACGATTACCTGGAAACGGAAGAATTCGCACTCTATAAAGAAAACATTGAATCCATCAACCAGGGGCATTACATCTACGATATCGTTTATACTTCAGACATGCGTGCAATCCCGCGCTATAATGAACGCACTATGATCATAACCGAAGGACGTCCCCTGACGTCGGAGGATACGGACGCCTGCGTCGTGAGCGAGCTTTTCCTGAAGACGAACAAGCTGGCCCTAGGTGACAAAATCACAATTGAACTGGGCGACAAGCTGTTCCCTCAAAGCGCATTATTAGGAGCAAAGCCCAGTGGTTCAGAGACAACCTCCAATTACATCGATACTGCGGAACTTGAAATTATTGGCGCATATGAAAACCAGGATACGACACATATACAGGATGACGGGTGGAATTACAGCCCCAGCACCGTTTTCGTGCCGTCTTCCCTTCTGCCTGTCGAAGTGCCAAAAGACTACGAACCTCGGATGGGCGAGTTCAGCGTCTTTATAGAGAACGCGCAAGACATCGATGCGTTCCATGAAGCGGCTGAACCACTGGTTGCGGAAATGGGACTGGGCTTACGTTTCTCTGACGGAGGCTGGTCAAGTATGAAGAACAACTTCCAGACAGGCTCGCTGGCTTCATTCCTGTCCGCCATGCTCTATGTCATCGGAGCTGCGCTTGCATTAGTTCTGTCAATATACCTTTATATTGGCAGGAGCCAAAAAACCTATGCTATCATGCGGACTTTGGGGATACCTGGCAATGCCGCCAGAAATTCGGTTGCCCTGCCCTTGATTTTATTGTCAGTATTGGCCATTCCAGCCGGAGGCGCGGCCGGGCTCAGTTACGCGTCCCAAACGATTGCCCATGCGCTTGCAGGGATATCAGGCAAAAGCGCTCCCAGCGGCTATGTCTATGTCCTGGATGCAAAGCTGCCAGTTGACGTAATTATTTTCTGTCTTATTTCGGAGCTTTTGTTTGTCTCAGCGGTCACGCTGGTTTTCCTGCGGAGGATGAAGAAAATCCCCCCGCTGGAATTGCTGCAGGAAGGTACGCTGCGGGCAGGCGCATCCAAAAGAGACGCTGTATGCGTCACCGATTCCTCCTCTGTTCCGGCTGGAATCAATTTTGCAAGGATTTACGAAGCGGACAAGATAACGCCGCATGGAAGATATGGCGCGGCACGCCAGGTCGGCGCCTATATCCTGCGCCATATACGGCGCGGTATCGGAAAAGCAGCAATTTCTTTCATCCTGGCGGCTGTGCTGACAGCCGGGATTGGCATGTTTGTGTTAGCAAGGATTACATTCTCAGACGCTTACCATAACACGCCCGTGAAAGGCCGGGCAACGGAGTTTGCCTCCTCATCAATGGGAGAATTGGCAAAATCTGACCTGATAAAAGACTTTTACTATTTTAATAAGTTTGCAGTACGTGTGAATGATGCTGAACTCCACACCCAGTTGATTGCCACGAACGACCTGAACCGTTACCTGACCGACGAGTACACGATTACTTTCGCCAAAGGGTATGAAATTTCTGTCCTGAACGGCACCGGCGCGGTGTGCCTGGTAGGAAAAACACTCGCAGACTCATTCGGCATCCAGCCCGGCGAAGAGATAAGTCTCATATCAGAAAACTTTTATAACAGCATAAAAGAAGTATGCGAAGACCAAGAAGAACAATTCGCGGAAACCATCGCACAGAAAACAGGCACATACAAAGTCGCTGGGATTATAGACTCCGGCGAAGAAAATATCAGCTCTAGTATTTTTGCCGGAATGAACGAAAGTCTGGAACAAATTTATGGCAACTCTTTTCCGGTCACATACAGTGAATTCACTCTGAGCGACAACGATAAGCTGGTCGGGCTGAACAGCCTGCTGGAGGAACTGAAAATGGAAAGCCAGGAAATAAGCGCACCTATGGCCTCTTTCCACATCGACTCGGAATCGCTTGAGAATATCAAACGAGTCCGCGACTTACTTGCATCACTGTTCCCCATCGCAGTTGCCGCAGCTGTCCTCATTGGGCTGTTCGGCCCGGGTCTGGTCGTCATGCAGTCAGCCAAGGAAGCCGCCTTCCTGCGTGTCATTGGCGTCACCAAGAAACGTGCCCGCTGCATGTTGGTATTGGAACAGATACTGCTGTGCGCCGCCGGGCTGACCCTGGTTGCCGCCGGGCTCGCCTTGTCCAACCCAGGGCTGTTTGCCAGAAGTACGCAGACCCTTGCCACATGCTGGATGCTGTATTTCCTTGGATGCATCTGCGGGGCGTCCGCAGCCGCGATACAAGTAACCAGACACCGGATATTAGAACTATTGCAAGTAAAAGAATAAAAGGAGTGAAATTATGGCAACATTATCTTTGGAAAATGTAACGTATAAATACAAGAATGCACAGCGAGCTGCCGTCTCAGGGATTTCCTGCACATTTGAAGAGGGGAATGTCTACGCTATCGTGGGCCCGTCCGGATCTGGCAAATCCACGCTTCTCTCCCTGCTCGCCGGTCTTGACCTCCCTACAGAGGGTGAGGTCGCCTTCGACGGAGACAGCCTGGCCGGGCTGAACCTTGACCGCTACCGCCGTGAAAGCATCTCCATGATATTCCAGGCGTTCCACCTGTTCCCTCTGATGACCGTCATGGAAAATGTATGTTTCCCTATGGAGCTGTGCGGGATAACACCCAAAGACGCCAGGCCACGGGCGGAAGCCTTACTGGAAGGCGTAGGCATCACGAAGGAACAGATGGGGCGGTTCCCTTCAAAGCTCTCAGGAGGAGAAAGGCAGCGCGTAGCGATTGCCAGAAGCCTCGCATCCAACGCGAAAATCATACTGGGAGATGAGCCTACCGGAAATCTCGACGGCGCGAACACGCAGAATATCATTGAAATTCTGTACAGCCTCGCACATGAAAAAGGATACTGCGTCATCATCGTTACCCATGACATGGAAGTTGCAGAAGCGGCTGACGTTGCTCTTAAGATGAGAGATGGCGAACTGCGGATGGCCTAGTGGCTTGTATCATTGATGATATGTTTACGGCATGACACGCAGACAGGAAACGGACAGGAAAAGCCCGGCAGGAAAGGATATCCCGCCGGGCTTTTCGTTCCTCAGGATCCGGGTGTCAAACGGTGGCTTTTCACACCCGAATCTTACTCAGAAAACAAAGGTGTGGACAGATACCTGTCCCCGGAATCCGGGAGCAGCACGACAATCGTCTTTCCTGCATTCTCCGGCCTGCCCGCAAGGACGGACGCCGCCTTCAAAGCCGCACCGGAAGAAATGCCTACCAGGATGCCTTCGCTCACTGCAAACGCCCGTCCCTCCGCAAAAGCATCCTCATTTTTCACCGTAATGATTTCATCATAAATTTTCGTGTCCAATACTTCCGGCACAAAGCCTGCGCCTATCCCCTGAATCTTATGGACGCCCGCCGTCCCCTTGGAGAGGACCGGACTCCCTGCCGGCTCAACAGCTACAACCTTTATGTGCGGATTTTGCTCTTTTAAATATTCCCCGACACCAGTAATCGTCCCCCCAGTCCCTACTCCTGCGATAAATATATCAATCTTGCCGTCCGTCTGCTCCCAGATTTCCGGCCCCGTGGTCTTCTTGTGCATAGCTGGGTTTGCCGCGTTCACAAACTGCCCCAATATCACGGAGCCTTCGATTTCCTCCTTCAGCTCCTCTGCCTTGGCAATGGCCCCTTTCATTCCCGCAGCCCCCTCGGTCAGCACTAATTCCGCACCATAGGCTTTCAAGAGGTTCCGCCTCTCCATGCTCATGGTATCTGGTAAGGTAAGAATTGCCCGGTATCCTTTTGCCGCGGCAACTGCCGCAAGCCCAATCCCTGTATTGCCGCTCGTAGGCTCAATAATCGTTGCCCCTTCTTGTAAAATTCCTTTTTCTTCTGCATCTTCAATCATTGCCAACGCGATGCGGTCTTTGACGGAACCCGCCGGATTTAAATATTCGAGCTTTGCAAGAACCTCAGCTCCCGTTATGTCTGCTTTTTTGGCATATCGGCTTATCCTCAACAACGGCGTCTGCCCAATCAGTTCGAGTGCGCTTTCTTTTATCATTCCCATACATGCAATCTCCTTTCGCTTTTATATTCATACTATTCATATAGGTTTATATGTTTTCTGCCATTATACACGCTGGAAGCCGGACTGTCAATATCCCGTCTACTTTTGAGTTTCCCCATTATTTCGTTTCATAGTACCAAAAGTGTGTCCATAACAACGTGATGGAAGCACTTTGCACAGCCAAATATAGCTGGATTCCGATGCGCGGCCGCTTTTTCATCACATCGGCGTCCCAACCTCTATGAGGTTTCCGTCAGGGTCATAAAACCTGATAACTTTCTGTCCCCAGGAATGTTCCATCAGCCGCTTTGCATACTGGATGGGTTCATGATAATTGTTGAGTTTTTCTGCAAATGCTTCGATATCTTTTTCCTCAAAATACAGCTCGCTGGCGTTGTTCCTGGGAATGACTCCCTTACCCAGGAACTTCTCCCATATCTTTCTATCCTGGAGGACAAGCCCCTCTGTGAGGATAACGTTGCCATCATTGTCAAGAATGACGTCCAGGCCAAATAACTCTTTATAAAATTTGATTGATTTCTCTATATCCGCAACTGCAATCAGTACGTTTTTCAGCTTCATCCCACTGCCCCTTTCTTCTCTAAGGAAACTTACGCATCACGCTCTTGCTCAAAAATCAAATTTAACGTCATGCCCATACGCGTCACTAATGATACTACTAACGCATTGCCCATACAGAAATAGCGAAATTTCTGGGGCATCCCCATATCTGTCCAATTATCGGAAAAACCTTGTATCCGTTCCGCTTCCAGCGGCGTAATCAATCTTAACCTTCCATTCTGAGGATCTCTTATCACATGGGTACTCCTGTTTAAACTGGATTCTGAGGTAAGCATAGTCCTCGCAGGCGAATCGATATTATCCGGGAACGCGATTGCCCCCTCGCTGAATATATACTCATGTCCCGTTTTGCTGGTTCGATTTACCTTCTTTGCTCCTTTCAGATATTCCCACTTAGAAACATCCTCATTTAAAAAGTAGCTCTCCGGCACATTTTCTTCCAGTAAATCTTTCAGCGGTATAGGCTCTTCATATATAGGTTCCGTCTTTGCCGTATATAGTTTCCCCTCTGTCATGTAACCGGCATTCTCAAATGGAAATGCAAAATTTTCTGACACGCTCACAATATCATCATATGGTATTTTCTTTTCTGATACCGCTTCTATCTCCCTGACAGGAAATGTCTGTGCAAAAAAACCATCTTTTTCCAAGATAACCTTAGGTTCTTGTCCTGCACTTTTCTCCCCATATACCGTATGGTTACGGTAAGCAAAGATAAATACCCTTCTTCGCCTCTGCCCAGCCCCATAATCAGCCGCGTTAATGACCCGCCACTCCACCGAATAGCCCAAATCGGCAAAACAGGCCAACATCACGCCAAAGTCACGGCCTCTTTGGGAGGCAGGGGATTTCAGCAGCCTGTCCACATTTTCCAGAAGGACAAACGGGGCGTTCTTTTCCTGGAGCGTATCCCTGATCTGCCACCACAGCACTCCCTTTTTCCCTTCCAGTCCCGTGGAATCAGAAAGCGGGCGGGCAACAGAATAGTCCTGACATGGAAATCCTCCCACCAGTAAATTGTGATCTGGTATCATACTTTTATCTACTTTCCCAATATCTATGCCTGTATATTCATCCACATCCCCCCAATGGGATACATAGCACTCATGCGCCCACTGCGCCTTCCTATTCGGCTCCCATTGTGAAAACCATACGGTCTGCCAATCTTTCGACGCCCGCTCTAACCCTAACCGGAACCCTCCGACCCCGGCAAACAACTCACAAACTGTTTTTTCCACGAAAAAAACTCCTTTCCGTTTCTTATACCCATAAGCGTTTGCGACCTTATTACATAATCAGAATTACATGTACAGTTTCTGCATCTTCCTTAACTATGTACATCCGGCAAAAGCCTGGACAGCAGGCACAGATTCCCTTTCCCCATGCTTACAGCAAGGGCAGCCCTTTGAGCATATCCACGATATAGGAACCTTTTATCCAGACAAACTGTTTATACATGTTTATGCCATTGACCTGCTCTGTCTTAACGCTCGCGTCAATCCCTCCCCCCCTTACAAAGACGGTATTTTCTTTTGATTTCGGGAAATTAAGGCTCGTCCGGACAGTGCCGGTCTTCTTATTGACAATAGCCCTTCCCTCTTTATCGCGGGAAACTGTCTCTGCCAGCCTTCCCTCCCATACAAGACCCCTGACTTTCTCCCAGATCCCTCTGACCTCTCTTTGGATAAAATCTTCACTAAATGTAAGACGTTTAAACCCCACAAACTTATTCTCATTTAACGAAGCCTCTTTGGAGGGTTCTTCGAACAACATGCACAGCAGCTGGTAGTTGGCAAAATACTCATATGCTCTTGATTCTTCAAATACAATATCCCTATCTGTCCACTCGTCAAAATCTATTGCAAATAACTTTGTATCTTCCGTCCTGTTTCCTTCCCGCGTTATGGTAATTGACTTGCCAACGATTCCAAACCTGCGGAACAGTTCAATCTGGTTGAGTTTCTTCGACTGCCCTCCAAACATTTTAACAATCACCGTCTCATTGATTGACTTAGACAATTTACCTATATTTTTAACCACAATCCCATATTGTGCCACCAGTTCTTCTACAGTCTTTCCTGCATCCTGCTCCGTTATGGCGCGGCATTTACGGTCAATATCTTTATAACCGCTGTAACGCCCTGGCAGCTGCTCCAGCTTATTGCCAAAATGTTTCTGCACGATATCAGTCACGACTTGCCTTTTCAGGCGGAACCTTGGAGGATTGGGCCATTTCGGCGCCGTATCGATATATGCCAGCTTATCCCTCAATTCAGACGAAAGACGTGGGTACTGGCTTTCCGGCTCAGCAAAGGTACGTTGGATTTCCAAGATGAAATCCCGCACTAATTCCCAATCATTCCTGAGAATGGCTTCATCCGCTTCATCAAATTCATGGAATTCATACCCCCGGATATAAAAATCTGCATACTCTGCTGCTTTCACAGTCTTTGCCGAGGCATAATGATAATACACCAGAAGCATATGCTGCAGCTTATGCCAGAATTTTGATGTCGGGAATTGCTCAGAGACAATCCGGCCAGGCGATACTGCCGTGATTGACATTGGCTCCTTTGCTTCATATTTTTTATTATCTTTCTTTGACAGGCGGATGCCTGTCGTTTTCAGTTCAGTGGCCACGCCGCCGACATCCAAATCAGGCCTCTGCAGGTTATCTGCCGGGAAACCTAACACTGACTGCTCAATGACGTCACCCGCAATGCCGGTTATTTTCGGGTTGCGCTTCGTCTTGTCAAATACATGTTTTTCATCAACTTCTCCCAGAGTCTTGTTCAGCGCACAATCCAAAATATATTCCAGCTCTTCTCTATGAAAAAAATGGCCCTTCAATAAAATCCCTCCTGCTTCCGTGACTTTCTTACCATTATACACAAACCAGACACGAAACGCAAACACCCGGACGCTTGTAAAAACCGCCCTATCCCGGCACAATATTTTACAAACAACGCATACCCGGAGGTAACCGGAAATGAAATAAATTATTATTGCGGAAGACGACAAAACACTGTACAACGGCTTTCAGGCCGACGACCCTTATAGCAAAAATTATATCGGCATTGGAGTCAACCGGGGATATACCGCGGCACAGATGTCGGCAAACCGCGATCGGGGGACAGCTGCCGGCACAGCCCTCCTGGCATTGCTGATTGTCCTGACCGGCTAGCTGATTATCTATAATATTTTCCAAATATATGTCAGCGGAAACATCCTCTTTTACGGCCTGCTAAAGACAATCCTGGTAGCTGCTTCCCTAACTCTGGCCGTCGTACTGCTGCAGGAAACCTATACCCTCGCAACTGGATTTGATATGGAAAAATTCTTGGACAAATGGGTCGTTTCGGACTTTATTTTAGGTGACGCCGCTTATGTGACAGAAGATTTATACCGGGAGCATTTCTCCGGAACAGATCCCAAGATTGGGAATATTCCGACAGCAAGACGGGAGAGGTCATCCCGGAAGAACAACTCGAATCCTATGATGGAGAAATTACTGTAACAGCAAAAAACTACCAGGATATTTCCTATGAAGTCGTGCCATGCGTATCCTCACCTCAATTTGCGCACGCAAAAAAGTCCGCTATGCTGCAGTCAATCGGCATGACCGCACGCCAGCTAAAACAGATGCTGATTTGCGAAGGGCTATTTTATGGCATACTCGCCATCCTAGCTTCCGCCGTGCTGAGCTTTTTTGCCTCGCCATTGCTTGGCAATACCGCCAGCAGCATGTTCTGGTTCTTTCGCTACCATTTTACACTGCTGCCGCTGCTGGCGGCAATTCCCATTTTCGCCGCATTGGGCGTCCTCCTGCCGCTGGCAAGCTACAGATATATGGCAAGACAGACACTTGTCGAGCGGCTGGCTGCGTATGGGAAATGAATGACGGCAATCCCTCTGCAAGAATCTACTGCCAGCTTATGTGTGTGCGTAGCCTGCTTGAAAAACAACTCCCTGGAAGCCAACTCCTGGGAGTTGAAATCCGGGAATTTGCGGCTGACGTCCTTTCAGGCATTTCCGATAACCGCCCAGTCCCTATACTTTAACTGCCGATTCCATGGCATGGAACAGATGCTCCTCGATTTCCACCAGCGTATTGGCATAATCTTTCAATTCCTCAGCCAGCCTCTTCCTACCCGATTCTTCCTGCTTCTTATACAAAATCCGATGCTCCATGCTTGCCCAGAAATCCATGGACATGGTTCGGAACTGTATTTCCACCGGAAAATACTCCATACCGTCCATGCAGTACACCGGAATTCCCACAATCACATGGTAACTACGGTAACCGTTGGGCTTCGGCCTGCTTATGTAATCGCTCTCACGGACAACGATTAAATCCGCCTGCCGTTTCAATACATCTACCAGGTTATAAATGTCATCTGCAAAATAACAAATAACCCGCACGCCTGCAATATCCTGCAGATAATCCTTAGCGTTCATCACTGTAGGTTCTTTCTCTTTTTTCCTCAGTTTGTCTTCTATGCTGCCTTTCTCCTTAATCCGGCTCTGAATGTTGTGGATTGGCTGGCCAGCCGAAGCTTCATACAAATTATGTTCCAACACATGTAGCCTGGCAAGCAGAACCTCCTTGGCATCCTCATATGGCTGTATAAATGTATAGTATTCCTGATCTGTCATAAAATATCTCTTCCTCCTTACACTGGAGCATCTCTGAACATCCCCGTTCACAAACACTCCAAGAAACTTTATCCGCCCTGATAAAAAGCGCCATAGCTCCTCAATTTCCAGTATATCAGATTTATGTGAGAAACAAATAAAATTTTGTGGATAAAATTCTTAAAATATTGTAAAATCGAGTATAAAAGAAAACGCAACCAAGCGCACGGCATTCACCAAATATCTGCGCAAGCATGGCTGTTTGGGTCATTGCTCATGGGAATAAACCGTTTTTTCATGAAGGAGGAACCTACATTGAATCTTTACCATAACGAAAGCATACATTCGAAAGCCGGTCGCGGAGCCAAGCTGACTCCCATACCAATCAACAAAACCTTTCTCTGGGAAGGCCAGGAAATGTTCATCCCTGCCGTTCATGTAGGCAAGGCTGGGGCCGCTTTGGACATATGTGCCAAAGTCCCCGCGGAAGACATGATTTTCTTTTTAAAAAAATGGCCCGCAGAAAGGAGGCTTTCCCTGGAAACATCAGAAAACTTTGAACAATTTCGGGCTGAAAATCCATCCGGCCGAGAATTTCAAATTGAAATGAGGCTGGACGGCACATCACTGCAAAATGGCATGAGCAGCAGTCTGGGCTGGTATCCGCCAGAAGTACTCCGCGCAGAAGCTTCCGCAGAGGATTGGGAAAACGATGACAATACAGATGGTCAGGAAAAAGATGACGACACAGAGGGTCAGGAGAACGATGACGATACAATGGGCTGGGAAAATAGCAGCAACGCAGAGAAACTGATGGAAGCTTACAATCGTGACAGGGATTGCTGCTGGCAATTTTCACGGTTTTCATTTGACTGGGCAGAATCCCCGATTCTGTCACCACAGAACATCTCCCTAACGTTCCAGGCAGATCGGATTTCTGTCACCACAAGACATTTTTCTACAAACGCTTTCTACGAAACTAATATACCGACAACGATAAAGACCGCTCACCCAAGAACCGGCAAGGAATACACCCTGACGCTTCATGGGTGCAGGCAGAGCCGCGCGGACTTCGGAAACACCCTGGAGGATAACATGATTTACCCTGAACACTACCAGGAACTGACTTACCATATATCACCGGAAACCGGCCATAATCTGATAACCATCCGGGACTGTGCTGAAAGCGAACCGGCAAGGCCGGCAGGCACAGACCGCGAAACCGACGGTTCTGACGGCCCTACATCAGTTTTCATCGCCGGTACATTGGACACCCCCGGCTCTCAGAAGGCAGCTTCTGCACTGCATTTTGAGCCAATCCCCGTGGTACACTGGCGTATTGTCTTCCAGATAAAACCTAAGGAAGATATGGAGATTGCCCTCTCTGTTCCCCAGATGTTTCCGCAATGATTTTCCTCTAGTGTTTATAAATTTAAGCTTATCTGTCCCTTTACGTCCTAAAGGGACAGGGCGGACACATTGCGCTAAATCCTTTATTTTCAAGTTTTTTGGGGAAATTTTATTGATAACCTACGGAGAGCAATAACGCTCATAAATCCGTGTGTTTCAAATTCTGATTTACTGCTCTGTTGTTCAGCCCTGCGCTTTCGCTTCAAACCCTTGCATGACTTTGAATTCTTTCTCTAAAAACTGCTTTATATATGGATTGTTTTCCTCATGCAATGTAAGCTGAAACGCCATGTAACGGCATTTCTGATACTGCTCTCCATCCAACATAAAGGTAAATCCCATTACACATTTCGGATTACAGTCATCCGGATTGATAAGCCGTTTACAGACGGACGCTTTCTTTATTTCCTTTTTACCTTTTCGGGCAGCGTGTCAAGAAAGCCCTGGTATTCTTGTATATGTTGGGGATAAACGCGAAGCTTCATCCCCGTTTTCCGGGACACAAATGTTGCCAAAGTCCTTTCGCTGCTGTTTATCACATAGGACACAATATAGCCGCTTTTTTGCAATTTAATGTCTCGCTTACATCCATTCCCCGTCAGATACTCGTTGATTTGGTTTACAAAACTACGGAAACGCTCATCAACCGTTTTCATAAACATATTAAATTTCTCGTCCATAAGTGCCTCCGTTATCCCTTTTTCTTTGATACGGGTATCCATACTTCATATTGTGCGTTCTGTGGGTCTGGATTTAAGTAAACCTCAATATCAGGAGCGTTGGCATATTCATATCCAGAAGTCGGAAGCCACTCCGTTATAATCCTTTGCTCCAATTCTTGTATGGACTGATTTGTACCCGTTCCCGAAAAGATTGCCCAAGTAGATGCTGGCACGGTATACTCTTCAAATTCATTGCTTGTTTTTGTACTGGAAACGGCAATAAAATATTTCCATTGTTCTTCATCATTGCAGGCACTCACGCCTAAAAGCGCCATTGGCGGCGTATCCATCATTCCTGCCAATTTCTGTATGGTTCCATTTACAGACAAGTCCTGCCACATCTTAGGCACAACCATAAAGTTATTTTCAATTTCCTTATCAAGCGGCGCAGATACGCCAATAATACGGAACGCTTCTTTTGCCTCGATTCTATAATTCATTTCTGTCGCTCCTTTCACGGCAATTCTAAACACAATGGGGGAAAAAGATTTCACGGATACGCCCTCATCTTTCACGGACGATGGGGTTATGCCATGAAAAGACTGAAACGCCCTGTTAAATGCAGTCGGAGAGCGATAGCCGTACTTCTCTGCAATATCAATAATCCGTTCATCCCCACCCTGCAAGTCTACCGCCGCTAAAGACATTTTTCTTCTTCGGATATACTCTGCCAGAGTAATGCCCGCCATATAAGTAAACATCCTCTGATAGTGATAGGTGGAGCAGCAGGCAATCCGTCCAAGCTGTTCATAGTCAATTTCACCTGTCAAATGTTCCTCAATATAATTCATGCTTTGGTTTAATCTTTCAACCCATTCCATGAGATACCTCCTTATCCGCACATATTGTGCTTTATGGACATCAATTCGTCCTTTATTATAAGGTTTATTCTTAGACTTTTCCTCTCAATTCTTGCACAAAAAAGAGAGGTGGTTATTCAATAATTGATATTTGCTTTTCTGGCTTGGCTGCATAAGCCATGGGCAGACAGGGCAGAATTTCCATTTTATTTTTCTCATTGTAAACCTCATTCCTTGCAATTAGAAAAATGCAAATACGATAAAATACTGATAGGGCAAAAATAGAAACGCCAAAATCCCAAGACCGCAATACCTATCCATGTCGGGCTGTCCGCTCTGAACCCCCCAAGCATCGGAGCAATCATACAAGATATAAAAAAGCCCCCGTGTATCATGAGCAGATATTTTAACCATCGGTCTGCTTTCATCCGTGATGTCACTGTCAATCCTGCAAAAAAAGTAGCTAATGACATGACAGCATAGCCCAGTAAGTCATAGTTGAACAGCAATCCGCATTTCTGAAAATCAAGAAGTACGGCCGCTTGCTGTGTCAATTCATTTAGCCGGACAGTCGTTAGCTGTGCAAAATAAACTAATAATATGATGGTTGTATATATAGCGGAAAAAGCCACTGAAACATAGCCCGCTAATTTAGTTCCCTTTTCGGCAAAATAAGCATATCCGCACATCATTGGTACAAAACTAAGCGAAATGAACATAGAAGAAAAGTAACTGCCATAATCAAATCCCACTAACATAGACAGCGCAAAGCAGATTACCGCAATGCAATTAACAGCAGAGCCATACATTCCTATTTTCTTATTCATCAATCTTACCGGCCATTTTACCGATATATGCGGCTCTATCGTCAGCTTTCGCAAAATCATATCCAAGTAATTATTGGGCTGTTTCACTTCCTAAAAATGCTACCTGCATTGCAGCAGTAAGAATAAATACAAACATAGATTTATCCTCATTGGATATACCATTCTTCAAAACAAGCCATTTCCCTCAATATCTCTGACAGCCATTACACCGCCAAAACAACCTTTGCAGGCATGGATATCCATGCCTTCCAGAAAGAATTAATATCACAAACTCTCTGCAATTATTCTGCATTTCTACACCCTTTTTCTATGCCGTAACATGCTTCTGCAATTTTCTTGTACTGCGGGAGCCGATCCAGATACGGCTGAAATTTCCTTGCAATCTCTTCCGCTTCTAAGGAATCCACTGCTTTGCTGCAATGGTCGTTTCCAAAATACTGCAGCACATCTGTCACAATCTCTGAAAAAAGTTCCTGGCATAAGGTTTCTCCATCATCAATAACAAGGGATTCACCCTCCAAATGGCGATGTTCTGTGCTGATTTTCAGCAGCACATACCCCACCTTATCCGACCATACCAAATCCAAGTACGGGCTGTTCTCCAGGTAATCTTGAAATACTTCAATAATCTGTTCCAGTTCCAACTTCTGTTCCTCTGTATATAACATAGCTTTTCCTCCTGTCTCTGGCTTTTTTATGCCAGCATTACAAAAAGATTCTATCATAATAGGAGAAACAGTGCCATAAAAAGCCGAATGGCCGCTGAATCCGTTTCCTTACCTGATAATCCTTCCACCATCTATCTCATAGGTACGGTCACAGATACATTCAATATCCTTCTGATTATGAGACGCTAGTAAAATTGTCTTTCCTTTCTCTTTCTCTCTGTTCAGGACATTACGCATCTTTTCCGCCATCTGCCGATCCAACCCATTAAACGGCTCATCCAATACCAATATGTCTGGTTCTTCCATCAACGCCTGTGCCAGTCCCAAGCGCTGCCTCATGCCAAGAGAATACTTCTTTACTTTCTTATGGTCACCAATATCCAGTCCTGTCAGTTCCATATAAGCCGCCATCTCATCCCTGCCAATTTTTTTACGGATTCCTGCCAGAAGTTTCAGGTTCTCATAACCGCTCAAATACAGCATAAACCCTGGGGTTTCAATAATAAATCCTGTGTTTTTTGGAAATTCTGCATCCTTCCCAATCCTGTCACCCAAAACTTCAATTTCTCCGGTAAACATACTGTTAAATCCACAAATGCATTTCATCAGCATTGTCTTACCAGAACCATTTCCTCCCACCAGCCCCACAGCCTCGCCGCTTCTGGCTTCTATGGAAACATTTTTAAGAATCTGATGCTTATTTATTGTAAGTGATACATCTCTCACATAAATCATGGCAGTACATCCCCTCCTATCATATCAAGGCTTACCTTCCGCGCCTTCCTATACATAAGCGCCATAAGCAGCAGCACAGCCAGCACAAACAACGCCAGCGACCACCATGGCGCAAACATATACTCCCTAAAATATTTCCGGTAATGGCACGCCAGCATGGAATGGCTCACTGGAAAAAGCCACATGCCCCGGCTCCGTATCAAAATCAGCCCGCATCCCACCGTAATATGCAGTACCTGCAGTAAGAACAGCAAAAGCCGCTTTTGATATAAACAGCCCGCTAAAAATATGAAACCGCACCACAGCAAAAATAACGATATCAAACCATACGACAGTAAAAATGCTTTCATGGGGGACATTTGGAAATACAGATTCGGAGGAATAATCTCCGCCATCTTAAACCCTCCCACTACACCATAAAGCCCGTCATAATCTGTCACTGCCAGGCTCCAGCCATTGGCAAGGAAAGCATCTGCGGCCACCTGTGCCACAGATGCCGCAATGATAATAAAATTATAGGTAACAACTGCCATAAACTGAAACAGCATCTCTCCCAGTATCCAGTTCCTTCTCCCCATGCGCGCTATGTAAAAAAGCATGTTGCCATCCATCGTAGGAAACGAAGACATAAAAACCATATATACCAAAGCCATAAGAAGAAGCCCCAGCCATGAATTCGCTGTTGCAATGCATGGCTCTAACAGATTCACCGGGCTGTCCATCTTTTCTGCCGCTTTAAGCATTGGCATAATCACAACATCACGCAGAGGTAGGATTACCACTGCTAAAAGCAGAATTTTCGGATTCACCAGCCAGCGAATATATTCACTTCCCGCTGTCAGGGCAATATTTTTTATCTGAATATTTTTCATATCCGCTCACTCCTGAATTTCCACATTACGCCATACAAAACCGCCAAAATCCCTGTCAAAAACAGCGGAAAGGCAAAATTCTCTCTCATGGCTGTTTCCCTCAATAAATATGCGGCAATAAACAATATACTCAAATCAACATACAGATTCTGGTACAGACAGACCATAAAGGAAGCAAACGCAGACATAGCCATCCCATACGCTGCCAGATACAGAATTTTAGCCAGCATACAAATTACAAATTGTGCCGTGTTCATTTCCACGCCTGCATCACCTCCTGCAGGATTCACCGGAAAGATCATGCAGACTGCCGCCGCATACACGGCAAGACCTACTGCCACTGCCGCTCCGCCGCTTACAGCAGAATATAAAAAACCTGAATACACATATCTGTACTTTCCTTTGCGCATTTGCACACCCATATAAAACCTACTTTTAAGCTCTTCATAAATATAGGATGCAGAAGGAATAGCCGCAGCCACTGGCAAAAGTGTATACATCCAGCTTGTCCTGCCAGCCAGAAACACATCGCGTGCAGCAAATCCCCGCAGCGCCTCCCTTGGAAGCCTTAGGATTCCCGTAATTACTGAAACGCTCCCATCCCCATCTTTATGATACAGCGGTCCCAGAAGGAATAAAACAAAAATTGCCACAATCCCCAGAATATAATAAGGCATCTTTTTCTTAACCTTCATATCAGCCGCTCCGTCCTATATCAGAATCCGTCACTAGTTCCCCGGTAACCATATCTACAAGAAAAAAATTCTTACAAGTTCCAAATTTTAGTATCCCCATGCCTGGATCTTCCCCTGGTGCCTGCACCAAAAATGCATAAACAGGTCTAGCATTAATCCTGGCTCCCGGCATGTTATAGTCCTCTTCTACATATAGTGCATATAATGGGCAGACTTCTGTAATTTTAAAAGTTCCAAACCCAGACAACGTTTCATTGACAATCCTCACGGCACTTTCAAAATCAACCACTTTCTCAACTTTTTCCGTTGAGTCTATGACAAAACCTTCATTTCTCGAAAAAAAGGAGGGAATATTTGCGGCATCATATTCCAGCTGGACTACAAGGTTTGTCGTCACGCATTTCGTACTCAAATCCCAATTTTCTTCCATCTGAGGCATCGTATGATCATCCAGACGGATTCCTTTATACTCGTACTCTGCACACATGGAAACTTTCCTTGCGTCTGTATCGTCCATTTTCCTGACAAACGCATCTGAAACTTTATACCGGATGCCCTTTATCGGAAAATTTTCTTGCATCCACTCTTCTGTGCTTTTGCATAAATCATCAAGATTTACTTCTTTATCCTTCAAAAGCACATTTACATTCGATATATCTTCTTTATCTATTTGGTACTTATGCTCTATTTTATTAGGAAAATAGGTATAAGACAAATCTGCCATACGAACCATGCCGCCATTCTCTAATATTGATATATATTTCTGTTCCTCTTCATTTTCATATTCAATGATACCTCCTCCAAAACCCGTTTCATCTGATTTTTTCTCACTTTTAATTTCATTCAGATTACCTTCAAATAATTCCATATATTTTTTGACATTTCCTTCATTCAGGAAATCCTTTTCAAGTGACAGATGCAGAATCTCCACGCCCTCTATCTCTGAGAAATCTATATATTCGGGAAAACTTAAATTGCTCCCGTTGATTTCCGGCAGTTTCTCCTGCTTCATTTCGTCCACAGAACAATAAGTGATTTCCGAGGATTCCAACTGAGGATTGTCCCCATACTCCTTCATATTCTCTTTTACTTCCTGGGGTGCCTCCTGGCAGGCACAGAAAAAGACCGCGACGCACAATACCGCAAGAAATATTTCCACCCTTTTCATAACATCACCTCGATACTATGTAATAACTGCAAGGGGTTCTATCATAATCCGAACCCCTTGCAAAATAAATATTAATGTTTTATACTACCGCTTGCTCTGCCCGGATTGCTTGGATAATTTACAAACTTCACGGTATATGTATAAGTGAGCCCTCGAGATACACGTATTGAATGATTGGTAACTCTGGAACTGAATACTCTGCCGCTTCCGCTGATGGCATTAGGAACGTTAATTCTGACTGAAGCACCATTCGCTATACTGCTAACATTAAAATATGATGTCGTTCCATATGCAATCATTGCTCTGCTCCATGAAGTTAAATTTTCAGCAGGCGGTCCGCTGGGATTATAATATAAAGACCATGATGTTGTCTCCTGCGCTGCAAACGCTGTAATGCCAAATAGCTGCAAACTAACAGCGCACGCCGCTATCAGACATGTCACTTTCTTTAATGATTTCAATTTGCATTTGTTCATAAACTATACCTCCCCATAATCTGACTTTTCTTCATTAGTAACTTCACTCCATCTGATTTACTCTTTCCGGCACATCCCCTCCTTCAAAAGTATACGCCAGGAAATCCATGGCTTACCCGGCATTTACGGTTATTTTATATCAGGCATCCCAAAAACTTCCTTATCTCCCCGGCTTTAAAAGCTCCCAGGCAAAACAAAGTTTGGAATACTGCCAGATATCTATTATAACATCTGTATACTTTATGAAATAAAGTTTATTATAAAAGTAATAATTTGTCAATTATCTTATTTTTTTGTATTAAAATAATTTTAAAGCATATCGCCATTCATCTATATACTTCGTATAGACAGAAACACAAAGTTCTTCTGCCAGTATCCGTTAAATACTCGTCCTTCCCTAATTTGCTCCTTCATTTTACTCCATTCTCCCCCGCATAGATGGGGGATTGGCGATTTCATTCAGAACCATCTTTTCTGTGAAGATGCCCTTGATGTTTAGTCTGCTTTTGAACCAATAACATATACGGAACCTTACGCCATTTTAACAACAAGCGTTATACAAAAGCATCCATTTTATCAAAGCTAAGCTCAATTCGTCTGCCGTCACCGTATTTGATTGCATTTTCAATCAGATTTTGCAGGCACTCTGCAAGACGGTCGGGGTCGCAGGAAAGAATGCAGTCATCATATTTCTGAATGGCAAGCTCCGTTCCCGCCATGGCAAGCTGGGGCGCATATCTCGCATCTGGCCTCTTGATGATAACGCTTAAGAAAGCCTCCCCCTGCTTCTATAATCAGATAATGCTCATCGGAGTTGTACAGTTCGCCATCATCAGCCTTGAACACCCCCGTAATGTGGGGATATTTTTCAAGGTCATAATTGCCTGTTTCCGCTATCTCATCTGCAAGCCGCTTGGCTTCAACACGGTAAATGCCTTCGTTTCGGTTTTTTGCTCCCACAAGAAATACCTTATCAGCTAAGATTCTGCAAGCATTACCAGCCCTGTTCCATAAGCCAGTTATTCAGTTCTCTTTCACGGTCACGAAACTCCTTGTCACCGCCGCCAAAATGTCCCATTTCTTTTTCACCGACAATACCGCCGTCCACAATGTAAAGTACCCTGCTGCACTTGGCGGCAACCTTTGAATCGTGGATCACGCACATAATCGTCGTACCGGCACGGTTGAGGGAGAGCAGCTCGTTCATGACCTCTTCAGAGCTTGCACGGTTTAATGCGCCTGTCGGCTCGTCGGCAAAAATCATCTTGGGATTGTTTATCATACTGCGGCAGATGCAAGCCCTCTGAAGCTGTCCGCCCGACACCTCGTTAATATCATTGCCGCGTACATTGTCAATGCCGAGCTTTTGCATGAGCGCTCTGCCGCGCTCCTCGGTCTGCCTGCGGCTCACCATATTCTTTTTGGACTTTACCGCAGGAAAAATGATATTATCAAGTACCGAGAGATTTTTCATCATGTACAGATGCTGAAAAATAAAACCCATTTCGCCCTCGCCGATTGTCAAATCGACGTTTTTCAACACATTGTTCTGATGTTTGTTCACAATATATGTCTTGCAAAGTCCCTTTGTCTGTAAAACCGGATGATTCATTCTGAAAAATCCAGCTGTCACAGCCATGTCAAAGTGGACATCTACTTTACGGCGGTAGGGATGACAGACATTCCTACCGAAGAAGAAATCCTTGCTACGATGGAAGAAATACGGAATAACCCGCAGGACTTCAAATTTGCAGCATAACAAAATGATACGGCGCAATCCTTTTTACGGATTTGCACCGTACCCTACATAAAAACATCCTTATCCGGCAACAGCAAAGCCTCTGCGACCTTTACGGTTATAAAAAATTATAATTCTATTTAACAGAGATTCTACTTCTGGTTTCATGGTGAGAAGCAGCGTTGCATAAGCAGGGACTTTTTTAACTGGCTTTCCGCCAATCCCCAATATACTATGTACAGATAAACACTGTTTTGTATGAACAAATAAATAACTGCCCGAAAAAAGAGCATTAAAAATCTCCCCAAACTTCTAAACATGTCTGGAGAGTGTCTGTCAAGTTTTTTGGGCATAGCAAGTCAGCCCACCAAAACACCGTTTTCTATATGGTGGGCGTTCGCCTTAAATCCTTATGAAATAAAATAGAGCCAACGAACTGTGATGATTGCTCACTTGTCCATCGGCTCCGCATCTATGTGTCTGGCTCTATGATGACTGCTGTATGTAGATTTTTCACTTCAATCAGCGTTTTCTTCTTGCACTTTGGACAGTAGAGAGGATAGTTCTTCAAAACTGTATCTTTTCTTATTCTGTCACGGGTTTTTCCGCCGCAAACAGGACATAACAGCCAAGAAGCGCCTTTATTCATTTTCAGATTTTATTGAATGGATACACCAAGCTGATATGCTTCATTCAATTTTTCGTTTTCTGAAATATCACCAACATTCATAACCCCGCCGCAAAGAACCTTTCCTATGTTCTTCCATCCAAGGTGCTTTTCAAGGCGGTCATACCAATATTCGCTTTCTTCAAAACCATACCCTTCTGCCGCCATAATCAAAACCATATCCTTTTTAGGATTTCGATAATTAGGGTCACATTCCGCAACAGCAAACAGCCTGTCAAATGCAGTTTTTAATTGCCCGCTAATTGTCCAATAATATAAAGGTGATGCAAGAATTACAATATCCGCTTCACGATAAACTGGATAAATTATTTCCATACCATCCTTCTGCACACAGGGACTGTTGCAATCTTTACCACCGCCGAAACATCCTTTGCAGCCATTGATATTCATTTCTCCAAGGAAGAATTCTGTAACCTGATTTCCTGCTTTTTCTGCCCCTTTCTTAAATGCAGCTGTTAATGTAGCTGTATTTCCTTTTTTACGTGGACTTCCATTCAATATTATTATTTTTTTGCTCATATACCCAACCTCTTTTCTTATATGCTTTCTGCAAGAGCGATAGCCTTTTTGCAACCGTCCGTTTTTTCAATATCACCAACATTTAACACTCCAGGCACAAGTACCTCGCCTACCATATTCCATTTCAGTAAAGCCGCTGAACGCTCAATCGGGATACGGACACCATCAAAAACAGACATATCATCTTCTTCACAACAAGCAATCAAGGCACAATCTTTCCCTGCTATATCTTTACCTCCTACTACAAAAGAAAATAATTTATCAATCACGCATTTAATTTGCGCGGGAATGGAATACCAATAGACAGGCATTGAGAAAACAATCATATCTGCTTGAAAAATATCCGTTGCAATTTTATTAAAATCATCATCAAAACTGCAAGCTTTGCCCGAATGGTAGCAGGTTTCACAAGCGTGGCAGCCCCCAACATTGCTTTGCGCCGCATCGAACCTTATAACGGAATGCCCATTTTTAGCCGCCGCTTCAACAAATGCTTCCGTCATACTTAAACTGTTTCCCTTTTTGCGCGGACTTCCAGTGATTACTACAATTTTTTTACTCATTTCGCAATCTCCAATCTATTTTATAATTTGAGTAACACGTTGACTTCCGTGTTACTCCATATTATAATCATAACAAGAATTATCTTTTAATCAAGTACGCACATTATTGTTATATACTTACTAAAAGGAGAGTGTAAAATGAACGAACATTGCATTTCAAAAGAATGTTTAGCAACAACAGGTTTCAGTTATACATTATCGTTGATAAATGGAAAATACAAAATGACAATTCTATATACACTAATGGAATTTGGCGTTGTCCGATTTAATGAAATGAAAAAATATATCGGTGGAATTTCTTTTAAAACATTAAGTTTGTCTTTAAAGGAATTGGAAGCAGACCAACTTGTACATAGAGAAGAATATCCCCAAATCCCCCCAAAAGTTGAATATAGTTTGACGGAACGTGGAAAGTCACTCATTCCTATTTTGGACGGTATGTGTGAGTGGGGTAATAAGAACAGAATAATAAAATAACTTTCAAAACAGCGGTAGTTCATCCCCACCGCGTTAGGCTGTCTATTGATAAATCAATTCTATTCCTACAATCTCCCCCGCACAAGCCCTTATGTTATTAAGGCGTTGCACCCTTTCTAAGGCGTTTTCTTCCTTTAGGCGTTCCGTTGCCCTGTGCCTGTTTGATGCCCTCTATGAGCCTTTCAAAGCGTTCCTGTGCCTGCCTGTCAATGTCGGCAAGATAGGCGTTCAGCCTGCCGCTTGTGAGAAGATTCGTATATGTACCCCTGCGGCACTGCTTCAGATAGTCCAGATGCTGCCGCCCGAATAATCCAATCGGCTGTTCTTTTTCGGGTGGTAATGTAAGGCGGGGGATAAGGCAATCCCCCTGTCGTTCAAATTCGCCGCCAGTTTTTTCAAAGAATGTCTTCTCCACTATGTGTACCTCCGCTATCATAGTTTATTTTGCCACCGCTGTTTTTCGTGGTCATTCCCTCTTTTTGCAGGGTTTCCGAACCATTTTCGTCTCGACAGTCAGTTCCGTTATCCCCACATACCCTGACATCAGTTCCGCTCACTGTACCGCATTGCTCTGATTGTCCTTAAAATGTCTGTGCCGGATAATGGAAAACAGCCGGCAGGCAAGGATGACAGGGCAGTCAATTCCATTTCTTATCGGTTATTCCACTGGAAATTCAGAGTGGAGCAGAAAGAGGAAATAAAGCGGGCAATGGCTGTCCGCGTGCCAAATGAAGTCATACTGTCGTATTTCAACCCGGAAACATCGGTTGGGCGGATGATGGAGATACGCAGGCGGTATGAATCATAATTTTAACCGGTGGTTGTGCATTGGTGTATGTGCGTGTTACAATGGTTTTAATATTTCAAGGGGATTTGGAACTGCATTTTAAGAAAGTATGGGATTTTATAGGACATGAGGAGGCAGATGGAGTGGCTATTACAGTAAATATTTATTACAACGGAGTGGATGGCAATGCAAGAAAATTTGCGGAAGAGATGGTTTCAAGCGGCATTGTCAGTGACATCCGTGCGGAAGATGGAAACATGGGATATAAATATTTTTTCCCAATGGATGATAAGGAGACAGTGCTTTTAATCGACAGTTGGAAAGACCAGCCTTCCTTAGATATTCACCACGCATCTCCCATGATGGCAAAGATTACGGAACTTCGGGAAAAATATGGCCTGCATATGAGGGTAGAACGGTATGTGTCTGACGAAACCGGTGTTCCTGCCGCAGACAGGACATTTATAAAGGAATAAGGAGCAGCCGGTTCCATTTCCTGCCGTCTGTTCCACTGGAAATTCAGTGTGGAGCAGAGAAAGGAAGTAACGCGGGTAATGGCTGTCCGTGTGCCAAATGAAGTCATTTTGCCATATTTCTACCCGGAAACGTTCCGATACCACCGGAAAGGAAACATGGAAAGGGAGGCCGACATGAATTTTAATACAGATATTCTTGGATGGACAAGAGAGCCTGAGCAATACAGGATTGATAAAGATAAAATAGAAATAGTAACCATGCCCCAGACAGACCTGTGGCAAAGGACATATTATCATTTTAGAAATGATAATGCGCCTGTATTACAGTTGGAAACAGAAGAAAAGTATTTCTCCTTTATCGTAAAAACGGACTTTACAGAGAGCCATCACCGCTTTGACCAGTGTGGCATTGTTATGTATCTTGATAGTGAAAACTGGCTGAAAGGTTCCGTGGAATATGAGAATGATGAATTTCAGCATCTCGGAAGCGTCGTAACAAATCATGGTTATTCTGATTGGGCAACAACAGCGATACCAGCAGATGTCAAGACGATGTGGTATAGGTTCAGCCGCCGGGAAGATGATTATTGTATCGAATGTTCAACAGATGGACACTCCTTTACACAAATGCGTGTCTGTCATATGTGGGAGGGGGCAGGAAAGATAAAATTCGGGATTTATGCCTGCAGTCCGGAACACTCAACATTCAAAGCGGTTTTTACCGATATGCAGATTACGGAATGCATGTGGAAAGCACATGACGGGCAGGCTCCTGATATGGAGTGACGCGCCCTGTTTGATTGCCGGGCTCATGACTTCGGCAGACGGTTTCTTCCGAACATTTGAGCAGGCGGTTTCCTATTACCAGCTTACAATGGTAAATTATATTGGATTTACAGACAGGGGGATGCCGCTTGTCGGGGGATGTGGGGGACACGAATGGGAAACCGCAGATAGACAAGACAGCTCACTTGCAGGGGGTATGAATTTGGGAAGAAAATTTATCTGGAATAATACGTCAGTGGAAATATGGGAATGGCAGGGGTTTGATGAAAGTTAAAGGGAGCTGTAAGAAGGCATTTAAAGGACCGGACAGGGTTGGGATGAGGCAGTTATGCTAAAAAACAAGGCCTTCCATTTTATATGGAGGCCTCGCTCTGCAAAAATCATTTTTTCAGTTTCAGGCCATCCTTGAAGGCTTCGCCAACCCGTTCCGTTACCTTGTAATAGCCGTGCGTATAAGGGTCAAAAGCAATGGCGTTTACAAGGGAAATATCAATCCTGTCGCCGGACATAACGCTTTCATCTGCCGTGGCATTTACAACCCTGCCGATAACACCGCATCCGTATGGATTGTCCTGATATTCGATAAACTCACACTCTAAACAGAGTGGGAATTCATTGATGACAGGTGCATCCACTGTCTCGGCTTTGCTGGCAGTGAGGCCGCTGTTTTCAAATTTATCTGTATTTTTGTTGCCGGACTCAACGCCGAAATAGTCTGCCTCGGCTACATGGGCGGCGTCAGCAATGCTTACCGTAAAAGCGCCCCTTGCTTTGATATTCTTCACTGTTTTGTGCGTTTCAGTCAGATTGAGGGCGACATTGCCCCTTTCCTGCATGGTGCCCCATGCGGCGTTCATGACATTAACGCTGCCGTCTTCATTGTAAGTTGCAACCATTAAGACAGGCATTGGGAAAATGCCTTCTGTGATATTGAGTTTCTTTCTCATTGCATTTACCTCTTTTCTTTTATGAGATTGACAGGGCTTATGCCCGTAAATATAATTATAGTTAGTAACGGAGAAAATACAAGTACTGTTTTTTATGAAAGGTACTATCATAAAGGAAAGCGTAAAGATAAAGAAATATATTGAGAAGGCAAATTTTGAAGATACCGGGTTCAGTTACACACAGTCTCTGATATCCGGCAAGCACAAGATGGTTATCTTATACTGCCTGATGGGATTTGAGGTGGTGCGGTTCAATGAATTGAAACGGTATATAAAAACGTGTCGGATAAAACGTTCAGCAGCAACCTGAAGGAGCTGGAAAAGAATAGGCTCATTATCAGGAAAGAATACCCGCAAATACCGCCAAAGGTTGAATACAGCCTGAGTGAAAGAGGAAAATCCCTGATCAATGACGTCAACTTAAGACGACATTACCCCTATGTATTACAGATTTACCCATATGTAAAACCCATTCGTTGTTCCGTGATGTTAAGATATCCTTTTGAAGCGCCTATCTGGACGAATGATTGACCTCATTTTTTGAATTCGGGTTAACAGCGTTGAAAGTTTCTTTTTGTAATTTAATGTGATTGCCAAAGACCTAACATATTGACAGACTTTTCCTATAATGAAGCTTCTGTTCAGTTGGTGCTGATGATCCTTATTGGTTAATTCCTCTTCAATTTCAGTTTCAGCAGAGGATTTAATCAGCGAAGATAAATTAGACATAAATAACGCCGCATATAAATCCTAACGAATCGCCTGTGCATTTTTGTCCAAAAAGTTTTCTAACCGCATTTTAGTCTTAAGCTCGCCATATTGGATTTCAATTTCCCATCGTCTGTGATACAGGCTTTGATGGTATTTTGTATTCTGGGCATCTTCAAAAAGATTGCTGACAGAGATGCGTGATCCTTCGCCTGAAGTGTCTTTTATAACGCGAATCTGTATAGTGCGGCCTTTATAAAAACCCAATACGGCATGATCTCCATCGGGACATTTATTCACACACGACAGAAAGGAATGTGAGCATCGAATTAAATAGAAAAATCCATTGTCCTCAAGTTCATGTATCAATGCCCTTCAAGGATAGTCTCTGTCAAATCTAATTAAATTCTTATATTTATTGCTGTTAGTTAATGCCTTTGACGACAAGAGCCTATGAGCATGTTCTCTTTCACCTGCAGATATACTTGTAAACTGGATATCTACAATCAAATCATTCGTAATATCATATAATGCACTTAACCTTGCCATTCGATAAGAAGAATGATTATTGGTTTTCAAACCAATTTCAACAGCATTGTTTTTATTATGACCGACGGCAATATCAGAACCATCAACAGCAAAAATGTGGTACCTATCCCATGTTTTTGGCTGTCTGGCAAATTGAAAAATATCAGGTTCTTTCCAAAGTTAGTTGAAAATACATAATTTTTCTGGCTAAATGTGATATACTGACGCCAGACTACTTATGCCATTGAGATGCCGCAAATGGATAATTTTATCAAGCTTTTAGATCCGGGTTTGGATTATATCCGTCATGAAATAATCGGAGACACCATCTTTATCAGGGTTGCATCCAATCAGAGCTACCGGCTTAGCCGGTGGTTTGTTCTCTCCCTATAAGGGCTAATTACCGGCACTGGAGTCTAAAGACTCATCGAATGGTTTGCCAGCCGCAACATCATTCTGTACTTTAATGTGGCTGGCGAACCATCATTATTGTATCACTGGAGGTTTTTTCTGTAATCTAAAGCAATGCTGACTCACCTGCATAGCAGCCCGCCAAACGCTGTTTTTTTATTTGGCGGGCTTCCCCTTACCTCTGGCACTATTTAAAAATGTGCCTTTACCCTATATTTTCTTTTCTATGTTTATCACTTTCTGCGTCCATTCTCGGTAAAACGCTTCCTCATGCGACACCAACAGC
>CAJUFQ010000019.1:0-47764 GCA_910585625.1 uncultured Lachnospiraceae bacterium
ATTCTGTTTTAGTCATATAGTATTGCTCTCCAGAATTCGTCACGACTACCATTATTTTCAACTTACCACACAACAAAAATTCCGAATAATCTTCAATGGAAAAAGCGGAATCTGTCGGATGATTATACACCAATACGCAAACTTTATCATCTTTTATTTTACAATTCGCACTCTTTATTGAACCAGAAAAACATCTTTATTCTATAGGCTGTAAGCATATGCTATCTTTAAGTTAAGCAATCTCCTTCCCAATGGTAAATACTCTCCATAGACAACCTCCTTTCTTTGTGCTAAACTGTTTACAGATGTTGTAATATAAGGATTATCGCCTTCTTCCTTGTATTACAACATCTGCAATTTTTCATTCATCACAAATGAGCCAGCTGCCTGCTGCAGGAAAGGATAAGGATTAGCAAGGACTAAGATATGAAAAAAGACATCATACAATTATCAGACCATTTCAATTACCGCCGCTTGCTGCGTTTTACCCTGCCGTCTATACTTATGCTGGTTTTTACCTCTGTCTATACCGTGACAGACGGATTCTTTGTGTCTAATTTTGTAGGTAGGACGCCTTTTGCCGCCGTCAATTTCATCTACCCCCTTCTGATGATCTTGGGATGCGCAGGCTTCATGTTCGGGACAGGCGGCGGCGCGCTAATTGCCAAAACCATGGGCGTGGGCGACCAGAAAAAAGCAAATGGATTATTCTCGCTGATTGTTTACACTGCGTCTGCCTGCGGCATTCTGCTGGCAATATTGGGCGTCATTTTCCTGCGCCCCATCGCCATGCTGATGGGCGCAGATGGGGAACTTTTAGAGAACAGCATCCTATATGGGCGGATTATTTTGCTGGCCCTGCCGTTCTATATCCTGCAGTACGAGTTCCAATGCCTGTTCTCTGTTGCAGAAAAGCCGCGGCTTGGCCTCTATGTCACAGTTGCCGCAGGCCTTACCAATATGGTATTAGACGCATTGCTCGTAGCCGTTTTCCATTACGGACTTGCCGGAGCGGCAGCGGCGACGGCTATCAGCCAGTTCGTAGGCGGCATTTTCCCGCTCATCTATTTCGGGCGGGAAAATGACAGCCCGCTGCGCCTGGGAACATGCAAGCTTGACCGCTGGGCGCTGTCCAAGACATGCAGCAACGGCTCTTCCGAACTTTTAAATAACATTTCCATGTCTATCGTTTCCATGCTGTTCAATGTACAACTCATAAGATACGCGGGAGAGAACGGCATTGCCGCATACGGCGTGCTGATGTATGTCAGCATGATATTCCAAGCTATTTTCATTGGATACTCCGTGGGCGCCGCTCCAATTTTCAGCTACCACTACGGCGCGCAAAACAGCACGGAACTGAAAAACCTACGCCGGAAAAGTCTCTCACTCATCAGCATATTTTCCGTGCTGATGCTGGCAGCCGGGCAGTTGCTGGCACACCCACTATCCCATATTTTCGTGGGCTATGACGTGGAACTCATGGCAATGACAGTACATGCCTTCACGATTTTTTCTTTTTCCTTTTTAGTGTCTGGTTTTGCCATCTTAGGCTCCTCCCTGTTCACTGCACTGGGCGATGGGCTTACTTCCGCGCTGATTGCCCTTTTGCGCACCATGGTATTCCAATGTGCAGCCGTCCTGACCCTGCCCTTAATTTGGGGGCTGGATGGAATCTGGTACGCCGTGGTCGTAGCGGAAGTGCTGGCAACCATAGTGACGGCATTCTTCATGGTATGGAAACAGAAAAAGTACCATTACTGAATTTAACGCATGACGGCAAACACCATATCCGCTGCATAAATCAAGACCATCCATACGCCTTCTGCGCGACGGATAGATTTCCCTTTCACCGCAAACGCATAGGTAATGATGCTGACAATGATTAAGATTATCATGTCATAGACGGAGGCAGTATTGACTGCAATAGGATGAATCGTGGATGAAATCCCCAGGATAAACAGCAGATTAAAAATGTTAGAGCCGACCACATTGCCCACAGCAAGCCCCGTCTCCCCTTTCCTGGCCGCAACGATGGACGTGACAAGTTCCGGCAGGGAAGTACCTAAGGCAACTACCGTCAAGCCAATCAGAGTCTCCGTCATCCCCATTGTCCGGGCAATCTCCTTCGCGCTGTACACCACTGCCTGCCCCCCGGCAATAATCAGTGCCAGACCGATAAGGATGAGCAGGAGGCATTTCCAGATAGGCAAAAGTTCTCCTGCCTCCTCTTTGTCCGGGTTTTTCCTGGCATCATAAATCAGATAAGCAATGTACGCCACAAAAACAATCAGCAGCACGGCCCCGGTTGCCCGGCTCACAGTTCCGGCGGTGTCCGCCATATTTCCTTTCAGAAAACTGCCAGTGCTGACCGCCCCAAAACTGGTCAACAGCAAGACCAGGACTGTAGTGGCGATTGATATTGGGAAATCTCTCCTAAGAATTCCATCATCCACAGGAATTGTATGAATGAAGGCACAGACGCCAAGCACACACAGCAAATTAAAAATATTAGAGCCGACCACATTGCTCAAGGCAATCTCATTGGAACCTTGCAGCGCAGCCGAGGTGCTGACCGCAAGCTCCGGCGCGCTTGTCCCCAAGGCAACAATCGTCAGCCCGACGATTACCCCCGGCACTTTAAAATTCTTAGCAAGCGCAGAACTTCCGTCCACAAACCAGTCCGCCCCTTTAATCAGGGCAATGAAACCAACTACCAGAAATAAAACATCAATCCATATCATTTTTCTTCCTCCTTTTGCATTTTGCACGAGCGTGCATATTGTATTTACTTTATTTATAAGAAGAAGCTTTCACGCTTTCGCGTGACAAGTCCTTTCCTATAAGACGAAAAAAAGCGAGACTTCTACTGCTAATAAGCAGTAAAAGTCTCGCTTCTTACAACATGATCCGGGGAAACATCTTCCCGTACTGACGGAACATATCACATGGAAAGCCATGCAAGCTACTCCCTAATACTGGAATAAAGTTTACCACTTTTGGGAACAGATAACAAGACATATCTTTATTTTTTACATGGATTTTACATATAACTCCCTCTGATTTCACAAGAGCATGGTACAGTTATCCCACAATGATGAAAGCGAGGTACGAACATGGACATATTTAACGTATTCACAATGGTCGGGGGATTGGCGCTGTTCCTCTATGGAATGCATGTGTTAGGCGAAGGACTCTCCAAGCTCTCAGGCGGCAGGATGGAATCCATTCTCTCGAAAATGACGGACAGCCCCTTGAAAGGCGTATTGCTTGGCGCGGGGGCGACTGCCGTCATACAGTCTTCTTCCGCAACTACCGTGATGGTGGTAGGCTTCGTCAACTCTGGCATCATGCAGCTAAAGCAAGCCGTAGGAATCATCATGGGCGCGAACATCGGAACCACGATTACCTCATGGATTTTAAGCCTTTCTGGTATTAAGAGCGATAACTTGCTGGTGAAGCTTCTAAAGCCCGAAGCGTTCTCTCCCATCGTGGCCTTGATTGGCATTATCTTCCTGATGTTCTGCAAGTCCGAGCGCAAAAAGGACGTAGGCAATATCCTCCTAGGCTTCGCGGTCCTGATGTTCGGCATGGAGACCATGAGTTCTGCCGTCGAGCCCTTGAAAGACATTCCTGAGTTCACGAATTTATTCGTGGCATTTTCAAACCCGATTTTCGGCATGATTGCCGGAACCATACTGACTGCTGTCATCCAGAGTTCCTCGGCATCAGTCGGCATCCTGCAGGCACTCTGCATCACTGGGGCCATCCCCTACTCTGCGGTGCTGCCTATCATTGCCGGACAGAATATCGGGACATGCATCACGGCGCTCCTATCGTCCATAGGCGCGAACATCAATGCCAAACGGGCGGCGTTCATCCATCTATATTTTAATGTAATCGGTACGGCAGTCTTCATGATTGCATTTTACATCATCCATTATATCTCGCCGTTCGATTTCCTTGAACAGGCTGCCACACCGGCAGGCATTGCCGTGACCCATTCTTTTTTCAACATATTTGCCACCATCCTCCTGCTTCCCTTTTCCTATAAGCTGGTGAAGCTGGCTACGATTTCTGTCCCGGAAAAACATATGGACGCTGCCGAGGAACTTCCTGTCAGATTAGCAGCTCTGGCAAATATGGACAAACGTTTTTTGGACAACCCTTCCATCGCCCTCACGCAATGCAGGAAGACGACGGGCGTTATGCTGTCCCTGGCACACGAAGCGGTAACGGGAGCCTTGTCGCTGATTACTGATTACAGTAAGAAAAAAGCTGCTAATGTAGAAGAATTAGAAAACTATGTAGATCAATATGAGACAAAAATCAATGACTATATGTTTGAAATCGACCTTGCTCCCCTGTCGATACCGGATGCCAGGGAGCTGGCTGTGATGCAGCAATGCGTGGGCAATATTGAGCGTGTCGCTGATTACGCTTTGAGCATTGTGTTAAGCGCCGGAAAAATGGAAAAGAAGAACCTGACCCTCCCGAAGGAGGCAAAAGAAGACTTATCATTATACAGCAGCATCATCTCATCCCTGGTAAAGCACACAGAAGACTACTGGGAAAATCCCCAGCCCATCATAGCAAATGACGCCTACCAGCTGGAAAATGAGCTGAACCGCATAGAAAAACGAATCCTCAAAGACCATAAAAAACGCTTGAAAAAAGACAAAGGCAGCGTAGACATGGGATTTATACTCTCAGACATACTCACAAGCTTAAAAAAGGTAGCGGAACACTCACTGCTCGTCATTGACGCCATGCAAGCCGCCAAGACAGAGCAGAGCGCATGACGTTCCCGCAGGCAGCCTCCAGCACTACGGCTGTCAGGAAGCCTGCGGAAATTCCACCCGGATGGTCGTTCCGATGCCCACATCACTGTCCAATGATATGGACGCGCCATGGACTTCTGCAATATGCTTGACGATAGCCAGCCCAAGGCCGGTGCCACCCGTCTTTTTGGAACGGCTTTTGTCCACGCGGAAGAAACGCTCAAAGACGCGTTTCTGGTATTTCAGGGAAATGCCGATGCCGTCATCCTGGACAATCAGCCGATCTGTGACCGTCACCCAGACATGCCCGCCCTTCTTGTTATAGCGGATGGCATTGTCGCACAGATTGTAAACCAGCTCCTCCAGCAATTCTTTGTTGGCACAGACTGTCAGGGGCGTCCCTTTCAGGGAAAGCGTGACACCGTGTTTAGCCGCTACGGGAGCCATCATATCTGCACAGCGGCGGGCAATCTCATAGACGTCTACAAGTTCAAAGGATTGCTTATAATCCATAGCGTCATCAAGCTCCGATAACTGCAGGATGTCATTAATCAAAGCCAGGAGCCGCTGGGCGTTCCTGTGTATTTCCTCTGCAAAATGCCGCCCCTCCTTTTTCGACGCCATCCCATTGGCAATCAGCTCCGCATAGCCGGAAATGGAGGTCAGCGGAGTTTTTAATTCATGGCTTACGTTGGCCGTAAACTCTTGACGGATCCTTGCATTGCGCAATGCCTCCCCATGCCGGACGCGAATCCGCTCCATCAGGGGCGCCAGCTCTTTGTAAGCTGTCACGCTTTCGGGATTGTCCATATCCGCCGCCATCTGCTCAATCGGCCGGACAAACGCTTTCGTGAGGTATCTTGCAATCCACACAGAAATAAAAAACGATAAGACGGCCACCAGGAAGGTCACCGGCAGCGTATCACGGTAGACATTCCAGATGCTGCCCGCTTCCTTGGCAATACGGATAACCGTCCCATCCTCAGCCTTCCTGGCATAGAAAAAAATGCTCTTTCCCATAGTCTGGGATCTGCGGACGCCGGAACCTTCCCCCCGCTCCATGGCCTGCGAGACCTCCGGCCTGTCCTTATGGTTTTCCATAGCTTCCCCTCCAGTGTAACTGTCATACAGCACCGAACCATCTTCCGCGATCCAGGTAATCCGCAACTCATCCTCCGGCTTTACGAACCCTTGCGCTTCCATCTGCCCGGCAAGACCCATGTCCGCTATAATCTCCGCAAAAGAGGAAAGGTCTGCAAATACCTCCTTCTGGAAAAAACGATACGACACGACCGTAGTAAAAAACACGGTCAGTATGATAGAGACTGCTGTCACCAGCATGAAATTAAGATTGATTTTTTTTGCCATCCCACAGATACCCCACATTCCTCACAGTCTTGATATGATGCCCTGCTTCCCCAAGCTTCTTGCGCAAAGTCTTGATATGCACGTCCAGGGTACGCGACTCACCGAGAAAATCTATGCCCCAGATTTTCTCCATCAACGCGTCCCTTGTCATGACAATCCCGGCATTTAAAAGAAGCAGGGACAGGAGTTCGAATTCCTTATATGTCAGCTCAACAGGCATGTCAGAGACCTTGCAGGAACGGTTCGTCCTGGACAGCTCAATCTCATCTGACACAAGCATGTCCGCCTCTTCATCCGGCGCGGCCCGCCGAAGGAGCGCCTTGACGCGAGAAATCAGTTCCATGACGCCAAAAGGTTTCGTGATATAGTCATCCGCCCCCATATCCAGCCCCTTCACTTTATCAATCTCAGTGGCCTTTGCTGTGACAAGGATAATCGGCAGGCTCTTTGTCTCCGGCTCTGCACGCAGCTTCCTAAGGACTGATATGCCGTCTTCGTCAGGAAGCATAATGTCCAGAAGGATCAGCGACGGACGCTTTTCCCTGACGCGCTTTCGGAAGTCGGCAGCACACTCAAACCCTTCCGTCTGGTACCCGCTGTTTTTGAGGGCAAATAATTCAATTTCCCGGATGTTAGAATCATCCTCTACGACATAAATCGGCTGCATGTTTTCACCTCAACTGAAGTTTTCTCTAGCATAACTAAGAATTCCTTCTACGTCAATCCTCATTTTCCATGTCCTGCTTCTGATTCAGCAGCCAGAAAAGAAATGTTGACGGAAAGCCTGCCGCGCTCATACTCCGCAGAAATCGTCCCTCCCATCTGCTCTGTCAGCGTCCTGGCAATCGACAGGCCCAGCCCCGTCGAATTCCTTGCCGCTTCAACCGTGTAAAACCGGTCAAACAGCCTGCCCACTTGCACCTTATCCAGGGAAGAGGCCCTGTTAGAAAAGATTATCTCCCCGCTTTCTTTCAAAGTAACCTCCAAATCCCCATCGCTGTATTTGATGGCATTGTGTAACAGGTTGGAAATGATGCGGGCAAGGGCAGAGGCATCCAATGCGCGCACCACGCTCTCCTGCGGCATACATATTACCGGCGTAATACCGCGCTCTGCCAACGATGCATAAAAGGATGCTATGCCCTCTTCCAATACCCGGTTCAGCACGACCTCCTCCCTGACTCCGGCACCTTTCTCTGAGGAAATAACCGAATATTGAAAGAGTTCTTCCGTCAGCACCGCCAAAATGCCTGCCCGCTCCCGAATGATTGCAAGGTACCGCCTGGCGTCCTCAGAGACTTCCTCCCCTTCCAGCAGATCCAGATACCCGCAAATCGCCGTCAGCGGCGTCCTGATATCATGAGACATATTGGTAACGGCATCTTTCAGCTCCATATCCCCCTGCTGGAAACGCTGACGCTGTGCGCGCAGTTTCCGAAGTTCCCTGTTGATATCATCTGCCAGCCTGCGCATCTGCCTGTCACGCGTGGAAATGCCAATCAGCGTATTGCTATCCGTCATGAGCCTTTCGGCAAAGGCGCATCCGATTTCTCCCGCAGCTTTCTGCAGCATACGGATTTTTATGAGAAGAATGATGACGATTACCGCCAGGATGCCGGTAAAAGCCCATAACCATACTGCCATAGCAATCTCCTTTATTTGAGGTTTTTCCTGCTGAATAATGCCATGCCTCCCAAGGCCGGCCCAACGGTAAGCAGGACAGAGGACAATATCATGCGGATGGGATTGCCGATTTCCAGCTGCCACATCATAATTCCCTGCCCGGTCGGCAGGAAATCCAGCAGGAATTCATAAAGCTTACGCATCCCGCCGCTGATATACGCAGGGTTCGGCGTTGGCTCGCCCATCTTCACGCCGTCTACCGTCACCTCAAGGCCGCTTGCCATTTCTGGCTGTGCCAGCCCATTGTACAGCGTGCTCGCCACAAAAAGCATCCCCAGGAACAGGCATATGGATACAGCAACCGTCACCGCCTTATTTACCGACAGCATGGCCACAAACGTAAAGATGGAGGAAAGAGCCGCCACAAACAAAACGGCAATCGCCAGATATACCAGCAGCTGAGGAACGCTCAGTTCCCATAAGCCCAGTTCCGGCACGGCAACCAGACCTCCTGCCAGCCATGCCGCCATAATCAGCAGCGAAGCCAGGAACGTGACTGCTAAATTAGCAACATAAATGTCTGCCCGGGTATGCCCCACGACAACCTTATTGCGGATAGTCCCATCGCTGTACTCCGTGCCCAGAAACATACTGCTGAACAAGGCGATGAACAGGCCGATTGACACTGCAAAGTGAAAATAATAGTCGTCAATACTGGTGTGATACCCTTCCATGCCAAGCCTCGCCTGCCTGCAGCCATTCAGCATATAGATGACGGCATATGCCAGCATAGCCGCCATACAGAGCCAAAATGTCTTATCCTTCCAAAGACGTGAAATATTCCCTGATAACAAGTTATACATCTTTTCCACCTCCTACCAGTCCGACATAATAGCTCTCCAGGCTCTCGTCATGTTCTTGGATAGAGGCTATCTCGCAGCTCTCCGCCGCTAATGAAGAAGCCAACTTAGATACATTGACTTTCGCATACACGTCTGCCGTCTTGTCTGAAAGTATTTTGTACGCAATACCCATGCCGTCAAGCGCACGGGCCAGAGCTTTCGTATCGCTGACTTCCATGCGCACGCATTTCCTGCAGGCATTTTCCAAATCTGCCGCGCTTATCTCCTTCACCATGCGGCCGCCGTCAATGAAGCCGTAATGCGTTGCCAGCTTAGACAGCTCGTCGAGGATATGGCTTGACATCAGCACGGTAATCTGCCGCTCACGGTTGAGCTTTAAAATCAGCTCACGGATTTCTATGATGCCCTGCGGGTCTAAGCCATTGGCAGGCTCGTCAAGTATCAGGAAGTCCGGATCCCCGGCAAGGGCAACCGCGATGCCCAGCCTCTGGCGCATACCGAGGGAAAAGTTTTTAGCTTTCTTCTTCCCGGTTTGGTCAAGCCCCACGAGCCGGAGGATACTGGTAAGCCCCTCCCAGGACGGAAGCCCCAGGATGCGGTACTGCTGCCGTAAGTTTTCTTCCGCCGTCATATTAAGGTAGATAGACGGCGTTTCCACGACCGCGCCTATCCGCCTGCGGGATCTCACGATATCCTCTTGCGTATTCTTCCTCCCATACAGCGTATATTCGCCGGACGTCGGCTGCTGCAGGCCGCAAACCAAACGGATAAGCGTTGTCTTTCCTGCCCCGTTCTTTCCCACAAACCCATAAATCGACCCTTTGGGTACATTCATCGTCACATCGTTTAAGGCTTTGGATTCACGGTATCGTTTACTCAGTGCATTTGTCCTAAGAACATATTCCATAATAATATGGCCTCCTTTCTGTTTACAGACGCATTGTACCGAATAACCGTAAAGAAACCGGTAAAGGGAAACGTAAAGAAATGGTAAAGATTTATCCCCAAAGTTTCAGATGCCAGCCTCCTATGACAGGCTATGTTCCCGGTTCCGTCCGCAATTTGAAGCCAATTCCCCAGACGGCCTCAATGTAATCCCTGCCGCTTGCCCGGCGCAGCTTCCCCCGTAAGTTGCTGACGTGCATTTTCAGGGAATTTTCCGTGCAGTCCGGCGTATCCTCGCTGATGCGCTCTAACAGCAGCGATTTGGTGATGACCTGGGAAGGATTTTGCAGCAGCAATTTAAGGATTGCGTATTCCGTCCTTGTGAGCTTCACCTCATCCGTACCTATCGACGCAATATGCGTATCTGTATGGAGCGTGACCTCCCCATATGACAGGACGGATGCTTCCTGAGAAAATTGCACATTGCGCAGCTGTACGGCAATCCGCGCCAGAAGCTCTTTGGTCTGAAACGGCTTAGTGACGTAGTCTGCCGCGCCGCCCATCAATAAGTCTACTTTACTGTCGATGTCTGCCTTGGCGCTGACCACAATCACGGGAATCCCTTTTATGCGTGGAAGCACCGCTTCCCCCTCAAGCCCTGGCAGCATCAGATCCAGCAGCACAAGATCCGGCTTTGCCTTAGAAAGCAACAGCAATGCTTCCGTCCCTGAATATGCGCGGGAAACGCCATACCCTTCTTTTATTAAGATTTCCTCAAGCATATTTCCGATATGCATATCGTCATCAATAATCAGTATCTGTTTCAAATCTGCATTTCCTTTCCTGCTTTCGAATATCAACATTTGCCAGCATACCATGCTTCTCCTGCAAGCAAACGACTTTTTCAATGAGACCATTATAACACAGGCTAGGATAATCTTCCATCTCCTTATCACAGAGCATTGCAATCGGCAAACATTTCTGTGACACTTGCATCCCGAAAGTGGTATAATGGATGCACAAGCGAGGTGATATAAAATGTTGCGCATAGCAATTTGCGATGATGACAGCCGCTCCGTGGCGGAACACAAAGGAATTACCGAAACATGCCTGGCACAAGGCGGGAACATCGGAGAAATCACTGTATATACGGACAGTGGAAATCTGCTTTACGACATTACGGAAGACCATTTTTTCTTTGATCTCATATTGCTCGATATAGAAATGCCCGGAAACAGCGGCATGGAAATTGCGGAAAAAATCAGGCCCTGCCTGCCGAACGTTAAGATTATATTTATTACTTCCCATATCGAATATGCCATAGACGCTTTTGAGCTTTCCATTTTCCGGTATGTACCGAAAAATGACATCCAAAGACGGCTGGCGGCCGCGATTGAGGACGCCGTGAAACTGATTGCCTTGGAAGACGGAAAAACCTTTACCATCCAGACAAACAGCCGTCTTGAGAAAATCCCCTACAAAGACATTTTCTATATCGAACGGGAGGGGAAGAATGCCAGCATATCTGCAGCCGGCGGGGTTTCCAAAGTACGCAAGAGCCTGCAGCAAGTATTCGCAGAATTGGACGCGGAAGAATTCCTTTTCATTGACCGGGGCTGCATTGTAAACATGATACACATTATGCAGATCAAAGACGGCATGGCCGTCCTGAAAAACGGCGTTGCGCTTCCCATCAGCCGCACCCACTTGCAGGAAGTGAAAGCGCAGATTAACCACTATTGGGGGATGCATATATGATGTCTTGGCTTATATTTTTCTCAACCTTGGCGACCGCAAATATTCGGTGCATGGTCTGTCTCATCCTGATTTCCCGGCTGCTCTCCTCCAAGCCCCCAGGCAGGAAAAGCATATTGGCTGTCTTGTTCGGTACGGCTGTGATTTCCGTAATTCTTTCCATGGCAGGATTGCCGGCATTTTACTGCACTGCGGCAGAAGCCTGCTTCATAGCCTTCTGTGCCAGCCGCTTCCAGATGGCAGGTACAAGAATGAGCCTGTTTGTGGGGATTTATTATGAGATTGCTTTTTCTTTCTGGCAATTCCTTTTGGCGGGATGGATGGGCGTCCTTTTTCGCACCCCTGAATTCCTGGACTCCCAGACCGGGCGCGGGCAGATTGCAGTCTGGCTGCCACATCTATTGCTGATTGCTCTGGCGTGGTATCCTTGGGGACATAAGAAACCGAATAGCAAAGAGGCTTTCCGTTTCGCTTCTGTAGTTGCTGTCGCAGGAATTATTGCAGTCGCGACCCTCGCCGAGCAGACTGTCCTCACGATTGACGGCGACCTCCTGGATACGTGGACGATTTTGGCGGTTGTCTTATTGATGTCCGTCCTGGTATTCAACATAAACCGGCAATACGAGGTTGAGAAAGAACTGGCAAAGCTCAAATCGGAACAGGCAGAATTACTGGAACGTGATTACACTACCTTGAACAACGCCTATGCCATCAATGCCAAGCTGTTCCACGACTTCCACAACCATATCGGCGTCTTGCGCCAGCTGCTCTTACACAGGAACACAAAAGAAGCCTTGCAATATCTGGATGAATTGCAGACTCCGATGCAGGCAATCACCGATACCGTATGGACGGGAGACAACACCGTAGATTACCTTATAAACAGCAAGGCCGAAGCAGCCAGGGAAAGCGGCGTAAAGTATCAGGTACAAGCAGAATTCCCCCGCCATACAAATCTGCGCAGCGCTGACCTATGCGCTATCCTGGGCAATCTTCTCGATAATGCTTTGGACGCGGCAAGGCGGGTGCAGGCGTCAGACCAGCCGTATATAAAGCTTACCATCCGCCGTATCAACCAAATGCTTGTCATAAAAGTGGAGAACCGTTTTGCAGTCGCCCCCACAGAAGAAAATGGGACGCTAAAAACCATTAAAGAAGAAAACGGGCTGCATGGCTGGGGATTAAAAAGCGCCCAGACAACGGCTGAAAAATACGACGGCATGGTACAGACTTCTTACACTGGCAACACATTCTGCGCCGTCGCCACGCTGTCTTTCCAAGGCGTCCCCTGCACATAAAGTATGTTTGGCGGTCAAAAACCTACCGTTTGCGGACATTTCTGCATAACAGCCACATTTTGGTTATGATATAGTCACAGAAACCAAAAAACAAAAGGCATTGCATCATGAATTAGGAGGTAAGAATTATGCGTCATGTATATATCCGAGGTACGATAGGTCTCATCTGGCTGGCAACCGCTGTCTTAGGCATTTTATCGCATAGCTTTCAAATGGCTGGGATTTATGCCGTTTTAGGCGGAGCGTTCCTATATTCTGCTTTTAGTTTGTGGAAAAGAGAACGAGACGGCAAGGGGGATAAGTAAGATGGAGACAGAGCTGTTAAGAATCGACAATCTAAGCGCATGGTATGACAGGAAGAAGACCGTCTTATCTGATTTTTCTTTGAAGCTGGCAGAACATGAAGTTACCGGCCTGATTGGGCTCAACGGAGCCGGGAAAACGACATTCCTGAAAGTATTATCCGGGCTGCTGCCAACGTTTGAAGCTAAAAGTATCCGATATCATGGGCGAGCTGTGAAATTCAGAGAACGAGAATTCAAGCTTTGCCGTTACGCCATATTTGCTGAAGATGCTTCTTTTCCATATTTCACATTCCGGGAATACCTTTCCTACATTTTCTCTGCTTATAGAAAGGAACTGCCTGATGTGTCAGGACTGGTGCAGGGATTTCATTTCGAGGACTATGTGGATGTGCTGCTGAAAGACCTCTCTACCGGCAACCGTAAGAAAGCATTCCTAATTGCCGCATTTGCACTGAAACCGGAATTGCTTTTCCTTGACGAGCCCGTCAATGGGCTGGATTTTGAAAGCACAGAATATCTGTACCGGCAGATTACAAAGTACAAGGAACATGGGACACTTCTGTTTTCCTCCCACATTCTGGAAAGCATCACGCTGACGTCTGACCGCGTGCTTGTTCTGGAAAACGGGCGGATCCATCAGACATTTGAGAAGGGGCAGATGAATGCCGCGGACATCCGGGAGGCTTTGCGTTATGAGAATGATATTTAAAGCTTTTACCAAAAAATTATTTGGCCGTAAATATGAAAGGCTGACGCAGATGCTTTTCATCCATCTGATTGTATTTTGGGGATTATCCATTTCGGGATTCAGAACCCGGATTGCCCCGCCTGTTTTATATCTTACGGTAACTGCCGTTACTGCCGGCGTGATGTGGCAGGCACTTTCCTCCAAAGACATCACCGCCCAGATACAGCATATGCTGATGCTCCCCTTCGGCCAACGGAATTTCGTCTTTTCCTATACCGCAGCCCTGGGCCTTTATGCCATCCTGACTAAAACTGTGACAGTCCTTGCCATTTTGCTGGCTGTATCGTCCTGGGGTTTTATAGAAATCGTCTCATGCAGCCTATGCGCAATGCAGGCAGTCCTTATGGCATCCGCCATCTTTTGCCTGAGGCGGCGCCATGCAGCAATCCTTTGGGCCGCCTGTGTGCCGGCCGCTATTGTATGTCTCTGGGCGCATCCATGGTTTATGCTTTTACCGGCAGCCAACAGCATTGTTTCCTTTTTCCTGCTGTGGCACGCGGACGGGTACTCCTTTTGTCTTATTGAACAGAAAAACAGACGGAACATGGCAGGGCGCAATCATCATTCGGTGTGGCTTTACCTCTTCCGGTATCTGAGGGCACATAAAAATTATCTGACAAACACTGTCGTTCTGTGGTGCATTGCCTGTGTGCTGCCGCTGTTTTTCCAGCAGATGGATATCGCGTTCGTCCTTCCCATCGGCTTTGCCATCCTTTCCTTGAACACTCCCATTTGCATCTTATTGTCCTGCGACCCTGCCTCAGAACAAGCCGTCCGTTTCCTGCCTGGCCAGACGAAAGCATTCTGCGTGCCTTACTGCCTGTTTATTTTTCTGTGCAACGCCATTGCAGACATGATATTCCTGTGCAGCATGCAGATCCAGATTGGCGGCGTTACCGTCCCCATAATTGCCACCGCCTTCCTTTTTGCCCTGCAAAGCGCAGTTTTCTCCATCCTGTTAGAATGGTTCTTTCCAATCCGAGGCTGGAAAATTGAAAGCGATCTATGGCATCACCCAAGAAAGTATCTTGTGCCGGCAGTCATGCTCCTTGCATACATTGCAGCTTCTTCTATATAATGCCCGGCATTGCTGCGGTTATGTTCTATCTCCTCCGGGGTAAGGGACCGCCTTATCCTGGCAGGGCTGCCCATGACCAGCGAATTATCGGGAATAACGGTACGCTCTGTAACCAAGGCCCCTGCCGCAACGATGCAGTTCTTCCCAATGACGGCGTCGTTCATGATGATGGCGCCCATGCCGACAAGCGTGTTGTCTCCCACGGCACACCCATGGATGACTGCATTATGCCCGATGGTCACCTGTTTCCCAATCGTAACGGCCCCTCCTTTATCCACATGGACGACACAGCCGTCCTGAATGTTGCTTCCCCTGCCAACTGTGATAGTCCCTTCTTCTGCGCGGACGACGGCATGAAACCAGACGCTCACATCCTCATGCAGCGTCACATCACCACAGACAACAGCTCCCGGGGCAATGTAAACATTATCCTTACTCACCGGCTCTTTCCATTCAGCCATAAAAAACCTCTCCTTCCATTTCTGAGACCCTGCCTTACTTCTATGTCTGCAAGCTTATAGCCATATTGCATAAACTTCTATGCCTGCAAACTTATAGTCATATTGCATAAAAATCTTTTTAAACTTATATTATTCACAGCATTCCCTTGTATATTCTGCCCAATTTTTCCCAAACCATGGCCATCCTGCAGCTTTAAAATTTAGAAAATATGGAAACTGTGCCGCAGCCATTGACATAATTATAATCTCTCCTTATAATTACACTTAAGCTTGCATAACAATTATAGACAGACTGACGGAATAATTCAAGCATATTTGATATTCAGAGAATATTAGGAGGCATTTATGGACATTAATTATGAACTATATAAGGTCTTCTATCATGTGGCTTCCTCTTTAAGTTTTTCCGAAGCCTCTAAGAAACTGTTCATCTCCCAGTCAGCTGTCAGCCAGTCTATCAAGACACTGGAGCGCAAACTGGGGCAGTCATTATTTATCCGCAGCACGAAAAAAGTGCAGCTCACCCCTGCAGGACAGACCCTGCTCAAGCATGTGGAGCCTGCTATCAATCTGCTCCGGAAAGGCGAGACGCAGCTTTTAGACGCCAATGCGCTGGGACTCGGGCAGCTCCATATCGGAGCAAGCGACACCATCTGCCGCTACTTCCTGGTTCCTTACTTAAAGCGGTTCCATGAACAGTTTCCCGACGTCCCCATCAAGGTGACGAACGCAACTTCCATCAACTGCGTGGACTTACTTACGCAGGGAAAAGTAGATCTGATTGTAACCAACTATCCGAATTCCCGGATAAACGGTGCATATAATACTAAGACACTTGCCACGTTCCAGGATGTATTTATCGCAAATCCTGCATACCTGGATTTGCCGCAGGAAGCAATTACGTTCGCAGAACTGAAAACGTACCCGCTTCTGATGCTGGAACGCAAAAGCACGACCAGCGAATTCCTGCACAGCCTGTTTCTGCAGCATCAGTTAGAGCTTATTCCAGAAGTAGAGCTGAGCAGCAATGATTTCCTCACTGACCTTGCCAGGATTGGCATTGGAATTGCCTTTATCCCTGACTATTGCCTATCGGCACATGAGGAAGAGCTGTCTGTATTAAAAACAAAAGAGACGGTTCCGGCCCGGCAGATTATAGCTGCCATCAACCCCGGACTCCCGCTCTCCCCCTCCGCCAAAGAGTTTTTAAAGCTTCTTCCTGAAGCAGAAACGATGGCGGCGGCAGAATGACCCCATAGGGTACTGGTTGGATGATTCTCCTGACAAAAGGCCGAACATCCACTGACCATACATAACTTTTTCATAGAAAGGAGATTTGTACCATGAAACTTTTTAACGTAAAAGACACAGAAGAATTTTTTAAAGTCGTAGACCAGTGCAAAGGCACAGTAGAGCTGGTCTCCTCACAGGGCGACCGCCTGAACCTGAAATCCCAGCTCACAAAATATATCACCATCACCAACCTTTTCAGTGATGAGTCCATGATTAAAGAGCTGGAATTAGTAGCTTACGATCCGGAGGACGCTGAACGTTTAATGAACTATATGTTCGGGACCGACAAATTCCCTGGACCGACAACACCGTAATCGTTACATTTACCGGAACAAAGAGTAGAAGCCACCCCCATTCATGAGGGTGGCTTCTACTCTTTGACATGCCGTATGCGGATTTGCCCTAAGAATACCAGGCTTGACTGGGGGATTCCTTCGGACAGTCACGTAGCGACATGTTACTTTTTTCACGAGTGCGCATATCATTTTTTCTTATTATACGGATAGCCATAACTCTGCCGTCAGATATTCTTCTTGCTGAACGCAATTATGGAGACAAAGCCCTGTAGCGCAAGAAGCGCGACCGTAATCAAAACTGCCGGCAGATAATCCCCAATGGCTTTTACCCCAGCCAGCAGGCTTGCCGATTCCAAAAGATACGAGGGCACGTACTCTTTCACCGCTGGGAATAGGCCCAGAAAATAAGAGATTCCGAACGCCCCGCCCATAGCCAGCATGACCGCTCCAGGAGAATTGAAAAAAACGGACGCCATGCCAAGGACAGAAATGAGCCATAAGCCCAGCAGATAAAAACAGAACACGGCAAAGGCCACATGCCCGGCCACACTGTTATCCCAAAAATATGCATTATAGCCGTAAGTGATAAGATAAGAAAGCAAGCATCCCAACGTCCAGACTGACGCCATCACACCCATTTTGGCAAGAAAAATCTTCCACCGTCTCATCCCTTTGGTGACAACATTAATGAGTGTTCCTCTTTGATACTCCGTTGTCAGATTGGGGCTGGACAGTATCAGGAACACAATGAGCATAAGCGGCATATTCTTAAAAAACTGCGTCCAGGACGTCAAAGCCGTCACCTCCACGGCAGTAACCGTCATGCCACTCTCAGCAAGCTGCTCAGACATAACCTCCATCATCCATGGGGTAAGCTTGGCAACCGCCGGGTTCATAATGCCGAACAGGCAGAAAAGAATGACACACAGCAGCAACTTCCCACTGCGCAGCTGCTCTAAAAATTCTTTTTTCACAAAAGCATGAAACTGCCTCATTTTCCAGCCACCTCCATAAATAAATCTTCCAATGTCGCATCCAGCTGCTCCAGGCGGCGTATCGGAATCCGGTTTGCCGCCAGGATGCCCAGGACTTCTGCCATGCCCTCTTCCTGATTAGGAGAGACTATGACCTTTGCCGCCTCGGCCTGCACGCAGTTTCTGCATAGCCCTAGGAAACGCCCGGCATCCTGCGCTTCCAGAAATTCAATTTCAATATCGCTGCTCCGATGAAGGCCCTTGATTTCTTCCAGCGTGCCGCTCCTGGCAATGCATCCCTTATGCAGGAATGCAATACGGTCGCAGATACGTTCCACGTCCGCCAGGATATGCGTGGAAAAAATAACGGTCGTATGCTCCCGCACGGAATGCAAGATGTCAAGGATTTCCTTCCTGCCCACAGGATCCAGCGCGGAAGTCGGCTCATCGCAAATCAGCAGCTTAGGGCTGTTCAATAAGGCTTGCGCAATTCCAAGTCTCTGCTTCATTCCGCGGGAAAAGCCGCGGATACGCTTCTTGGCCTGGGAAAGCCCCACGACTTCCAGCAGTTCCTCTGATTTCCGTTTTACTTCCTCCCCAGGCATACCCGTAATATCCCCGCACATCTTAAGGTATTCCTGCGGCGTCATGAATCCATAAAACTCTGGCACGTCCGGCAGATAACCAATGTAACGGTTTGTTGCGTTTTCACCAAAGGCAACTTTCTCTCCATTGACAAATATTTCCCCCGCATCTGCCTTCAGCAGGCCGAGTGTCATCTTCATGGTCGTGGTCTTCCCCGCGCCGTTCTTCCCGATAAAGCCAAATATGGAATGCTCTGGCACGGAAAAACTCAAGTCATTGATTACGCGGTTGCTCCCAAAAGATTTCGTGACATGGGAAACTTCTAAAATATTCACGTTTTCCTCCATTCTGCGCGTGCCTGCGCTCTGACTGACTATCCCATAAACCACAATGGGCTTATGCTTCTTCCCTGCCCAGGATAAAATACAATATCGGGCCGATAAAGTTCATTCCGACAATCGTGACAATTACCCAGATTGTCCGGTTGCCATACTTGTAATTCTCATGGGTGAAAATATGCCATAGGGTATATCCCAAAAGAGCAAATTCCGCAATTACCAATGGAACCAAAAATGGCAAGATTTCTGTAATATTCAGATTCATGATTTTCCCTCTCTTTTTAATTTATTTGCAGTAGCTTTTGTTTGGCGGCGGCAAACCCTGCCTCTCCTTCCAGAGCTGCAAACAGGGGGATATCCAGGGACTGCTTCACCTCCGCCAATACTAACTGCCTGTTGCGCGGAGCGATGGTCCCTCCTTCGGCTGCCTCAAACCATTCCTCTATTTTACTGAAATACGCATCCCCATGCAGCAGCAGGATGTCTGAAGAAAACAATTCCCTGACATTTAATACATATCTGTCTACATGGGCAACCGCCTGTTCTGCCGCCCCATGCATTGCATAGCAGATTGCCGCCTGGAACTCAAACCGAGCCATGAGATTCGGATTAAGCTTGCCAAGCGCATAGATTTCCCCTACCTTGCCTATGCGCTCTATGGTAGGCTCACATTCATCCAGGCGATCCATATGCAGCGAGAGATATTCTGCCGCAGTCCCCACAAGAGACAGAAGCGCATTGTACATGGTAACCTGCATCAGGCTTTCTGCCTTCTGCGTGTCCCCTGCCGCCTTATATGCCTGCATGAGGACGATTCCGCTTTGCCCTGTCAGCCTGTCTGGCGCTGCCATTTCTTCCAAGGCCTCCACTACCTCCCCTGCCCGCCCAAGCTGCAGGCTGACCATCGCCTGCAGGACAACTACGTCATCCACAATCCTGGCATCCTGGCAATTTTTCCTGATATGCTCACATAGCTCCATAATGGCATGAAGCGTCCGTACTTGCCCCTCTTTCCCTGCTGCCATGCTAAAATGGTTGAGCAAGAGGATGCAGACCCGGAAAAGAAAGGAATAGCAGGAATAATATTTCTTCACATAACCCTGAACCCTGCCCATGACTTCCTCAAACGGATGGCTGGCAAATTCCTTTGCAAACTCCTGATACAGCCTGTCAATCTGCTCCTTCGACAGCTGCGGGACATACCCCATCAATTCGTCAACCTTCACGTCAAAATAAGTGGCAAGCTGCGGAAGCATCAGGATATCCGGCATACTCTGCCCAGTCTCCCATTTGGAGACGGAGGCTTTGGTGACCCCTAAGAATTCTGCCAGCCGCTCCTGGGTAATCTTCTTCTCATGCCTCAGCCGTACAATATTTTCCGCTATTTTTAATTGATACATAGTTTTCTGCGCCCCCTTCCATACATGAGGATTGACTCTATGGAAAGTATACCCCGATTGCAGGGAAGGCGCAATGGATTAAAACGATAATTTACGATACAAAATCAACCGACAGGAAACTTCCTATCGGTTGATTTTACGGACCATATGTCCAGAATCCTTCCACGGCTTCCCGCTTTTACAAATGCTATGTCCAGAATCCTTCCACAGCTTCCCGCACCTGTGGCAATGCCACAGTCTGGAAGCCTTCCCATTCCCTGGGAAACAACGCCTGATACTCCCGCTGCAGGAAACGCTCATCCAGCAGGAGGATGACGCCGCGGTCCTCGCTGGTACGGATGACGCGCCCTGCTGCTTGTAAGACCTTATTCATGCCTGGGTTGCGGAAGGCGTATGCAAACCCTGCCCGTTCCTGCCTGTCATAGAAATCCTTTAAAATCTCACGCTCATTGCTGATCTGGGGAAGCCCCGTCCCCACAATTATCACGCCAATCAGGGCCTCATGTTTGAGGTCGATCCCCTCGGCAAAGATGCCTCCCATTACACAGAACCCGACCAGGCTTTTCTCCCTGTCCTCTGAAAAATTGCGGAGGAATTCTTCCCGCTGCTGTTCATCCATGCCGCTCTCCTGGCAGATGCAATCCATCTCTTCCAGTACCCCGTCACGCTGCAAAAAATAGTCCCAGACTTCCTCCATCATTTTATAAGAAGGGAAAAACGCAATGTAATTGCCATGTCTGGCCTGCGCAGCCTCATAGATATAAGACGCGATTTTTTCAAACTCCTGGGGGGTCCTCCTGGTATACTTGCTGCTGACGTCCCTTGCTACCAGAAGCAGCCTCTGCTCCCTGGCAAAGACCGTCTGCGCATACACGGCATAATTGTCCGGACAGGTACTCAGCAAGCTCTTATAATACTGGATGGGCAATAACGTAGCGGAAAAGAAGATTGTAGAATGCCCCTTGTCGATGCACGACTGGAGGTTTACCGCCGGGTTGACGCAGTACAATTTCAGCTTGAACCTCCCATCCGTCTCATGCTCCGTATAGATGACATAATTTTCATCCACCAGCTCATACATATTCAGGAAATGCCGCAAGTTCAGGTAAAATTCCTGCACGTCTTTCTTCTCGGGAAAACTGATTTCCTTCTGGAAAAACTCTTCCATGGCAGAGCCAAGCTGCATCAGCGCAAAAACCAGCTCGTCAATGCCGCCAAGCACACGATATGTCTCACAAGCCCGCTTCATCGTCAGCAAATGCCTATTGCAACGCTCCAGCGCCGCGCTACATTTTTTGCTATATTCTTTCAGCATTTTCTTATATTTGAGGAAATCCTCTTTGTACAGCACGGCGCTGTACATCTCCCGCCCACGCTCCACAAGGTTGTGCGCTTCATCCACAAGAAAGATATACTCGCCCTTTACCCCCTCCGCAAAGAAACGCTTAAGGTACACATTGGGATCGAACACATAATTATAATCGCAGATAATGTCATCCACCCAGAGGGAAGCGTCCAGGCACATTTCAAAGGGGCAGACCTGATGCTTCCCAGCCTGCGCAAGCAAGACTTCCCGTGTAAAATCTCTCTCCTGCGAGAGCAATTCAAACACTGCCTCGTTAACCCTGTCATAATGTCCCCTGGCATAGGGGCAATTTGCGGGATTGCAGTCCATCTCTTCGCACAGGCAGAGCTTTTCCTTGGCCGTGATGATAAGCACGCGTCCCTGGTATCCCCGCGTCCGCAGCAAATCAAATGCCTCCTTTGCCACCGTGCGGGTTATGGTCCGCGCCGTCAGGTAGAAAACCTTATCCGCCAGCCCCTGGCCCACGGCCTTGACTGCCGGAAAGACAGTAGTAATTGTCTTGCCCGTCCCGGTAGGCGCCTGGATGAATAACGTCTTGCCCCGGCTGATAGTGCGGTACACGCCGATAGTCAGATCCCTCTGCCCTTCACGGTAAGGGAATGGGAATTCCAGCCCTTCAATAGACAGATTTCGTTCCTGCCTGGCCCGGTATTGGAATTCTGCCCACTTATCATAGTCTGCCACCACGGAAAAAAACCACGCGCTGATTTCCTCAAAGGAATAATGTTCCTGGAACCGGCGTATTTCCTCTGTATCCAGGTTACAGTATGTCAGCTGCACGGAAATCTCCGCAAGCCCCTGCTGGGATGCCAGGATGTAAGCATAACACTTTGCCTGCGCCAAATGCACTAAAACAGGCCCTTCCAGCAGATTGACATCCTGATAGATTCCCTTGATTTCATCTATCGTCGTCTGTCCGTCACGGACAATCACACCGTCCGCCCTGCCCTCTAAAACCAGCACATAATTCTCCCGCTCCTGCTCCGTCTTCAAGGGAACTTCCGGCTGGTAATCCGCCCCCATCCTTCTCTGTATCTTACGGTGGATGCGGCTTCCCTCCTGCATCGCTTCTCGCTGAGCCGCCCTGCCATGGCGGTTATCGATATCCCCGGAACGCAAAATAAATTCTACCAGGTTCCGCACAGAAATCTTAATCTGCTCCATGTATTTTTCCCTCATCCTTTAACCCAGCATACGCTGAAACAATCCATCTTGACCATCTGAAATTGCTCTGTAAAAGGGCCACCGCACCAATCCATTGGCGCAGCAGCCCTCTCTTTCTGTCTATCCTCGAATGTCAGCAATTATGCTACGGTGTATTTGCTCAGAACATTTTCAAAACTCAGATCCTTGCCGCCATACTTCACTGTAAGTTCCTTTTCAACTCCAAGCCCCATGACTCCTAAAATGGACTTAGCATCAATGACCATGCGCTGGTAGGAAACGTCTACATCAAAATCGCATTTACCAGCAGCACTCACAAAATCACATACCTCATCTGCATCTGCTAATTTAATAATTCTCTCGTTCATATTCCTCATCCTTTCTTCTACCTTGCATTTTCATCTGAGTTTTGAAAATTATGCCATCATTTTATTGATTTGTCAAATCCCGGCCCATTTTTCATTTCCTAAAAAATATAGAAATCTGACGGTTATTTCGCTTAATTTCATTACTTTTTGTTCATAAAAAGCGATTCATTTCTTTGATTTCCCAACGCGGCTTCCTTCAGTCTAGTAAAAATTTCTATTTTGTTTTTGACATTTAGTAAAAATTTGGTATTTTCTCCAATTTTTCACAAGATTCATAGGCCAGAATCCCAATGGCTTACATCGGGCAAAATACGATGCTCTCTTTTGGATGTAACGAAACCAAACCAGGAAAACTTATGCTTTCTTGACTATTTTGTGGGAAAATCTTATAATTATTCATAGGAATTACGCATTTTTTGCAGAAAAGAGGTTATGATGGAATCACAGCATATTTTATCAGTTTTACAGCAAGTCCAGGAAGGCAGCCTGGACATCCATGCAGCCTATGAGCAGCTGAAAATCAGCCCCTTCGAAGATCTTGGATTTGCCAAAGTGGATCACCACCGACGCATCCGCCAAGGCGCGCCGGAAGTGATTTACGGGGCCTCAAAGACTGCTGGGCAGATAGAAGGAATCATCCGTTCCATGCTGTCCCACCATCCTTCTAACATTCTGATTACCCGGCTCTCCGATGAGAACGCTGCCTACCTGGCCAAATATTTTTCCCTTACTTATGACACGCTCTCCCACATTGGGATTGTCAACCGAAAGGATCGGCTCACCGCCTCTGGTACAATCGTCGTCGCCACTGGAGGCACCAGCGACATGCCGGTAGCCGAAGAAGCCGCCCTGACAGCAGAGGCATTGGGAAATAAAGTCGAGCGATTGTATGATGTGGGAGTTGCCGGCATCCACAGGCTCCTTTCGCATGTGGATGTCATATTCAAAGCAAGCGTCATCGTAGCCGTTGCCGGCATGGAGGGCGCCCTTGCCAGCGTCATCGGCGGGCTGGCAGACTGCCCGGTCATCGCTGTCCCCACCAGCGTTGGCTATGGTGCCAATTTCCAAGGGCTTTCCGCCTTGCTCTCCATGCTCAACTCCTGCGCAAGCGGCGTCAGCGTAGTAAACATTGATAATGGATTTGGTGCCGGCTACCTTGCCAGCATGATTAATCATATAGGAGGTAATGAAATATGAGGACACTTTATCTTGAATGTAACATGGGCGCTTCCGGGGATATGCTTATGGGCGCGCTCTATGAACTTCTGCCAGACTCTGGGAAAGACATGTTCCAAAAAAACATGAACAGCCTCTTTCCCAAACAGCTTATGGTAAGCGCTATCCCTTCTGAGAAATGCGGGATATGGGGAACGAAAATGAACGTTGTGATTCTGGGCCAGGAGGAACACCCAGATACAAGTAATTCCCACAGCCACCTCTCCCAAGCAGCGGGAGAATCGCATTCCCACGGAGATGCCGGGCAGGAACACCACCATCCCCACACCAGCTATCAGGACGTATTGGGCCAGATTGAACAGCTTCCGGTTTCCTCTTCTGTGAGGGAACATGCCAAGGCCGTATACACATTGATTGGCAACGCTGAGAGCATCGCGCACCATACAGACATTTCCCAGATTCATTTCCACGAGGTAGGTACTCTGGATGCCCTGATGGACGTCGTCGGCTGCTGCCTGCTGCTTGAGCTTTTGGATCCAGAGCAAATCCTCGCCTCACCCATCCATGTGGGAAGCGGCAGCGTGCGCTGCGCCCATGGCATCCTTCCTGTCCCCGCCCCGGCAACTGCCGAAATCCTTAAAGACGTACCCATCTATGGCGGAAATGTAGACGGCGAATTATGCACCCCTACGGGAGCTGCGCTGCTCAAGCACTTTGTCAGCCAGTTTACGCCCATGCCGCCTATGTCTATCGAACGGACAGGCTACGGCATGGGCTGCAAGGATTTTGCCACCGCTAACTGCCTGCGCGCGTTCTGGGGCAGCTTAAGCATCCTCCCTGTTCCCTCTCCAAGGCAGCTCCCAGGTTTTCCTTCCCCGGGGACGCTTAAAATGGAGAATGGCGGAGAGACTCACCCTGATTACTACACGGAGCAGTTCCACAGTCTTGACCAGATTCTGGAGCTTTCCTGCAATCTGGACGACATGACCCCGGAAACTATCTCCTATGCCACATCGCTCCTCCGGGAAGCAGGAGCCTTGGACGTCTACACCACGCCCATTTACATGAAGAAAGACCGCCCAGGCATCCTGCTGACAGTCCTCTGCAACGCCACGGAAGAAAGCCGTTTCAGCCGGCTGATCCTTACACACACCGCCACCCGCGGAATCCGCATCCAGCCATGTTACCGCCGGACATTGGATGCCCAATTCCGCAAAGTTTCTACCGTGTACGGGGAAATCACAATGAAAATCAGTACCGGTTACGGCATCACCAAGTGCAAGCCGGAGTACGAGGATGTCGCGGCGGCTGCAAGGCAGTGTAAGGTTCCTTTCCAGGCTGTATATGCGGCAGCTGTAGAAGCTTTCCAGAAGACACTGTAAACACCTATGCAAAAAATGAGAATATCCTATGGAATCCTAATGCTACCCAGCATACAGTCTCCCATAGGATATTCTTTTCTATGTTATTTTGTTTATTCACCAACGTAATCTCGTTCTTACTTTAAATGCAATGCAAAGAGCATCCCCGAAATCTCCAGATTCCAGAAATGCTCTTTGCTATTATCTATTCCGCCCTGCCATCCGGCAGGATGCAACTCTTAGTTCTCGCCATACAGAGTTACTAACTTATTCAAGTACTCATAACGCTCTTTCGCAATCTGCTCAGAAGCTGTGAACAGCTCTTCCGCCCTTTCCGGGTTGAATCTTGCAAGCGCATTGTAACGAACTTCGCCGTTCAAGAATGCCTTGTAATCTCCAGTAGGAGCCTTGCTGTCTAAGGAGAATGCTGCCTTGCCCTCCTTCTTCAGCTCTGGATTGAAACGGAAGTTATGCCAGTAACCAGCCTCAACTGCGTTCTTCTCCTCGGTCTGTGCCTTGCTCATGCCAACCTTGATACCATGGTTGATACACGGAGCGTAAGCAATAATCAATGACGGTCCCGGATAAGCCTCTGCCTCTGCGATTGCCTTGATACACTGGTTGTAATCAGCGCCCATAGCAATCTGTGCAACGTATACATATCCATAGCTCATAGCAATGGAGGCTAAGTCTTTCTTCTTCACTTCTTTACCGCCTGCTGCGAACTGTGCGATTGCGCCTACCGGTGTAGCCTTGGAGGACTGTCCGCCAGTATTGGAATATACCTCAGTGTCAAATACCATGACATTGATATCCTGTCCGCTGGCAAGTACATGGTCAACACCGCCGAAGCCGATGTCATATGCCCATCCGTCACCACCGAAAATCCACTGGGATTTCTTAGCCAGGAAATCTTTCTCAGCCAGGATTTCCTTGGAAGCGTCACATCCGCAAGCTTCCAAAGCTGCAATCAATTTATCTGTTGCTGTTCCGTTGAGCGCGCCGATAGTGTAGGTATCTAACCACTCTTTTCCTGCTGCTGCAACGTCTGCATTCTTGCCATCTGCTACCAGAGCCTCTACTTTGCCTTTCAGCTTTCCTCTGATTGCTTTCTGAGCAAGCAACATACCATAACCAAACTCAGCTGCGTCTTCGAACAGAGAGTTGGACCATGCCGGACCCTGCCCTCTTTCATTTACAGTGTAAGGTGTGGATGGTGAGGAGTTACCCCAGATGGAGGAACATCCTGTTGCATTGGCAATGTACATCCTGTCACCGAACAGCTGCGTAATCAATTTCGCGTAAGGTGTCTCACCACATCCGCCGCAAGCTCCTGAGAACTCAAGAAGCGGCTGCTTGAACTGGGATCCCTTAACGGTAGACTCCTTGAATTTCTCCAATACGTCTGCCTTCTTCTCAATCGTCAGGCCATAATCAAAGTATGCCTGCTCGCCTACGTTCGCTTCGCAATTCTGCATCGTGAGTGCTTTCTCACCCTTCTTGCCTGGGCAGACATTTGCACAAGATCCGCATCCCGTACAGTCAAGAGCAGAAATTGTCATGCTGAACTTGTAGTTCGGCATTCCGGTCATTGCCAGAGTCTGCATTCCTTCCGGAGCCTTAGCTGCCTCATCCTCTGTCAGGGCTACCGGACGGATAACTGCATGTGGGCAAACATAAGAACAGAAGTTACACTGAATACAGTTCTCCGGGTTCCATACGGGAACGTCAACGGCAATGCCGCGTTTCTCATATGCTGCAGAACCAGAAGGTGTCTGGCCATGCTCATATTCTTTCACAACAGATACCGGAATCTTATTACCTTCCTGTGCGTTAACCGGAATCTGGATATTATTAACGAAATCTACAACGTCTTTGCGGTCGCCGGTTGCAACTTTCGCAAAGCTCTCATCCTGGGCATCTTTCCAGCTTGCAGGAACGTCAATCTTGACAACGCCTTTCGCGCCTGCGTCGATTGCATCATAGTTCATCTGTACAATCTTGTCGCCTTTCTTGCCGTAAGTTGCCTTTGCAGCAGCCTTCATCAGCTCGATTGCCCTTTCCTCAGGAATGATTTCAGCAAGTTTGAAGAATGCGGACTGCAGAACCGTGTTGATACGTCCGCCAAGTCCGATTTCCTTACCAATCTTGATACCATCGATGGTATAGAACTTGATATCATTCTCTGCAATATATCTCTTGACCTGTCCCGGTAAGTGATTCTCTAATTCTTCCGGTGACCAGGAGCAGTTCAGAAGGAATGTTCCGCCCGGAACGAGTTCCTGTGCCATGTTATACTTCCGTACATAGGAAGGATTGTGGCATGCCACGAAGTTTGCCTGCTTAATCAGATAGGTAGACTTGATTGCCTTTTTACCGAAACGCAGATGGGACATGGTTACGCCGCCGGATTTCTTGGAGTCATAGTCAAAATATGCCTGCGCATACATGTCTGTGTTGTCTCCGATAATCTTGATGGAGTTCTTGTTCGCGCCAACTGTACCGTCTGCGCCAAGTCCCCAGAACTTACAGTTAATCGTTCCTTCCGGAGTGGTAACCGGATCTTCCTTCACTTCCAGAGAAAGGTTGGTTACATCGTCATAGATACCAATCGTAAATTTCTCTTTCTCTGTATTATTATAAACGGCGATAATCTGTCCAGGAGTCGTATCCTTGGAACCAAGTCCGTAACGCCCGCTTGTAACCTGTACAGATTCAAACTTCGTTCCCTTCAATGCTGTGACAACATCAAGGTACAGAGGCTCGCCAAGTGAGCCGGGCTCTTTGGTTCTGTCTAATACAGCAATCAGTTTTGCAGTCTCAGGAATTGCGGCTACAAAAGCTTCCTTGCTGAACGGTCTGTAAAGGCGGACTTTGACAACGCCGACCTTCTCGCCTTTTTCCATAAGGTAATCGATGGTCTCATCGATGGTATCACATACGGAACCCATTGCAATGATGACCTTCTCTGCATCTGCCGCCCCATAGTAATTGAAAAGCTTATAATCTGTGCCAAGCTTCTCATTTACCTTGTCCATATATTTCTGGACGATAGCAGGCATTGCCTCATAAGTGGAGTTACATGCCTCCCGGCTCTGGAAGAAGATGTCTGGATTCTGTGCGGAACCGTCCTGGCGCGGATGGTTCGGATTCAAGGCATTCTTACGGAAGCTGTCAATCGCATCCATGCTTACCATATCCTTGAGATCTTCATAATCCCATGTCTCAATCTTCTGAATCTCATGGGAAGTACGGAATCCGTCAAAGAAATTGATGAAAGGAAGATGGCCTTCCAAAGCTGCACAGTGTGCAACCGGAGTCAGATCCATAACTTCCTGCACAGAAGACTCGCAGAGCATTGCTGCGCCTGTCTGGCGGCATGCATACACATCAGAATGATCTCCGAAGATGTTCAGCGCATGGGTTGCCACGCAACGTGCAGATACATTGAATACGCCCGGAAGCCCCTCGCCGGCAATCTTGTAAAGATTAGGAATCATCAGCAGCAATCCCTGGGATGCCGTATAGGTGGTAGTCAAAGCGCCTGCTGCCAGGGAGCCATGCACCGTTCCTGCTGCACCTGCTTCGGACTGCATCTCAGTAACCTGTACAGTCTCTCCGAAAATATTCTTTCTTCCCTGGGTTGCCCATTCGTCCGTAGCTTCTGCCATAACGGATGAAGGTGTGATCGGGTAGATGGCTGCAACATCTGTAAACGCATATGAAGCATGAGCTGCTGCATGGTTGCCATCCATGGTTTTCATAGATCTTTTCATTACATTTTCCTCCTACTTAATATTAAGCACCCTGCTTCCAGGAATAGGAAGCAGACATGCAGATTTTTCCTTCTTTTATACTATAATGATTATGTCCCAAAAAATCAATACTTTTCATCGGATTTCATACATTTTTCTTGAAATATTTCACTGGTTTTCCTCTGATTTCATATATTTGTCCTGGAATTCCTCCACCGGGAGGGGGCGGTCGAACAGGAAGCCCTGCCCATAGCGGAACCCGCACTTCACAAGAAATTCCCTCTGCTCCTCGGTCTCAATCCCCTCAAAGATGACTTCCTCCTTGACGCTGCGGATGAGGCAGCCCATATTCCGCAGGAACGCCTCTTCATTCTGGCGGTTCTCACGGTTGAGGAAACTGCGGTCAATCTTGACAATATCCGCCGGGATGTCAAGGAGCATCCCCAGCGAGGAATAGCCTGTCCCAAAGTCATCAATCGCCACCCGGAAGCCTGCCTCCCGCAGCAGCTGCACTTCGGTCTTAACCAAGTCATAGCCAAGCACGAACAGGCTCTCCGTGATCTCAATCTCAATGAACGGATGCTCCACGCCATATCTCTCCGTCAGATCCATAATCCGTTTATAGATTCCATCCTTCTCAAAATGGCATCTGGAGAAATTGACGGAAATGATAGGAAGCTTGAGTCCTTCGTCCATCCACCGCCTCATATAAATCAGCACCTGCTCATACATATAGAAATCCAGCTCCACGATATAACCGGATTTCTCAAGGATGGGAATGAACACCCCCGGCGATTCCAATTTACCGTCCCGCTTTTTCAAGCGCACCAACGCCTCCCCGCCGGAAAGCTCCATCTGGTCTAACAGGAATTTGGGCTGGATATATACCTGGAACCTGCTCTCCGCAAGGTCGCTCTGAAATTCGGACAGAATCTGCTTCTCCAGCTCACGCTGCCTGCGCATCCTGCTTTCATAGACCTGGCAGGACACCGTGCTTCCCTTAATGCTCTTCCTGGCAATATTCGCATTTTCAATGGCCATGTCCAGGCTCTCCTCCACGTCGTCAATAAAGTAAAGCCCCGTGGACAGCCTGAGGTTGCAGGAAGTGTAGACTTCTTTCTGCTGATTTGCGAACTCAACGTTCGCCCTGGCGACAATCCCCAGGATTTCCTCCTTGTCCGCTCCCCAGATTAAGGTCACGAACAAATCTGAATAGAGCCTGCAGGAAATCTTGTTGTTGCCGCTCCGAATCCTAACGGCAAATTTCTTTAATATCTCATTCCCTGCCTCATGTCCGAAATTCTCATTGATATAAGAAAAATCATTGATATCGGTATATACGATGGCGTACTGCAGCCCGGTTTCCCCGCTGGCAAGCTTCTCCTTGACACTGCTCTTAAATGCCTCTTCGATGTAAAGGCCGGTCAGCATATCGCGCCGTTTTAAACGGCGGATGGCCCTCTGATCCTCCTCACGCTGCACACGCAACGCCACAAATACCGAGAGCATCCGCGTCAGTTCCAGAAAAGTCTCTTTCTCAAAGTTACTCCAGACTCTGGGTTTCTCCAGGTCGCAGAAACTCACATACCCTTCTCCCAGTTCAAAATAAGAGAAACTGCAGTTCACAAGCGCGCGCATGTTCCGCTCACGGAATACCGCCTTGTCCTTCTCCGATACGTTATCATCGCCCCAGCAATCGTTGATATAGGCCAACCCCCACTCATCAAAACCGCTCTTGAATCCGTCCCAGTCCTCAAACTTGTCTATGTACTGCGGTTCATAAATCACGCCATCCTCCCTGGTCCAGCAATTCGTCTGAATCAGTTCGCCCCTCTCCTTGTCGCATTCCAGCACGGAAACAATGCCCAGGTCATACTGACGCCCAATCCGTTCCATGAGTACGTTCAGTGAGTCATTGACATCCTTGGCATGGGACAGCAGCGTAAATGCCTCCGAGAGGAAGTCCATGTCCTGGACCTTTCCTGCTTTGTACTGCTCGATTCGAGGCTCAATCCGTGTAGCCTTGCGTATTTTCCACAGGGGATCCGTAGCCTCTGCAATCTTGTATTGGTTCTTGCCCGCCTCCTTCGCCTGATACATCGCCATGTCTGCCTTGGAAAACAGCGAACTGTAGCTTTCCTTGACGGAGCCAATGATAGCGACGCCCACGCTGCAGCTGACTTCAAGCTCTCCCCGGCCTCCGCCATGGTACGTCTGCCGGACATTCTTACAGATGCTCTCTGCTTTCTGCTTCGCCTGGTAATAGTCCGTGTGTTTCATGAACACCATGAACTCATCCCCGCCAATCCTGCCCACGATATCCGTCGCACGGAACAAATCCTGGATTTTCTTCGCCACGGTAATCAGCACATTGTCCCCAAACATATGCCCGAGCGTATCATTGATTGTCTTGAAGTTATCTACGTCTATCAGAAGCAGGGCATGGGTGCCGCGGATGTTCTTCTTCAGAAATGCCTCAATCTCCGACTTGGTCGTGGACTTATTCAGAAGCCCTGTCAGGTCATCCTGCTTCAGCCTTATTTCCATCTCATCCTGGAGGCGGCGTTCTTTCGTTATGTCCTCTGTCCGCCCCAGGATACGCAATATCTCCCCATTCTCTCCGGCAACGCTTTTATATATCGTCCTGTGCCATGCGTATTCCGGCTCCAGGCCGACATCCGCTACATTCACACGGTACTCGAGCATCCCATGCTCTTCTTCCATGGAAGCGCGTTTAATCATTCCAAAAAATTCATTGTAGTCTTCTCGGAATATAATGTCCTCCAAAGCCCTGACTGAAACAAAAAAATCCTTGCCTCCACGGTCGGCAATCATGATATTGGAGCTTGACGCAATGAAAATCGTCCTGTTTTTCACATCATATTCAAACGGAAATTCCTGGTTAATTTCTTCCACAAGCTTGTATCGCTCCGTCTGCAGATACAGCTCCTCCTCTATCTTCTTGCGCATATGGATGTCCCAGCATGACATCAAAAAATATGGCGTCCTGCCCTTATAATAAAACATGCGGATACTTACGGCAATCCAGCGAATTTCCCCTTCCTTACCGCAGATACGGACGTCGCACTGTTTTATTTTATCCGTATGCATCAGTTCTTCGATAATCTTGCGCAGCTTGCCGCGGTCTTCCCTGAAAACTGCGTCCTCAAAATCATTGGGCAATACCTGGATTTCCTCTTCTGTATAACCGATGAGACGGAAGAACTCTTCATTGCCTTTCACCAGCTCCCAATGCTCCGCCCCCTGAATCAAGGCACACCCGGTCGGCAGCTTCTTAATCGTCCGGCTCAGGCGGCTTATGTACTGCTCATCTACCGCGGTTTTACTTTTCCAACTCTTTTGCTCGTCCATAAAAAACCCCATTTTCACGACTTTGACTATTAGTTCTGCCATATCTCTTCCATATTTATTAATAATACCAAATCTTCCATAATTTTTCAATAAAACTCTTGAAAAATGGCGGATTTCAGGTATAATATGCACGAAAGTAGTGAGCAGCGTCCATGGACAAAGAATTCTCAGTATTCCAAGTGCGCGCTGCCAGCATAGAAAGGAATCCTATCATGATCAGTGCAAACAATATATCCCTGAGAATTGGGAAAAAAGCTTTATTTGAAGATGTCAATATCAAATTCACGGAAGGCAACTGCTATGGGCTGATTGGCGCCAATGGAGCCGGCAAATCCACTTTTTTAAAAATCCTGACCGGCCAGCTGGAACCTACCAGCGGGGACATCGCCATCACTCCCGGCCAGCGCCTCTCCTTCCTGCAGCAGGATCATTTCAAATATGATGAGTTTACCGTGCTGGATACCGTCATCATGGGCAACCAGCGTCTCTACGACATCATGAAAGAAAAAGACGCCATTTATATGAAAGAAGATTTTACCGATGAAGATGGCATCCGTGCCAGCGAGCTGGAAGCAGAGTTTGCGGAAATGGACGGATGGAACGCAGAATCCGACGCCGCGCAGCTCTTAAACGGACTGGGCATCGACACAGAACAACATTATTCCTTAATGAAAGACCTTACGGGAGACCTGAAAGTCAAAGTGCTTCTTGCCCAGGCGCTCTTCGGCAACCCGGACATCCTGCTCTTAGACGAGCCTACCAACCACCTGGACTTAGACGCTATCGCATGGCTGGAAGAATTTTTAATTAACTTTGAGAATACAGTCATCGTAGTTTCTCATGACCGCTATTTCCTGAATAAGGTCTGCACGCACACCGCAGATATTGATTATGCCAAAATCCAGCTTTATGCCGGGAACTACGATTTCTGGTATGAATCCAGCCAGCTGCTGATTAAGCAGATGAAAGAAGCTAACAAGAAGAAAGAAGAAAAGATTAAGGAACTGCAGGAATTTATCTCACGTTTCTCTGCCAACGCTTCCAAATCTAAGCAGGCAACTTCCAGGAAACGTGCCTTAGAAAAAATCCAGCTGGATGAAATCAAGCCCTCCAGCCGCAAATACCCTTATATTGATTTCCGTCCCAACCGGGAAATCGGCAACGAGGTCCTGACCGTTGAGAACTTAAGCAAGACCATCGACGGCGTGAAAGTCCTGGACAATATCTCATTCATCGCCGGACATGAGGACAAGATTGCGTTCGTGGGAAGCTGTGAGCTTGCCAAGACCACGCTTTTTCAGATTCTTGCCGGGGAAATGGAACCGGATGAAGGGAATTACAAATGGGGCGTGACCACAAGCCAGTCCTACTTCCCAAAGGACAACACGAAGATCTTTGACAACGATCTGCAGATTGCCGACTGGCTGACCCAGTTCTCCGAGATTAAGGACGCCACTTATGTCCGGGGCTTCCTGGGGAGAATGCTGTTTGCCGGGGAGGACGGCATCAAGCGGATGCGGGTACTGTCCGGCGGGGAGAAGGTGCGCGTGCTGCTCTCCCGCATGATGATTGAAGGCTCCAATATCCTGATTCTTGACGAGCCTACCGACCATCTGGACATGGAGAGCATCACCGCCCTCAACAATGGTCTGATTAAGTTCCCGGGCGTAATCCTTTTTGCCTCCAGGGACCATCAAGTCGTGCAGACAACTGCAAACCGCATCATCGAATTCCTGCCCAACGGCTCGATGATTGATAAGATTACGACTTATGACGAGTACCTGGAAAGCGATGAGCTGGCAAGGAAGAGACAGATTTATTCCACGAGCAACGCCCAGGAAGAGGATGACTGAATGCGGCCTAACTAAGACCGGCTATTCTGAGAATAATTTACAAGACAACGGACAGCGCCCATAGCTGCGGCACAGCCCACAGCTATGGGCGTTGTATCTTACTCATACAGAACATAGATTCTCACTAAATCCTGTCACTATATGGTAAAGATTTTATGTATTGCTCCATCCAATCCCAATCGGGAATATATCCCTCGTCAGAAAATTCGCGCCTATCATCTATTACATTGAGGCCATTTTCATCATGCGCAACAGGCAATTTTATGGTAAAATCTTTTCTGAAATGCGCATTTAGTTCCCGGCCGAAAGCCTGGTACTTGACCTTACATTCATTTCTGATCAATGTTGCAATAAATAACTTCACATAATCAGATAACGGTACCTTTTCGCTCAATACTGCAACATTTTGGGCAGTATAAAACGGCTTTCTTTGGATAAAGCATGCCCCTAAGAAACTCCCACCTAATGCCAAAGTCATCGTTCCTGCAGGAAACGGCTCTTCACCTTCAATTTCATCCACAAATCCAACGACACCATTGCCATTGCTGTCACGGGAAACATAGTTATATCTTGGGGTATTGCTTGTGGTAGCCACGGCATCAATGCCATTGCCCATTTGCGCATTCATAATCCGGTGCAAATAGAATTCTTTCCATGTGTCTGTGGCCAAAGGCACAGCAGTTTGTTTTTTCACAGCTGTAGCCAAAGGCTTATAGTGCAATGACTTTATATACTCCTCCATCCATTGCCAATCAGGGATATACCCTTCATCAGAAAACCCAGATTCCTTATCTTTTACAATCACACCGTTTCCATCATGTCTGGCCGGAAGCAACAAATAGGTTTTTTCTATAGACTCCTTAAGAAATGCGCGCCCATAGGAATAGCGGAAACGTTCACGCCGCAAAAGAGCGACGATAAACATCGCGACATATTTATTAATCCATTGCGCCCGAATCACTATCATATGGTCTCCTGTTACAAAAGGATTGGATTGATAGGAAACAGTAGCAGTAGTATCGCCAATCACGATAGCATTTCCATCCTCTATATTATCAACATCACTCTCTGATACATAGCAGTCCACGCCATTATTCGTTTCCGTTCGGGATACAAACGGCAGATAACCGGTTCTCTTATGCGAAGATGTTGACAATTCAATTTTAGCATATGCTTTTGCCTTATAGATATCATCAATGAGCTTACCAAACTTAAACGGTTTCCAATTACCGATATCAAGATTCATATATTTCCCCCTCTTTTATCAGATAGGACAAATAATCATTTAATACTTTCTGGAAATCTTCTTCCGTTAACGTACTGTAATCTGTCTCCATATACGCTTCCGCAAGCCACTCATCTTTCCATGTCACCTTTTTCATTACCGATAATCCCGGAACTTCACGCTTATTCCTATATAAGTCCAGCCACTTTTCTTCGGTCTTCACCCACAAGCTATTTCCCTCAGAATCTGCTAATTCAATCCGCCCTAACCCTTTTCGTTTTATGAATGTATCATCCTTAAAATAGCCAAAGAACGTATCCCTATTTGCCCTGTCATGTTTTTGGGAAAGTTCAAATACCATACAGCAGGCTATGGCAGACGCACCTGGGTAGAACATCTCCGTGGGCAAGGAAAATACCGCGTCCAGCGTATAATTGTCCAGCATTTTCTTTTTAAATTTTTTCACATCCCCACTATTGCCAATCGCCGCCTGCATAGGAAGCAGCACTGCCATCTTGCACGTAGCTGGCACGTGCCTTGCAATCCATTCTACATAATGCAGCCCTTTGGAAGGATCTTCCTTTTTCCTTGAGTCCCAATTCTTTGTATACTCAGGGTCACAGCACTTTTTTGTCGCATTATACGGAGGGTTCATCAAAACAATGTTGATATCATTCTCCTCTATCCACTTACTGCGCTTAAACATAGAGTCCTGGACAACATTTGAGTTGCCATCGCCATGAATCAGCATATTTGTTGAAGAAAGCCCAAACGCGCCCTCCTCATACTCAATACCGAAAATCTGATTTTTCTTTACCTCTTCTCTTTCCGCTTCCGTATCACAGTCATCCATGGCATCTGTCATTGCGCGTACAAGAAATGCCCCGCTTCCGCAGCAAGGATCTAACACTCTGGAATTCTTATTAACCCCAACTGCCTTACTCATAAAATCACAGATATGATCCGGGGTAAACGCTTGGTTCTTGTCAGACTTGCCGACATATTTGTTAAAAGTCGTAAAAAATAAATTTAACAAATCCTGACCCGCTGTGTTCTTATCATCAATATAGGGGACAACGTTATCATCGATAAACTCCAAGAGTTCTCCCAATTCCTTATAAGTCAGGCTCGTGACGTCCTGATCCCCTAACACTTTATTATTTAAAATAGCCAGCTTTCCGGCTTTGTTTAAATCACCGCCTTTTGTGAGAAGCCCCTCTAAGATTCCCTTGACGTTTTTAATGATAACCTGCTCAGGAGCCAATATTTTTCCGGTCTCAGGGTCTATTGTCTCTTTGACGTTTTTATATACCAGGCCATTTTTAAGGGCAAGCAGGCAAGTTCCCACAAACTGACTGCGGAGTTTTTCATTGATTCCGTCAGAATGCAGCTTTTCATTAAGGATTTTGATAGAATCCACAACTTTAATTTTATCATTCACCTTGCCGAAACATAAATCCTCATATTCTTCAAATGTCCGCAAAACTGTCTCATCGGATTTATGCCCATCGTCAATTATTACGGACTGACCATGCCATACCCAAATTTCATTACCATCCGTTTCCGCAAGGATGGCTACGATTTTCTTCCCAGAATACGCTTTTTCATAACGGACATAATCCTGCAGCTGGGATTGAATCTTTGCTTTATCCCATTTCTTAAAATTATTCTTGCACTCAACAAGGACAGCCAAGCGATTGTTCTCAAATCTGATATCAAGGAAGTTATGCTTTGCCCCAGAAGCGGCTTTCTGGTAATCTTTGATATCTTTGCCGACTGACTTTAATGCCTGCGCATAACTAAACTCGCCTAACTCCGTATTCCCAACACGGTATTTATCGCCAATCCTGTTAATTATATCAAATCTGTTCATCTTTACTGCCTCCTCGCCGCCGCAAACGTATGTACGTCCGTATTATAACACCATATCATGAAATGTGCAAGACGTCTATGCTGCCAAAGGCAGCAAGGCCTTTTGGTACGAAAATATTAGCTGATATAAAAAATGGGGAAGTTCAAAAGGAAACACAGACCATGCATATAAAATTCCCTCAGAATCCATTCCTGCCCTCTCCTGACCGGAGGCTTAAAAACGCCCCCAGATTCCCGCGCTTCCCGCGGCTTGCCCGGTGGGAAAACAGCAGCCTGGGATTACAGCAAGTGCAGATGTCCGTCACAGAAAGATGTTCCTGCAGGATTCCCGCCTCTGAAAGCACAATAGCATTGGCACGCCATAAGTCAAGCTGGTATTTCCCGTTTCCCTTGTCTGTCAAAATCTCCTCTTCGTGCCCGGAAAATTCCCGCTCAAATGCTTCTGCCACGTCCGCGCTGACTTCATAGCAATCCTGGCAGATGGACGGACCGATGGCACAGACCACGTTTTCAGGCTGCGTCCCGAACTCGCGGCGCATTGCCTCCAAGGTTGCACGTCCCATCCTTCCCACTGTCCCACGCCAACCAGAATGAGACAGGCCAATGGCTCGTTTTTCTACATCCACAAAATACAAGGGGACACAATCTGCATAAAAGGTAGACAGCACAAGACCCGGCTCGTCAGTAATCAGGCCGTCCACATCCGCATAGCCGCGCTCTCTTTCAATCCCTTTTCCGGCGTCTTCCCTGCCCACGCGCCTGACATTTGTGGTGTGCGTCTGATCGCTCAGCACAAAATCCTTGTACTGGCGCCCCATCACCTTAGACACCCTGCGGAAATTCTCTTCCACCGCCAGCCGGTCGTCGCCTCTGGTGAAGCTCAGGTTCAGGCTTTCATAGATACCCCTGCTGACGCCCCCAAGCCGGGTGGTAAAACAATGTTCCACAATCCCTGTCTGCTCTAACAGCGGATAAGAAAGATACGGAAATACTACAGAGGGAAGCTGCACGGAGCGCATGACTGGCGCTGGCAGCTTCCCCTCGGTCTGTTTTCTGATTATTGTATGTTCTGTATTGCCCAAAGCCTTTCCTCCCTTTATCTTATATTTTCATATCAAATCTTGTCAGATTCCACTACCGCCCAAAGGCATCGGGAATATGGATTACCTCATCGCCGATAATCCCCACTACGTCAAAACGGCAGGGCGTGCCCTCCCCAAAACCATGGCGCAGGCAGTAAACATCCGCCGTCTTGCCAATCCGCCGCTGCTTCCTTATGTCCACTGCCTCCAAGGGATGCCCGCCGCTGTCCGAAACGCGGTATTTAACTTCCACGAAGACCAGGTACTTTCCTTCACTCGCAATTAGGTCAATTTCCCCAAATCTGCTATGGAAATTGCGCTGCAGTATCTGAAACCCTTGTCTTTCCAGATAATCCGCAGCCAGCTGCTCATAATGCGCCCCTTTTTTCCGATTGCTGTTCCCCTCTCTCGCCAAACTCCCTCTCTCCTTTTGCGGCTATGTCTTCCCAGCTTTCCGTCCTGTTGATTTTTTCAGCCATATTATTTCAGCTTATTGTTTCAGTCATGTCATTTCAGCTTATTGTTTCGTCCATATCATTTCAGCTTATTATTCAGCCGTATCATTTCAGCTTTGATTTCAGCTTCTCCATATCATCTACGAATACAAGAATCTCCGCCACTACCTCGTACAGTTCCGGTGGAATCATTTCCCCGATTTCCAATTTGGATAAGGTTTTCGCCAGCTTGTCATCGCGGTAAAAAGGGATGTTCTCTTCCTTGGCTTTTTCAATAATCCGCTCCGCCGTATAACCCTTGCCGGTAGCAATGATTTTCGGCGCCCGTTCTCCCGGCTCATAGGCCACCGCCACGGCTGTTTTCTGATGCCGCCCTTTCTCGCTCTCTGCCGTGACCGGTTCCCCAGTATTTTTGTATCGTACCTCGTCCACCAGACGGCCCCCTTCCTTTTAGCTTTTCCAGCAAATATCGCACGTTTCTTAAGCCTTCACATCAAAAGAATATCTCTGCAGCCTTCCCGGCGGGTTCTCCCTTTCCAGGAAATCCTGCACGAAATCCTGTTTCTTTTTGCGGTTTTCCACCTTAACCTCACAGGAGTACCCTTTTTCCTGCAAGCGTTCCACAAGTTCCCCCGCATACCCTGAAATCAGCCGGCAGGAAAACTCATCTTCAAAATAAAACTCCGTCTGCACAGAGCTTCCCAAAAGCTTGACAAATATGTCCGTAGACCCCAGATTGTCCATATCCAAATGGAGCAGCGCCGTCAGCTCCCCCTCCTTCTGCCGGAGGTTTTTCTTATTCGTATATACATAAAGTTCGCTATGGGCGTCCTGGTTCTGTAACTTCATTGGCAGCTGCACATAAGTATACATCTGGTTCATCTGGTTCATGAATTCCAGGTTACTCTGCACAGATTGCGCGCTCCTTGCCAGGACGGAACCTTCTTTCCCTGCCTGCGCAAGCGTCTGCTGCAATTCTGACATCTGACTGGACAGCCGCTGGTAAAATTCCTTGACAGCCCCTTCTTCTTTCAGCTTTTCCGGGGTCAGCATCCACTGCTCTGCCATTGCCTGCTTGAGCAGGCCCTTATATTCCTCAGAATGAAATAATTTGTGAAGGGAAGAGCCATCGGCATCCTCGCTCTGACTCACGGCTTCCATAATCTGCTGCAGCATTTCCCCTGCGCCCAAGCTGGCGTTCAGCCTCCCATTAGGAAGGAGCTGCCCATTCCCCTTTGCCCCGGAAAACTCCTGAAGCAATGCCGTAAGCCTGCTTTGCTGCTCACCGGTAAGGATATGCGCCACGTCAGTCGGCGTTGCGTTTGCGCCTGCCGCAGCCTGCCCTGCAGTATTTCCATCTGCCTGGGAAATCTGCCCGGCCGTATCTCCTCTAACCATATTTTCTCCAGAAATACTGTTTCCCGGCTGAGCCTCACTGCCAGCGTCTCCCGGCACCTGGCTTTCACCGTCAATCCCTCCAGGCTGCCAGCCTTGGCCGGATAGCGCCTCCCCTGCAGTATTCCCGCCAGGGAGCGTTTCCCCTTGCGTTCCCCCATCTGCAATACCCTGTTGGATAACCGTCCCCTGCGCAGCGTCTGCGTCCGTAGCCGGAAAGCCCATAACTGTCTGGTTCTGTGCCAAATCCCCTTGCGTCGCTTGGTTGTTAACATTCCCCGTCTGTGCCTCGGAGGACGGCTGCTGCCCTCCGCCAAGGAGGATAGACAGAATCTGCTGTTGGAACCCCAGAATGGATCCCGGCGTCTGTGACATTGTCCCGCTCCCCTGCGAGGCAAACATCTGCTCCGGAAGCTTTGCTATACCTTCCATCAGGCGGTTCATATCTGGCAGGATAGCCTGCTGTCCATTTTTATAATTCTGGAATTGGTTCAGCGAATCCTCGGTAATCACGAACCCAAGCTTCTGCATCTGCACGAGCGTCTGTATGTCTGCCTTAGGGAAAGACGATAGGGTACGCATCATCTGCAGTAAGCTTTCCCTGTTAATCGGCATTTTCTCTGCCATCATCTGGTTTACCATGGCCAGGTTCCTGTCATTGACCTTAAGCCCGGCCGCCTCCAGGGCTTTCAGAAGCGTAGGGTTCTGGGCGCTCTCTAAAGACACCGGACGAATGGCTATCTGCTCCCCGGTATAGGATTTCACTTCAAACAGCATGGGCTGGCCTTTTTCCAAGCTGACCCCGGCTTCCATCCTCGCAGAAATAGTACTCCCGTCATTGAGCCCAATAGTTACCTGGCCGTTTTTAATCTCCGTAACTGTTCCCTCAAACACTTTGCCGGGCAGCATTTCCTGCGCCTGCCCCGAGACCTGGCGCACCGCCCCCGCTTCCCTGGCCTGGCCCATCCCCTGGGCATTGGACGGCGTGCTGTTTGGGTATTGATAAACACTATCTATAAATGACATTGCCTTCCCTGCCTTTCTGTTCCCCCGTCTGCATTGAGACCTTCCTCTCCCTGACTGCGGGCTACTGCAAGTTCCTGATGAACGTCTGACGGTGGATAGGGGATGCGCCATGCTCCCGGATTGCCGCCATATGCCCAGCAGAACCATATCCTTTATTGCCGGCAAACCCATACTCCGGCATCATCTTATCGTATTCTCTCATCAGGCGGTCCCTGGTAACCTTGGCAATGATGCTTGCCGCCCCGATGGATATGCTTTTGGCATCGCCTTTGATAATCGGAACCTGCGGGATGGATATCCCCGGAATCGTCACCGCATCGTTTAATAATATATCGGGCGTTACCGACAGATTCTGAATCGCTTCCCGCATTGCCTCATACGTTGCCTGCAGGATATTTATTTCATCAATCCTGGCCGGGCTGGCCATGCCGATGCCTGTGGCAACCGCCTGCTCCATGATGACCTCGTAAAGCTCCTCGCGCTTCTTCTCACTGAGCTTCTTGGAATCATTGATATACAAGATTTTACAATCCTTTGGCAGGATTACCGCGCCTGCTACCACCGGCCCTGCCAGCGGGCCTCTGCCCGCCTCATCGATACCGCAGACATAGCCCTCTCCTTCATACTGCCTCTCGTATGCTTTCAGCGACTCTATCCGCGCCCGTTCATGCTCTAAGGCGCTGAGACGTTTCCTGGCCTGCTCCACCAGCTTCTGTGCCCCGGCCCGCTCATCCGACTCGTATTCCAAAATAAAAGAAGGCAGCATATACTCCTCTGCTGCCTGTAATTCCGCTTTCATTTCCGTGATTTTCCTTAACCCGCCCACTGAAATCCTCCTCTGTCTGTACGTTTCATTCCCGTCTTCGACGCCTGCCTTACCTGCTGCGCGCGGCAAGACGCTATCACTTATGCTTGATGAACCCGGCTTTGCTGAACGGATAAATTCTTAGCCACGCCCTGCCGACAATATCCTCGCCCAATATCTTGCCTACGCTGGGGTCGCGGCTGTCTGAACTTGCATTTCGGTTGTCGCCCAGCACAAAATATTCGTCTTCTTCCAGTTTAATCGGATCTTCTGCTTCTCCAGGGTTCAGCATGACCTCCCTGCCATAGGACTCTTCCAAGACCTCCCCGTCTATGTAGATGTCGCCTTCTTCATCTATCTGCACAGTCTCTCCCGGAAGGCCGATAATCCGCTTGATATAAAATGTATTTTTTTCGTATTTGTATGGAAAGACAATGATATCAAACCGCTCCGGGTCATGAAAACGGTACGTTATCTTGTCTACAATCAGGTTATCCCCATCGCTCAGCGTGGATTCCATGGAACTGCCGCTGACTTGCGTGCGCTGGCCTACATAGTGGATGACCAAAAATGTCAGCAGAAACACTATCCCGATATAAATGGCAAAGCTGATAGTCTCCTTTAACATATCTGTATCTTTCTCTGCCGGCTTTTCCTGTTCTTTTTGTCGATTATCCATAACATTCTCGTCCTTATTCCCATAATTTCACTGCCGTTCTTCAGCTATCCCGGGCCTATTCCCAAATGAGCTGTCTGACAGCTATTCTTATTTTATCCCTACTCCCCAGGAAATTCAAGTGTTATTTTCCCAAGCCTGCCGCTGCGGAACTCATCGACCACAAGCGCGGCCGCCTTGCCATAGTCAAGCTCACCGCCCTTTTTTATACAGTTGCGGTTCTGGGCAATCTTTCCTAACAGCTCCGCCGGCGTATAATCCTCTGACACCTCATACCGTAGGGCAAGCAGTCCGGGATATTTCGCTTGCAGGATAGCAATCAGCTCCAGGGACAAATCGTCAATATTCAGGATTTCATCCTTGATGGAGCCTATCAGCGCGAGGAACAGCCCTACCCGCTGGTCTTCGAATTTCGGCCACAAAATACCCGGGGTATCGAGCAGTTCCACATTCTTATTGAGGCGTATCCACTGCTTACCCTTGGTGACTCCAGGCTTATTCCCTGTCTTCGTACATGCCTTCCCTGCATACGTATTGATAAACGTGGATTTTCCTACATTAGGGATTCCCACCACCATTGCGCGCACCGGACGGTTCTTAATCCCACGCCTCCTGTCGCGCTCAAACTTCTCCTTACATGCTTCCAGGATTACCGCGCTGATTGCCTTCATCCCGGATTTTGTCCTGGCATCCAGCTTCACCACGAAAAAACCCTTCTCCTTAAAATAGGACGCCCATGCCTTGTTCTGACCCTCATCAGCAAGATCGGCCTTATTCATCAGAATCAGCCTGGCCTTCTGCTTTCCTAAATCGTCAATATCTGGATTGCGGCTGCTTAAGGGGATGCGGGCGTCCACCAGCTCAATCACAAGGTCTATCAGTTTCATGTCTTCCTGCATCTGACGCTTCGCCTTTGTCATATGCCCCGGATACCATTGAAAATTCATGCTGAAACCTCCTATTACTTCAATAAGCTTATCCTGTCCCAGGGAAATATGACCATCCAGGCCTCCCCCGTGATATGTTCTTTCTTCACATTGCCTATGCTGGCGTAGCGGCTGTCCTCGCTGTTATTGCGGTTATCGCCCAGCACAAAATACTCATCCTCACCCACAAGGATTTCATTCTCCGCCATCATGGCGTTTTCTATGGCTTCCACCTCAATCTGCTCCGTAAAAAGCTCTCCATTGACATAGACTTCCCCATCCTTTATCTGCACCGTATCCCCGGGCAGCGCAATGACCCGCTTCACATAATAATGGGATTTCTCATTGCCGTTCGGCTGAAACACGATTAAGTCATTCTGCCTCGGCTCAAACAGTTTATAAACAAACCTGTTGACCAGGACTTTTTCCCCGCCGTTCAGCGTCGGGGACATGGAAGGGCCGATGACTGTCACGCGGAAGCCGAAAAAAAACACCATGATGACTGCCGCCGCAATGGTCAGCGCAATCTCTGCTGCCCAGACTGCGATTTCTTTCAGCAACCCTATATTTATTTTCTTTTTTTCCCGATAAAAGCTCAGGCCTGACGATCTTCTTCTCATATTCTGCTGCCCCTGCCTATCTGCCGTTCATATTTTCTGGATGATAGAAAAGAAGGAACAAATACAAACGTAGTTGTCCCTTCCCTGTTCCATTCCTGCCTCGGATGCCGCTGCGCAAATTCATGCAGACAGTGACAATTATTTTACTAACTCTTTGACCTTGGCTCTCTTTCCTACGCGACCTCTCAGGTAATTCAGCTTCGCACGCCTTACTTTACCGCGGCGGACTACCTCGATTTTCTCTACGTTAGGAGAATGCAGGGGCCATGTCTTCTCTACCCCGATGCCGTTCGAGAATTTCCTTACCGTGAAAGTCTCACGGTTGCTTCCGCCCTGACGCTTCAGGACGATTCCCTCAAAAACCTGGATTCTCTCGCGGTTACCCTCTTTGATTTTGCCATATACCTTCACGGTATCGCCTACTCTGAACTGGTCGACCTCTGGCTTCATCTGTTCCTGCTCAATACTCTTGATAATTTCTGTTGCGTTCATTCTGTGACCTCCTGTTTCATTAGATGTTCTTAATACGCACGGTAACAGAGGACCATCATTATCTTGTCTCACGAGATATCATTTTACCATACCTTGCCGGGAAAGGCAAGGAAAAGTTTTGCCGTACCAGCAGGCCGGCGTCTGCCTTCCCGGCCAGCTAATGTTTACTGTCCTGACGGGCTGGCTATGCTCAGATACAAGCCTTTCACCTGTTGCTCTGTCAGCGCGTCGCCAAAAATGCTCACTTCATCCCACGCACCGTTAAAGCTATTGTCCCAAAGGCAGCCGGAGCCTAAATAGAGCGCAGCGTCAGGAAAACTCGTAAAGAAGTTTGCATGCTGTGTCGCCGTCTCTTTCAGATTGCCGTTTATATATACTTTGCCGATACCGCCTTCCATCACCCAGGTAACCATGTTCCACTCACCGGTCTTAAACATCCCAGCTACCTGTTTTGTATCGTTCCTTTGATTATTCATTGCCATGCCTACAAAGCCATTCTCAAACTGGGAATACCAGGAAATATAATTCTTGTCATCCTTCCAGGCGTAGAATGCCCCCGCAAACTCCGCCGCCTGTGTCTCTGGTTTCAGCCACATGGAAACCGTATAATCGGCAGATGTGATATGCGTATCCAGCTTCAGTCCATTGTGCGTGCCATTGCCGCTGAAACGGATTGCCTTCCCGGAAACACCATCCACATACTCAGGCGTTGCATCTGCCACAATGTCATCTGCGCCTGCCTTAACCGGCTGGTTCTTCACAATAGCTGCCCCTTGTGCAGACACAGTATCAGCCAGGCTTTCATCAAATTGGTAATACGCCGTCCTTATAGAGCTTATTTCATTCATGATTTCCTCGCTGGTCTTAACCGTGATGGCGACAGACGCCGTTTTCTCTATCCCGTCATCTGAATATTTCACAGTGATTTCGGCGTCTTCTTTTGTCAGGGCATTATCCGCTCCTTCAATCTGCACAAGCTCCGTCACATCCAGTACCCCGCCATTGCTATAAAGGGCCTTGACTGCCATCCCTGCCTTTTCAAACGTATCACCGACAATATACTCTGTCTTATCCGGCTGCGCTGCAATTTGGATAGACGCAAGCTCTCCTTTTTCTTTGACGGAAACATCCACATGTACTGTCTGCCACATGGACGGCGCGCCATCAGCCTGGAATACATAGCCGTCCGGTACCGGGATTTTTGCCACGGCAGTGACTGTCCCCTCTGAGGTCACCGTGTGATCCTCCACTGTCCAAAGGCTCTCCGTGTTGGCCAGCGGCACCCGGCTTTCCCCTGCTGTTCCCGTAAGTGTAATCTGCTCCGCCAATGCCTGGATTACGTCCTCAGTCGTCGTTCCATAATCTACGCTGATTGCCGTCTTGTCTGCCGTAACTTCTGTGATCTTATCCGCCTCTTTGGCAAATTGCTCCAAATAATATCCTTCCGCCTCTTCCTGTGTCAGCACCTCGTTCGTAAACACAAGCTCATCCACAAGACCGGCTAAATACCCATCACCGCACCAGCCAGTGACGCCGAGGTATGTCTTCATGTCCGGCCCCTTGTCATTGCGGACATTTCCAGAACCGGCTTTCCTGCCATTCACATACAACGTTCCCACTGCCGTGCCATCCGGCATAGACCTCCCGTCAACTACCAGCACGATATGGCTCCACCCGGCGTTATTGCCGACGGAAATCTTTGACTGTGTAGCTACTGAGTGGCTGCCATTATAAGACCAGAGCTTCAGCCCGCCCTGCGCGTCGCTTCCTGCAACTGCGCACCAAGTCTGCGGCAAGCCGTCTTGCAGCCCAAACTTATTAGCTGTGGAGATGAGCAACGCCTGGCTATTTTTCAGCGAATCTGGCTTCACCCACATAGAAATGCTGTAACTCTTAGAAGCCGTACCGGCAATCTTATCAAGTCTCAGCCCATATGTCCCATCCATTTTTAAGGCTTGCCCGCTAAGCCCTTGCTCAAACTGCAGATTCACGTCTGCTGCATTCTCTTCTGTGGGTACTGCGTCCGCAGTTTCATTGGCACGCCTGACAACTGTCCCCACAGAATCTTTATCTTCAAACGTATACCGCTCACGGTACGGCTTCACGGTAAATCCATCCACCTTCACTGTCCTACGGCGAGTTCCATATGTATAGGAAATCGTTGCTGACGTCGTATCCAGGGTAAATATTTTAGGGCTCACCTTGCAGTCCGCTATGGAGATAACCTCTTGTTTAGTAGTTGCGGTTCCATTCTCGAAAACCTCAAACACAGCCGTGACTTCAACATCATCATCAGTAAAGCTCGAACCCTCACGCTCTATAACCGTCTTTTTCAAACGGCAGCTGAGAGACACCAGCTGTTCCGTAGTCTGTACCTGAATGCTGACTTCCGTTTTTCGGGTTATCCCATTTTCTTTATAGGAAATCTCCACGCTCTGATCGAGCGGCCCCAACTCCTCGGAATAAACGGTATACTCTGTCACTTGTTTCTGCGTTCCGTCACTGTAAGTTGCCGTGACTACCATTCCCGCAGGGTCAAACTTTTCCCCCTCCTGATATACCGTCTTAAAAGAACCTGAAGCCTCAATCTTCTTCAATGTAACCACCACCGGGTCTGGTTTGTCCGGCTCTGGATCCGGGTCGCCCGGCTCTGGGTTGTCCGGCTCCGGATCCGGGTCGCCTGGGTTCGGCTTATCCGGGTCGCCTGGCTCTGGGTTGTCCGGC
>CAJUFQ010000019.1:47864-69758 GCA_910585625.1 uncultured Lachnospiraceae bacterium
CCGGGTCGCCTGGGTTCGGCTTATCCGGGTCGCCTGGCTCTGGGTTGTCCGGCTCCGGATCCGGGTCGCCTGGGTTCGGCTTATCCGAGTCGCCCGGCTCTGGATTGTCCGGCTCTGGATCCGGGTCGCCTGGGTTCGGCTTATCCGGGTCTGGGTTCCCTGGCTCTGGGTCGTCTGGAACAGAGGATTTCTGCACGTTTATCTTACAGACTGCTTTCTTTTTACTTCCATCTGCTGCTGTTGCCGTTATTTTTGCTTCTCCTTCTGCAACTCCTGTCACGATGCCTTTGCCCGTCACAGCTGCAATCTTCTTATCAGAAGTCGTCCACACCACTTTCTTATTGGATGCGCCAGAAGGAGTAACGGTCGCTTTCAATGATACCGTTTTCCCCACTTTGACTGCTGCAGAAGACTGATTCAGCTTTACTTTGCTTACAGGTGTCACGACCTTAACCTGAAGCACTGCCTTTTTCTTGCTCCCATCTTTAGCTGTCACCGTTACTTTGGCATTTCCGTTCTTTAATGCCTTAATCCTGTTCTTGGACAGAATCTTAACAATCTTGTTTTTGCTACTCTTAATTGCCACCTTCTTGTTTTTCGCATTCTTGGGTGTGACTTTCACTTTGAGTGTCAGGGTTTTGCCCTTGTTCAACGTTATGCGGCTTTTTTTGGGGCTTGTAATCTGGACTTTCCTGACCTTGACTGTTTTTGCCGCCTCTGCAGTAACTGGCGGCAGGCTTACGGAGGTAACTGCCAGCGCCAATGCCAAAATTACAGTAAACATTCGAATGCGGCTGCCTATTCTTTTCCTCATCCCATTTCATCCCTTTCTTAAAATTCTCGCTGCCTATAGATATATATTTTTATTATATTATTTTTTGTTTCCTAAAACAAATCTATTTCCGAGCAAAAAATACGCAATTTCGAGCCTTTTAAAGGTAGGATGAAATTCTATCCTGGACATTAGTTTTTGGAATATAAATCCAGACGCTCAAAAGCCTCCTGGCACACGCTTCTGCGCTGCGCCATATCATACGGAATCCACGCGACCTCTTCCAGATATTCCTGCAATATCCGCTCCATCAGGTCGGAATCTTCGGAATACTCTATCTGGTAACGGATAACCGCCAAAGCGCCATCTTGTATTAAATCTGTCATATGCCGGCTGCCGCCTGAATCTATGCAGCTTTTATCCACAGCAAAATCATACGCCCACTCTGTCTCCTTATTCAAAGATAATCTCTTTTCCAATCCCTGCATCTGAAAGTAATCCTTAAGCTCTGTATCATAAAAATTCTTCTCTACTGCAAACTGGACCGCATTTTCTTGCATCTTTTCCAACTCAAACACAGAGGTAAACGCCCTCATGAAAAAACTTCTTCTTCGGAATTCCCCCACCTCGCACAACCACACCGGCGTCGCATACGATGGCAAGGAAAATTGTCCTATTTTATGTGATTTCACGCAGACCAGCAACAAATCTTTGACGCCCGCATGTTTTATAAAAGAAGGCGACATGAGGGTATATCCTTTTTCAGAAAAAAGATAATGCGAAAGTTTCATCATGCTGTTTCCTATAATTCTATAATCCTCGCTGCAGCCAAAGCCTTTCTGCAATGCCCTGACACAAGAACTGCCGCCCTCTACGCTTCTCTCCTCCAGCAGACGCATGATTACGTAGCGGTATCCTTCCTCCACAAACCGTTCTTCCGCGGGGAAAGCCGTCAGTTTATCCCTGGAAAGATTGATATGGACTTTATTATTATAATCCACAATCGATATCGTCGGGGTTTTCAGGGGAAACCCATATTTCTCAGCGTTCAGCACAGCTCCCCTGGTTACCGGAATGCCATTGCAGAATGCATTGATGCCGGAGAGGCTTGTCGCGTCATAGCTCCATTTATAGCTCATGAATTCCGTCCCCTCCAGCTTGTACCAGCCTTTAAATTCTTCTTCCGCATTAGGTACATATTCCTCCTCATGAAATATCTCCACGCCGTCTAAAAAGTATTTCACCATCGGTTCCGAGAAATTATACCAGTCTGTCCATTTGGGATACACTGCCTCTGAGACAATCTCCTCTAGCACTTCCTCCGAGGAATTAATGATGATTTGGGTTCCGACAGGCGCATGAAGCCGCTCAATATTGATATTTTCTTTGCCCAGCTCAATATTGAACTTATATCCAAGCCGCTCGTTCACATTTCGTGTGGTCACCTCGACATGTTCTCCCAGCAAAAAGCAGGAAAGCACCCCGATGCCAAACTTCCCGCTTCTGGCAATCAGAGATTTCCCTTCTTTGGTAAACTTTTTCTCCCAAATTTCACTGTCGCGGAAAGACGCCCCTGAAATAAGGAAATAATTGATAATAATATCAGAAGTCATCCCGAACCCATTGTCAGTGATGGTAAATTTCTTTTCCCTTCTGTCTATTTTCACGCAGACTTCCGGCTGGTAATCTGTTTTTTCACCCTGCCGCTCAATCTCCTGCCGCTCGTTGCACGCATCTACGGCATTCTGCAGAAGCTCGCGTACCCCATATTTCGCCTCTTCATTATACAGCGGATGGATCAGCAGCTTCAGAATATCCGGGTTAGTATCGAGAATAGCGCGTTTCGTGACAAACCGTTCCTCAAAACGTTTCCTGGTTTTCTCTGATAAAATATTGGAACTTATCCTCCTTATGGTCAGCCCCAACGGAGACCTTCCCGTATACATCTCCCCGAGGACTGCCCAGCATAAATCCAGTTCTTTCTGCAGGCTGTGCAGCCAGCTTTCTATTTTGAGGAATTGGCTGCTGCACTTAGGGTTGGCATGGATTACAAGAGATTCCGCTTCCAACTTCCAGCTGTAATCATCATAATCAATGACCTGGTTCCAGGAAAATTCTTCTGACGAAATACTGGAGCGTATGCCGTTCATCGCTTCGACCGTATGGGACGCACGTTCATTGCCGGCGTCCAGGTAGTCCGCCATACGAAGCACGGACATCAGGTAAAATATTTTAATATTCTTAGGCTTTGCCGGCTCGGCATATCCTTCCTCTAAATAACCGTATACCCCTCTAAGCTCCATGGAATGGCTTCTGGCCGTAAGGGCTATGATATCCCTGATTTCATCATCAATCTCCGTATTCCTGAGGACGTCCAGATTCTCTTGCCCCGGAAACCCGAATTTAACGATTTCATAGGCAAGCCTCCCATGATTCTGCCGCAGGAATTCCCCATACAGCAATATATTTTCTTCTGTGATTTCCATTTCCTTATACGGAAGTTTTTCCGGGCAGCCGACTTCGCCAAAAATCTTCCTCAGTTTTTTGTCCGGCGACCGCTCTATCGTTTGCAGATACTGTTTCCACAGCTCTTTCCAGGTACTGCTATCCAAAAACTCTGTCTTCCGCTCAGAAAATGCTTTATATATAATTTGGTCTAATCCGGCATCCTTGATGAACATCCCTATGTCATGTATAAATACGGAAACCACAAGGATCCCCAGCCCCCTTGTCTTCATCTCAGACAACGCCCGGTCTGAAATCAGCTTATCGCATAGCTCAAGCGTCTTCCTGACATGAAGTATCCCATGGTGCGTATACTCTGGGAAAAACCTGGGCGAACTGTAAAAATAGTCTTTCACATTTATAAATACCCGTTCCACGTTTGCCAGCCATTTCAGATCCTCCTGAAACTTGTCATAAAAGCGTGAAGATAACCCTAACTCGTTATTCATTTTTCTCCCCCGTTCCTTATACTGCTTTTTATCTTCCCTTATCTCGAAATCTATTCATTCACTTTGCTTGTAACAACTTTTGCTTTGAAACTGAGACACATATAGATAATGACTATCAATATAATTAAAATTGCCGCCGCCGTCTCAAACCGCTCACGGCCCTCAGGCAAAAAACCTGTGCTGAAAAGAAGAACATGGACAACCAATATGTAAATCAGGTAAATATAATTGCAAAAATCATAGATATATCCCCGCCTGCAAAAATCACAAAATTCCTTGTAATCCTCTACTTCCTTCAAAGGAAGGGCCATAAGCACAAACCTTTTTTTCTCCTCTTCCTTCACCCCCCAAAAGACAAACATCCAGTTTAACGCGCCCAGCAACACTACAATAAGTTCTACGTTTAATTCCCCCGTGTTCAGATTGCCCGGCGGGTTTTTGAGGCCTGCCATCCCGCTCATGAAAAAAAATCTGTTGGCAAAAATCAGCATGACCGTAACAAGGCCAAACAACAGTTTCCGCATCCCCCAATTCGTTCCGCTGTATACCTCTTTCTCACCGCCGCGCTTCCATACCACAGTCGAAGCAACAGACACAACCGCAAATGAAATCATAAGTCCAAACGTGAAAATTTCCGACTTCACTAATCCCATCAAAAAGAAAAACGCAAGCGGGTAACAAAGCTGCAGGAAATTCCACCAACGATAATGCCTTGCAAAAAGAGGGCTTTTCTCATCAATATTCATATTTCGAAGCGCATCCCATCCTTCAAATATCCCTAAATAAATCGCTAATGCTATCGCAAACAGCAGCCTTGAGAAAGCATCCTTATACGCTTCACAGACCATAAAATGGCTGGTGTATGAAAATACCATAATCGATCCTGCAAGCACAAACAAACTTATGCCTACAAAACCGTATGTAGAAAAATGCTGGTTTTTTAACTTATAAGATACCAATTCGATAACCGCCGTCAAAACGAAAAAAACAAAAAACACAGCAATAGGCATATATACAGGCGGAGAAACGCTCTGCGAACATAGCGCCTTTATCGACAAACCAAAGTATATGTTTACCGCTATTGTCAAAACCGTTGGATATAACACGCTATAGCTCAAGCGCATGAAACTCTCTATCCTTAACGTAAAAAACAGAATAGCATAAAAGCATGTCGCAAACGCAAATAATAGTGTATACGGCGCAAAAAAATTCCAAAACTGAGCTTTCATGTTGGGAATTCCCTGCATAAAGATAAGAATCACAATAATGGCTAAAAGATAAATTGCTGCAATTCCAATCACCTTTTTCCTATACTCCATCCATTTTCCCAATGCCTTCTTCGTATGCTCCGATTCCCCGGAAGCTGAGATGTCCTTTTTCTCCACTGGCTCGTCTGTCCGCTGCCGCTTTTTCCCTTTTATCTTTAAATAACAATCCCTGAGGTCCAGCAATTCCTTTTCTGTCAGTATATGTTTTACCATCCCTTCTTCGTCTCGCTCGGTTTTTATATCATCTATTTTCTTGCGTATTGAGAAAAAAACATAGTAAAAAATCATCGAACTTGCTACAGCATATAGTATCGCCTGCAAATTGCCCATAAAAATCTGCAGTGTATCCTCCAACGAAGGAACTAAAATCCCATCATCATATAACCCATAAAATATTCCGACAAAAAAAGACATGACGCCTAAAAGGAAATACCCCACTGCCGTTCTTTTCTTATGGAGACGACAATTATTTTCCATACCCATCCCCCAATCATATCGCGTTTATCTGATTCGTATCATCAAATCCCATAATATCTGTTTTCGAAAGGTCTAAAATAACTTTTTCTTTTTCCTCAATAAATTTAACCAAAAACTGTTTTCCGGCCGACTCGTTCGGAAGCAATGAAATCTTAGCTCTTATATCCGTCAGGACATCCTGCATTTCCATAAAAACTTCTTCAAAAAGATGGTTGCGGTTAATGTATTCCATCAGTTCGCTTGTTTCCCTGTTATTCACGATTCTAAAAGGAACTTTGGACAAAACGATATTCTTCCTGTTGTCAACGAAATCCGGAAATAAATGCCCCTTATTCTCCATTTGGTATTTACTGTCAAAAAAGACTTCAATGTCATTATACGCCTGAAACACAGTGCCAATATCATTGCCTAACTCACATAGCGTTTTGTAAAGAAACGCGCACTCGTTTGATGCGTAAAAATCAGAAGATACAAAGCCTATCAGCAATGAATTGCGCAGAAGCGTACTTGTCTGCATATCGCTGATTTTTCTTATTCCCCGTACATCCCTGCTTTTTTTATTTAAATCACTGATAAATCCTACCGACATATCGGATAATATTTCTTCATACAACGACATGATCGACTGGAGACGCAAATCATCCATGAAATCATCCCGAATCAGCTTCATTTGCCTGAATAAAAGATTTATGAGGTATGCAGACATTGCCTGAGCGTTATTTCTTCCGTATTTTTGATAATAGGTCGTTTCCCCACGCCGCAAAGGGTCGCTATCCACATAATCATCCAGAATCAAAGAATATTTATGGATAATTTCAACGGCCGCCGCTAATTTCAAGGAAGTCCCGTCATAAGACGCGTCGCCAATCAACTTTCCCGTAAGCAGAAGCATCGGTCGATATCTCCTGCCTGTCCGCACTGCATACATATACATTTCCTGCAGTTCTATGTCGCCCTTATTATCAAATTCTGTACATAGCTGCCGGACAACGGAATCAAATTCCAGTATAAACTTTTTATATATATCCATAATCATAATGCTCCTTTTACCTTTTTCACCTTAATGATGTGGGAACTCAATGAAACCACGCCTGCTATAAGGAAATATACAAACCATTCTTTCCCATATTTCAATCCGCTATCGCTGATAATAGAAAAAAAGCAATACACACCCACGGATGCTGCATATAGCCTTGAAAATAATGTCGCCTGTATCCATGCGATATTCTGAGAACGTCTGCCCAAAATATAAAAAAAAGGAAATACAAGCAACAACACATTGTACCCTACTATCATCCACAAAACATCCAATCCAATTCGCCCAAGATATAACAACATCATCAAAAACGCTAAAATACCTATTTTATCCACTACCGCATCCAATATCCTGAATCTATACTGCTGTGACGGCAGACAGAATTTTCTTGATATAACGCCATCCAACGCATCGCTAAGAAAAATAACCATCATCAGAAAAATCTGTAATGACAGCCTGACTTCTATTGACATCCAGAGAATGTAAAGCCAGAACACAATGGTAACCGCCCTAACCCCTAGCAATACTAAATCCAATCGCAATTTAGCTATATTTTCTTTCAAAGCCTCTTCCCTTCTTAGCCTCATGCATAATCTTACATCTGAAATATTATAACAGAAATTTATATTAATGAAAAGCCCTCAGAATTCAATGGCCTCTCTCTATTCATGGAGCAGGCATGCACACTTTGACACGCCGAACTCAGTCGCTCTAGCGACATGTTACTTTTTGCACGAGTGCGCATATAATTTTTTGTTCTATATTTTTCTCCAAAAATCAATATAGTTATTTCATCCATTGGTTAATTATTATAAGATTCCATGGTTTTCTTCTGATTTTTTATGTATTTTTCTATGGAAAGAGTTATTTTTTTACGATTCAAGATACCAAAAACAGGGTTCAAATTATATATCTGAACCCTGCTTTTTTACATTTTATTCCATTTTGAACTTCTAAGCAAAAATTTCTAACTTTCCAGCTGTTTTGGCCACGCTGCGCTTGCAGCACAGGCCTATGGATTTCTATATAAGACTTCCCTGCCCGCCAAGCGGACGCCGCATTGCGTATAGGTTACCAGTATTGTGCAAAGCACATGGTAGGATGCCTGGCAGGCGGGAATTCTTAGCAAGAGAAATTGCTGGCTACTTTGTAATCTTAACCTTTACGGAAGCTTTCTTGTTCGTACCGTCCGTCGAGGTCGCTGTGATAGTCACGGTCTTGCCCTTTCCGGCTTTCTTCGTGGTTACCACACCCTTAGCGTTCACGGTCGCCCACTTCGTATTCGAGGACTTCCATGCCAAGGTCTTGTTAACCTTCTTACCGTTAGTCTTAACGGTCGGTTTAAGCGTTACTTTCTTGCCGTTCTTCACACTCTTGGTCTTCACCTTGAATGAAACCTTAGTAACGGCATTCTTCATAATCTTAATCTTGATGGTTGCTTTCTTCTTGCTGCCGTCCTTGGCTGTCGCTGTGATAGTCACGGTCTTGCCGGCTCCGGCTTTCTTCATGGTTACCACGCCGTTCTTGACTGTCGCCCACTTCTTGTTCGAAGTCTTCCAGGTCACGCTCTTATCTGTGGCGTTGCTTGGCTTAATAGTCGGTTTCACAGCCACCTTCTTACCAATGGCAATGTTCTTGGAAGCTGCGGAAAGCGTGACTTTCGTTACTTTCACAATCTTCTTCAATGCTTTCTTCTTCGCATTGAGCGTCTTCAATGCATCGTCCACTTCTTCCTGGGTGGCGTCTGCATTTGCGGAAACTACTTTGGCTGCGTCTAACGCTGTCTTGAAAGGCTTCCAAGTCTTTGCTGTATATGCGCTGGCTTTCAGTTTTCCGTAGTCTGCGATTGCTTTATCAAGGGCAGTCTTATCAACGACGCTAACCGATACGAGCGCTGCTTTCGCCTCATTCAGCTCTGTCATTGCCGCATCAATCTCATCCTTGGTCACGTTATTGTTTGACTCTGCAAGACGCTTGGAAATATCTTCCATGGCTGCCATGGCTTTCTGATACCTGTTCCAGCTCTCCTCGGTGTAAGCTTCCGGCTTCATGCCCTCCATTTCCTTGGCAGCCTCCTCAAAAGCAGTCGTGAATTCCTGCTTCTTCTCTTCGGTCGGTATCTGCTCTGCCACCGGCACAAGCGCTGCTTTCGCTTTCGCAAGAGCTTCGGTTGCCGCTTTCACCTCATTCTTAGTCGCATTGCTCTTCTTGCTCAGAGCCTCCAACGCATCGAGCGCATCTTTGTATGCTTTCTGGCTTTCTGTACTGTAGTTATCCAGCTTGAGAGCCTTTGCATCTGCGATTGCACTTGCAAGCTCTTCTTTATCCTGATCTTTCAACGCCTGGTCTTCGCTTGGCACAAGCTGTGCTGCCGCTGCATCCAGGGCTGCGATTGCTTTTGTAATCTCATCTTTGGTTACATTATTCTTCTCGTCTTTCAGTCTTTCTGAAAGCTTTGCCAGGGCGTCTTTCGCTGCCTGGTATTTTGTCCAGCTGTCTGCCGTATAATCGCTGCCGGCTGCGACAGCTCCTGCGATTGCATCTTCCAGCTTAGTCTTATCTGCCGGATTGACTTTCTGTGAGGATATCGGCGCAAGCGCTGCTCTTGCCGCTTCCATGGCTGCAGCTGCTGCCTCTGCTTCTGCCTTGGTCGCATTTGCCCTGCCAAGAACTGTCTCAAGCGTTTCCATTGCATCCTGGTAAGCTTTCCAAGTTGCCTCTGTGTAGTTTCCGCTTGTGAGGTTTTCTGCCTTGGCGTCTGCCAGTTTCTTGTCAAGGTTCTCCTTAACGGTTCCGGTAAGCTTCTGCTCATCTTTAACCGTCAGGGCATTGATTGCATTTTTGAGCGCTGCAGCTGCCGGAGCGTAATCTTCCAGCCTCTTAGCCAGCTCTGCCTTAGCCGTTGCCACTGCCGCTTCCAAAGTTGCCCAGTTTGTATAGGCATCTTTGTATGCTTCCAGCGCTTCCGCCTCAGCAATCGCTTTGTTCAATACATCTTTATCGCCGCATGCTTTGAGTCCGTCTGCCGCTTTTGCAGGCAGGCTTTCTGCTGCAGCGTCTACTTCCGCTTTGGTTGCGTCCTCTTTTGCCAGCACTGCCGCTGCGTCGTCAAGTTTCTTCTCCAATGCTGTCCAGCTTGCCTCGCTATAAAGGTTAGCATCCAAATCCTGCATTTCTGCCCTTAAGTCTGCAATCTTGTTGCGCAGGGCAGCGATATTTACCAGCCCGTCGTCTGCTGCTTTCAAGGCGTCAAGCTTATCCTTAAGCGTCGTAGCATCTCCCGGATTTGCCTCTTCCTCTATGGCTGCTCCCAGGGCTGCTTTCAATGTTGTCCAACTTGCCTTAGTATAATCTGTCTGCGTGTACTTATCTGCCTTTGCAATCAAAGCCTGCAGGGCTTTCATGTCTTCGGTCTCATCAAGCGTATTATTTCTCTGGTAAACGCTGCAGACAAATTCAACAAATTCTGTCTTGTCTTCCCATGTGATTGTCGCAGTCAGCGTCACCTCTGTCTTCGTCTGCGGAAGGTTTACAACCCTCGTTTCCGCATTGATGATTTCACTGTTGTTAGATTTCCAGGCAACAGTTGCCTGATCTCCGTAAAGCTTCTCGGGAAGCGTCAGCTTGTTATCAGCGTCAAGCTTCCTCTGCGTGATGTTCAGGGTATGGGTGCCGTCTTCCTGCGTCCTTGCGCCCATTGCCTCAATCAGTTCTTCCTTGGCATATTCCATCGGAAGCGTTAATCTGTAGGCGTCGATTGCCTCTATCTGCTCATCTGCCAGAGCTGCGTTATAGATACGGACGTCTTTGATGGAACCGTCAAAATCGGGATCCAGCGCGCCGTCTCCATTGTGGGCATATGCACAGTTCCCAAGGTAAGCAAATTTTGTGCCTTCCTCATAATTCCATGCAGCCGGCAATGTGGTATCTGTTTCCTTCGTCTCTTTCTTCTCTCCGTCCAGATAGAGCGTGATGGTCTTTCCGGCAACAACAACCGTAACGTTATGCCAGGTATTTAAAGCAAAGTCCAGATTCTCATATCCCTTAGCCGCTCCGCCTGCCCAACCATTGTCTGTCACCAGTGCATTGAACGCGCTTGTCAGGAACAGCATTTTCGATCCGCCGCCGTTACTGCCGACTACCGTACCGATACCAAACAGGTTCCTCGCCTGCTTCGCATTCACACGGAAGGAGAACGTCATCTTATCAGTAACACGCATCCGGTCGACCGGAAGCTTAATCATATTGTTCAAAGCCTTGCCGCCGTTCAGGGTTGCCCCATATACGTTGGTAAATTCTACAGACTGCGCCGCTTCTGCGTCCGCATTCCTGCCTGACATATCCTTGAACTTTGTGTTGGCGTTCAGCGGATACCATGCGGTCATCACATCCTTAAGCTCTTCCAGGTCTTTCAGCGCGAATCCTTTTTCTACTGCCGCTTTCAGTTTATCTACTTCTTCTTTTACCTTATCGCTTGTGATGTCTGCAGACTCCAGCGCTTCTTTTGCCGCCATGATTGCATCTTCTAATTCCTTGCGTGAAGCAGCCGTATAAATCCCTTCTGCCGTAGCAGCGTCCAATGCCTTCTGCGCATCGCTGATTGCCGTCGCAAGCGGTTTCGTATTCACGCCTTCTATCTTAGGAACTTTAATCTTATAAACTACCTGTGAGGTATTGTCATACTCTCCAATTTTAATCGTCGCCGTCAAAGTGACCTCAGTCTCTGCCGGCGCATCGGCACCGCTGGGCTGGGTAACCCTTCCTTCTCCTGCCACGCTGACGTCAATTACGTCTTCATTATCAGAATCCCATGCGATTGCTGAAGAAGCCCCTGCCCCGGTTACCGGAAGCTCAAGGTCTTCAACCACATTGCTTGCGCTGACTGTTTTCGTCGTCTCGTCTACTGTTACTTCAAGAGCCTGGCCAGCCAGAGTTTGCGGAGCCTTTAAACCATTCCATGTCTTATCCACCTGTGTCGTGTATAAGGTGTCGTCACAGATTGATTTGATTTCTCCTTCTGTGAGGACTGCATCGTAAATCTTGAATTCGTCAATAGCGCCTTTGTAATCTGGATCAGGCCAAATGGTATGCCCTAAATAATTCTTGTATGGCGTGCGGAACGTTGAAATATCAAACTTCTGGTTTGACATCTTATCCCCAACCGGCTTACCGTTCAAGAAGAACTGCATGGTATGCTCCGTGCTGTTGATTACGATGGCAAAATGGTTCCATTCATCCATCTTGGTAGGTACGGCTTCTGCACGGCCTATTTCTTTTTGGCCCTGACGGATTTCTGCACGGCATTGACCGTGATTAATCAGGCCAATATAATCTTTATCTCCACTGGATGTATTTTCTTCACCGGAAGTCAGCAGCGACATAGCAAACGAATTACTGCCGATGTTCCTCTTTACAAACAGGGAAATCGTGATGTCTTTTGCATCCGTCTCACTCTCTCCGGCTTTCAGAAGATTATCCGGAAGCTCAAGATATGCCTCGCCATGAGCTTCTCCTGAGAAATACACGGCATTGCCCTGCAAACCTTCTTTCACTTCGACTTTACTTAGGTCCGTGCCTTTTTTAGTTGCAAACTTCTCGCTATCCAAGGCATCTGTCAGGCCGTCGCTGCCTGCGTCAAAGGTATAATCTGCAATCAGATAATCCGCTTTATCCTTGACGGTAAGGTCTACGTCCTGGGTTTTGGTTCCGACGATTGCTGTAATCTTCCTGGGCGTGCTTCCCGTTGCAGCCGCATAATCACTTTCTTTCAGGTTGCTCCAGTCAATCTCCACCTGCCTTGTCTCGCCGCTCTCAAATGTAGCAGCCACCGTTTTCGGAAGGTTCGGCCTGACGCCTATTCTCGTCGTAAGCGCAGGTATCTTCCCGGTCACTGCCGTGATAGCATCTTCCGTATAGGCAAGCGTAATCGTTGCCGTGTCATTATCTGTCGTCAGGGTAGACCCTTCCGCAGAATAAACATAAGTCTTCTTTGTAACGCTGTCTGTCCAAACATTGTCCGAATCTGCCAGCTCATATGTATAGGAGTCTGCCGCTTTATAAATCTTCTTCGCAGATTTCAAAGGAGCCGTCTCTCCCTTTTTCACATAATTGATGGTTACTTCTTTCGCAAGCGTTACTGTAAAGTCTTTGCTCCACTCCGGAAGTGAGGGTGAAGTTGCTGTCAGCGCTACTTTGCTCCCGTCCTGTGCAAGTACTTTTCCCGCTGAAGTAATCTTCGTGCTATCCTTTGATTCCCATGTGAGCGGGATATCCTGGAAGCTTTCCGGGAGGTTTAAGTCTGTCGTAATATAATCAACGCCTGCATTTTCTCCCAGCGCGTTCATCATCTGCAGGGTCGCGTCCTTCACGTAAACCGCCTTGACCTGGTCTGCCGTCAGTTTCTTATTATATACCTTGACGTCGTCGATAGCTCCCTTAAATGAAGAATCCCAGTTATTTGTAGCTAGCCAGATACTCTGGTTCGCACCCTTCATAGCTGGTACCGCGGTGTCACTTTTTACCAGATTCCCATTTACATAAATATCCAGGTTTTCCCCTTCTTGAGATAATGTTACCATGGTCCATTGATTTTTCGGAAAATTAACTGAATGAACCGTCTTATACGAATAATTTGTACTACCACTTTTGTCATTCGTCCATATCTTACACTTCTGGGTACTATCCTGTCCTGCTATCCCTACCCATTTCTCCGGATTATGGTAACCTACAAAAATCACAGCCGCATTGCCTTCTATAATCCCATCGGGCTTCAGCCATGCGGACAAGGTATAAGCGCTGCCGAGGTTGGTATGATCCAGCTTCACGCCATGGCTTCCAGTCTTAAGCGCCTTATCCGTATCTTCTCCGCTTCTACCTGCCACGTACTCAACGTTCCCAGTGTAAGCTCCAAGCCCTTTCTGGATTGCGGTCACTCCAGTTCCCAGCGCCCCGTCAAAGCCATAAGCCGCCAGAGGGTCGTCCGGGCTGATAACATTTGCCTTCGCTTCGGGTTCCGCCGCTTTTGCAACAGCCATATCCCCCGTAAATACGGAGGTAACCACCATCGCGCAAGCAAGCAGCCCGCTTACTAGCTTCTTAAATCTCATATACAGTTTCTCCTTTCCATAAGTTCCTCGTAATATAAAATTACTTTTCCTGCACTTCTAAAAAAATCTTTTCCCTTCCTCCTTCCGTTTTGAATTCTGCCTATTTACCCTCAAATTTTATCACTTAGGAAAATATTTTTCAAGCGCTTTAACTAATTTTTTGTGGATATAAGGATGTTTTGTGGAAAATTCTACTAGATTATTTTTCTTAGATTAGACAAAAGACAGTAATCATGCACAAGCAGATGTCCGAACAACAATAAGGCGCATCCGTTTGCCGCAAATAGCAGCCGGATACGCCTTACTTTATGTTCTCATGTTTTTCTCAAAGTCAATGGGCGGATCTGTCCTCCTGCTTTATGTCAGATTTGTCTTTGGTTCCGTCCCATGATCGTCCAGATATTTTTGTACGTCTTTCTTGAACTGCTCCCAGGCATCCTCATGCTCCACGTAATAAATCGGGCATTCCTTGCCGGTAACGTCATAATGCCGGATCACGCTCTCCACCTTAAGGTTGAACTTCCCGCAGAGCCATGCTGTCAGCTCCACCAGCGAATCGTAAGTCTCCTGCGTGAACTGCCCCGTCTCGTCCTTGTGGCAGCACTCGATGGACAAGGTATCTGAATTGCGGTCATTGGAAGCATAGGACATCTCGGAACTCGGGATGCACTGGATAATCTTGCCGTCAATCCCCACGACAAAATGGCTGCTGGCCTTCGTCTTCTGCGTGTCCTTTAAGCTCTCAAAATAACTGCGGTTCTGTTCCGCCGTGGTTCCCGGGTTCGCTGTGTAATGCACGACAATGCCCTTGACTTCCTCAATCGCCATTTGCGGCCTGGAATAAGGGTTCGGCGTCAGGAGGTCCACCGTATAATCCGGCGTCTCCTCAATCACCTTCTGCTGAAAACCTTTTTCCTGGGTTTTTCCCTCTTCTTTCACGCTCTGCGTGAACACATTGCGCTGCGCCTGCACTGACTCCGGCTTCTCATCCCGGAGCAGGATCTTCGTTAGGACAAAAACAAGCAATAGCACGCACGCGCATGATATTGCACACCGTTTGACTATCTGAATCGTCCTCTGCCTTTTCCTCCGCCGCCTTCTCGCCAAGTACCTATCCCTTCTCATCCGTTCTTCACTCGTCACTGTCATCTCTCCGCTTCTTTTTTGTAAATACTGATGCTCCCTGCTTTTTATACCCAACAGTATACACCCTTTCGCTGCAAAAAGAATTAATATTCTTTAAATTTTTTGTAAGAATATTGTTATTCGCTCCAGAACCTCTTTTAAGAGTTCTTCCGTGTGCGCAAGCGATAAGAACATAGCTTCAAACTGTGACGGGGCAAGATATATCCCCTCTCTGAGCATATAATTGCAATACGCTGCAAAAACCTCCGTGTCAGAGGTTTTTGCGCCTTCATAATCCCTTACCTCCTGTGATGTGAAATACAAACACCCTAAAGAGCCTACGTGATTCATCTGCCAAGGCAGGCCAGCCTTTTCCAAGCGTCCTGCAATCTGCCCATAAAACCAGTCGCCCATGCCGTTAAGACTTTTGTAATATTCCGGGTGTTCCTTTAAGATTGTAAGCTGGGCAATACCCGCCGCCATGGCGACCGGGTTGCCGCTCAGGGTACCGGCCTGGTACACGTCGCCTAAGGGCGATACCAGTTCCATAATGCATCGCTTTCCACCATAAGCCCCTACCGGCATCCCGCCGCCAATGATTTTGCCAAAGGTAGTGATATCAGGCATCACGCCATAGAATCCCTGCGCCCCATCAGTCCCCAGGCGGAATCCGGTAATTACCTCATCGAAGATCAGGACAGCCCCATATGCGTCGCAGAGTTCACGCAAACCCTGGAGAAATCCCGGAGCCGGGGGAACCACGCCCATATTTGCTGCCACAGGCTCTGCAATCACTGCCGCGATTTCTTCTCCGCACCGCGCAAAATGCGCCCGGACGCTGTCTAAGTCATTGTACCGTGCCGTAAGCGTGTCTTTGGTGCATCCCATCGGTACGCCCAGGCTGTCCGGCACGCCGGACGTCATCACTCCGGAACCCGCCTGCACCAGCAGTCCATCGGAATGCCCATGGTAACAGCCCGCAAATTTGACAATCTTATCCCGCCCGGTAAACCCTCGCGCCACACGGATGGCGCTCATCACCGCCTCGGTTCCTGAATTTACCATGCGTACCATCTCTACCGAAGGAACCATCTCACAGACCAGCTTCGCCATATCCACTTCAGCTGCCGTGGCAGCTCCAAAGCTCAGCCCCTGCTGACATGCCTCCTGGACGCTTTTTAAAACATCAGCATGGCTGTGTCCCAAAATCATAGGCCCCCAGGAGCCGACAAAATCAAGATAGGCATTGTCGTCCTCATCGTACAAGTACGCGCCCTCGGCGCGCCTGATGAATCTTGGCGTCCCGCCGACAGAGCCGAATGCCCGCACCGGGGAATTGACCCCGCCTGGTATCACTTTTACCGCTTCCTCAAATAACTGACGCGATTTTGTCATTTCCTCCTCCTTCTTTGCCGCCAGGCATCTGACGCTTTTTCAGCCAATCATTCCCTGATCCATGCATTCTGCCAGCTCCCGGGCAAAATATGAAATATAAACCCCGCATCCCGCGCGGTAGGCCCCCGCTGCCATTTCACACATCACCGCTTCCTCATCTAGGAATCCAACCCGCGCCGCCGCCTTTACCATAGCGTATTCCCCGCTGACCGAATAAGCCGCTACCGGGACATTGATTTGGTCGGTTATCTCACGAATCAAATCGCCGTAGGCCAACGCAGGCTTGACCATGATGATATCAGCCCCTTCCTTTACATCTGACAAAGCTTCTTTTAAAGCTTCCCGACGGTTGTGGTAATCCATCTGATAGGATTTACGGTTGCCAAAGGAAGGAGCAGATCCTGCTGCATCACGGAATGGCCCATAGAAAGAAGAAGCAAACTTTACCGCATAAGACATAATCGGGATATTTGCGTACCCCTCCGCATCCAACGCCCTGCGAATAAAAGCCACACGCCCGTCCATCATATCAGAAGGGGCCACCATGTCTGCGCCTGCCTGCGCCTGGGACAGTGCAGTCTTTGCCAGCAGTTCCAAGGTTCTGTCATTGTCAACCTCATGCCCACAAAGCACGCCGCAATGCCCATGGGACGTATATTCACACATGCATACATCCCCAATCAGGTACATCTTGGGACAGATCTGCTTTGCTTTGCGCAAGGCTTTCTGCGCAATGCCGTCCTGCGCATAAGCGCCGCTTCCCAGTTCGTCTTTCTCATCCGGGATTCCGAACAGCATCACGGATTGCACCCCGGCGTCCAAAAGTTCTGAAAGCTTCTCTTCCATCCTGTCCACACTGTAACGGTACTGCCCAGGCATGGAAGGGATTTCTTCCCTGATATTGCTTCCTTCCCGCACAAACATCGGGTAAACCAGGGAAGATTTATCCAGCCTCAGTTCCCGCACCATTTTCCGCAACACGTCGTTTCCACGCAGACGCCGCGGCCTTTGCATCAAATCCATACTTCCTACCTCCCATGAAATCTCATCAAACTGAATCAAATTCCCCGCTGGCATGGCTGCTGTCTTCTGGCAAGGAAGATCCCGCGCCTGCCCTGACGCAGGCTTCCACCAGGCAATCCAAGGTCGCTTCCCGGGCAGTCACAGTCTTCATGCCAAGCCTTCGCGCTGCCGCTTCCGTCTGCGCCCCGATGCATACTGCCTGCACCAGCCCATAATCCAGCCCTTTTACTGCCTCTGCGAAACCCTTGACTGTGGAACTGCTGGTAAATACCGCCATGTGGATCTGCCCCGCTTCTATCTGCCTTTTCATATCTGCAAACCCCTGGGATTGTTCATAGACGGTCTGGTAAATGGGTAAATCCGTAATTTCTGCCGCAGTCCTCGCCTCTATTTCCCGGATAAGCTGCAAATTCCCCTGTGCAGATCGCGGAATCAGCAGCCGTTCCCCATCCTGGCAGATTTCTCCGAGCAGCATTCCCAGATGTTCCCCATCATAAACCGCAGGCATCCACGCACAGTTCAGCCCCCGGACGTTAAGTTCTTTTGCAGTCCCCGGCCCAATCGCTGCAATCTGGATATTTCCCAGGATACGGATATCATGCCCCCGTTCCCGCAATTCCCGGAAAAATACCTCCACGCCTGCGGGGGAGGTAAATACCAGATACTGGTATTCCGAAAGATGTTCAAATTCCTGCCACAGCCTTCGGTTCTCTGTTATCTGCTCCGTGCGGATTGACGGAAGCTCCAGCACTTCCGCGCCTAGTCCCCGCAGCTTGCCGGCCAATGTCCCGCTGCGCTCCCTCGGCCTTGTCACCAGCGCTTTCTTTCCAGACAAAGGCAGTTTTTCATGCCATGCAAGCTGACCAGCCAGCGTACATACTTCCCCAATTACAAGGATTGCCGGCGTCCCAATCCCCTTTCGCCTTGCTTCCGTGACAATGCCTGCAAGGCTGGAAATTATTTTCTTCTGCCCGGCACAGGTACCCTGCTGCAGCACTGCCGCAGGCGTCTTAGGATCCATGCCTGCGCCAAGCAGCCCGCCGCGGATTTCCTCCAGCGCAGAAACACCCATCAGGAATACCAGCGTCCCGGAAAGCCGTGCCAATGCCTCAAAATCTAGCTGCAGCGGCTCCTCTTTCTTCCTGTGTCCAGTCATCACATGCACGGAAGAGGCAAACGCCCGGTGGGTCACCGGAATCCCGAAGTATGCCGGGACGGCAAACGCGGAGGCCACCCCCGGCACTACCTCAAAGGGTATCCCCTCTTCTGCCAGCAGCGCAAGCTCCTCCCCGCCTCTGCCAAAGAGGAATGGATCCCCGCCTTTTAAGCGCACTACCTGTTTTCCCTCCAAAGCTTTTCCCAGCAGCAGACGGTTTATCTCCTCCTGTGCCATCTTATGTCTTCCGGCACGCTTACCGGCATCTATCATTTCCGCCTCTTGGGGAATGAATTTAAAAATCCCTTCGCCGACCAGGCTGTCATATACTACTATTTCTGCCTGCTCCAGGACTTCCCTTCCCTTGAGGGTGAGAAGCCCCACATCCCCTGGTCCCGCGCCTACCAACCATACTTTGCCTTTCATTGTTCTTTCACTCCCTCTGGCATGGCCTCTCCTAAAAAACACTTGCCGCCTGGCTGCCCTTTGCCAAACTCCTGCCGTAGCTCCTGTTCCATATGCCTGATTTCTTCCTGAAGTTCCTTGGCAGAAATCAGCCCGCACCCCTGGCCCCGTATGATAACCTGCTCCAATCCGTCTGAGGTTGCGACTGTGACTCGATATTTTTTCCCATGTTCATGGGCAAATTTCTCAATGTACTGGTCTGCCGTTTCCGCCTCTTTCGTGAAGACGACATGGATGTTATGGTAATCAAGAATTTCCGTCTGATGGTTCTGCACGCGGTACGCGTCAAATACCACAATCAGATGGCATCCGCGCATCCCCTGGTAATTGCACATAATATCCAACAGCCTGTCCCGGGCGCTGTCAATGTTCAGTTCTGCCAGTTCCTTTAATTCCTGCCATGCAAATATCAGGTTGTAGCCGTCTGCCAGGAAATATTCTTCCTTTTTTTCCGGCATACGGAATGCATGGGTCACAGCAGGCAGATGTTCCTTCTCACCTGATTTCTTCCTGCGCCACCCTTTCTTTGCTCTTTGGGCGTCATGCCTGTTTGCCCCATATGTCTTGGAAAGAATGGCTTCAACCTCATCCTCTCCTATCCATGCTTCTTCCTGCCCTTCCTCTTTCGGGAATTGCCCTCCGACAGTTTCCTGATCGGCAGACATTCCGCCGCCATCCGCCCCTGCTAAAATCCGCCGCACAAATGCCGGCGTCTCCACATGCATATATTGACTGACTTCCTCCCATTTCACCACAAAGCCTGCCCCATGGGCGCAGAACACAGAATCCGGGGGATTCTCCATATCCCGCTCTGCATCGTAGCCTATCTGCGCTATTACTTCTTCAGCATTATGGCAAGGCTCATAGCCTTTCAAGGTGCAAGACAGCCTGCCCTCGCCCCTGGTATACTGTGTGACCTTCCTAGGATAATCCTGCATCTTAGACACAGGCGCCGTCCCCACAAGCACGGCCATCCCATTCCGCGGAGGAAGAGACGTAAAATCCCCATGCATACGCTCAACATCCGTGATTGCCCGCCCTATCATCTGTTCTGGGATTTCCAGGCAGTATTCGTAAACCGGTTCCAGCAATACGGACTGCGCTTCCATCAGCCCCTGACGCAGCGCGCGGTAGGTTGCCTGACGGAAATCTCCGCCTTCGGTATGCTTAAGGTGCGCGCGCCCAGCGGTCAGCGTGACCTTCATATCTGTAATGGCGGAACCCGTAAGTACACCCCTGTGTTCCTTTTCCATGAGGTGGGTCAGAATCAGACGCTGCCAGTTACGGTCCAGCACGTCCTCGCTGCAGGACGTGCCAAACACCAAGCCGCTGCCTGGCTCTCCCGGCTCCAGCAAAAGATGTACCTCCGCATAATGCCGTAACGGCTCATAATGCCCCACCCCTTCTGCCGGGCAGGCAACCGTCTCCTTGTAGAGGATATTTCCTGTCCCAAATGTAACTTCCGTCCCAAATCTCTCCCGAATCAGGCTTGTAAGAATCTCCAGCTGGACTTCTCCCATGACCTGAACCCGGATTTCCTTAAGCTCTTCCTCCCAGACAATGTGAAGCTCCGGCTCTTCTTCCTGCAGCTGGGAAAGGCTTGTCATCATTTTGGCCGCGTCGCACTCCTCGGGCAGGATCATCTGATATGTCAGTACTGGAACCAGGAGCGGCGCAATAGAGTCTTGCTCTATCCCCAGCCCTTCTCCCGGCTGGGTTCTTTGCAGACCGGTCACTGCACAGACAGTCCCTGCCTCTGCTTCCTGTACAGCCTCGAACTTGTCACCGGAATAGATACGGATTTGGTTTACCTTCTCCTGCCCACCAGTGACTGCCGTCCTGACTTTCAACATCCCGCCTGTCACTTTCAGATGGGTCAGACGGTTTCCTTGGGCGTCCCGGGTGACTTTAAAAACTTTCGCCCCGAACTCCTGCGGATATGACCGCGGCTGAATGAATCCTGCAAATGCGTCCAGGAACTCCCGCACTCCCATAAGCTTCAAGGCAGAACCGAAAAAGCAGGGGAATATCTTCCTCTGAGAAATTAATTCCTTCAGCTGCCCCTGAGTCACTTCCCCATGCTCCAGATAATATTCCAACACATCTTCCCGGCATACCGCCGCATTTTCTTGAAATTCTTCCGTATGCATGTCCGAAAAATCCAGGCAATTTTCGTCCAGCTTCTCCTTTAATTCCGCCAGCAGGGATCGCTGTTCTGCGCCAGGCTGATCCATCTTATTCACAAAAAGAAATACGGGAATATTGTATTTTGAAAGCAGCTGCCACAAGGTGCGCGTATGCCCCTGAACGCCATCCGAGCCGCTGATGACAAGGACCGCATAATCCAGCACTTGCAGGGTGCGCTCCATCTCCGCTGAAAAATCCACATGCCCCGGGGTATCCAAAAGCGTAATCACCGTGCCAGGCAGCTCCAGTACGGCCTGCTTGGAGAAAATCGTGATGCCTCGCGCCCGCTCCAGCTTATCGGTATCCAAAAACGCATCCCCATTGTCCACCCTCCCTAATTTGCGGATATTTCCGCTCTCATAAAGAAGCGCTTCGGAGAGCGTGGTCTTGCCTGCGTCCACATGGGCCAAAAGAGCGGCGCATATATGTTTTTTCGGCTTATTTTCAGATGTGTCACCCATCAGAAGCCCCTTTCTCTGGTCTGGCGTTCATAATTGCCAATCAGCAATATTTTCATCTGTTTCATGTTTCTGCTTTCTAGTCCAATGCCACATATTTCTGCAGTTGCGGATACTCTTTGGCATGCGAACGGATATACCCTCTTTTAAAGGCGGCAAAGGCAGATTCCCGCCTTAACAAACTTCTGATAGTTCTCCTTATGACTTTTGATTCAGGGGCGTTCTGCATTTTCTCCAGTTGTTTATATAACATATTCATTTCCCTCTGCAGCAGCTTTAACCGGCCTACGCTCGTACATGTCCGCATCCCCGTATTTGTTTTTGAAAAAACTTCCGTTATCAGCATTGCCGTTCGTTTGAGAATGGCATCCTCCGAATCCACTGCACATACGGCTACATCATTTTCTTTCAGCTGAAAAAATAAACGACCCCGCAGCAAGCTGCGGGGTATTGAGAGAGGTCGCCCCACTAC
>CAJUFQ010000020.1 GCA_910585625.1 uncultured Lachnospiraceae bacterium
TCTTTCCCTACACGACGCTCTTCCGATCTGGAGAGTTTTTACCATGGATACCTCTTGGGGCTTCTCGGGGGAATCGGGGGATATAAAATCAGTTCCAACAGAGAGCAGGGGAACGGCAGGCCGGATCTCTTGCTGGAAGCCCACGACCCGCGGAGGCCGTCAATGATTATTGAAATCAAGCGCGCCCGGAAGTTCAGCGAGATGGAGGGCATGTGCGACGAGGCGTTAGCGCAGATAGAACGTCAGGATTATGCGGCGGAGCTTCTGGACGAAGGCTACCAGAAAATCTATCAGTATGGGTTCTGCTTCTGCAAAAAGAGCTGTATGGTAAAATTTTCCCAGACAGGGGACAGCCGGCAGGCGTAGCGGCCGGAGCAGGCGTCCCGGAGGCTTCCGAAGAAGGACTTTTATAAGAATAAGGCTAAGAGCAGAAAAGGGCCAGGAAATTTCGAAAATGCCCTAAGGAAAAAGGGGTTGTTTTACGATATATTAAACAGAGTATTTTTATTATACGAGAAAGGACGAGGAGATCATGGAAGATAATCGTAAAGAGCAGATTGAGGCTTTGGAAGCATTAAAGGATTATAATCCCAAAGTCTGCAAAGCAATGAAGGAAGTCATTCCGGAGATAACAGGGGAGAGGAAAGACGACACCCAGGAATACCTGGATTATATTTTTAAGGGCATCAACTGGGAGCTTCAGGTAGTGAACGGCACGCTGGAGCTGCTGAATGAGAAAGAGGAGCAGGTTTCGAAGGAGGCCCTGAACGAGATAGTCATGAAGATAAACGACGCATATACATCAAAAGACAATGAAAAGCTTGTGCAGGCTATGGAAGGGGCGCTGCTGCCGTTTATTGAGAATCTGGACGGATATATCGAGAAGGCATTAGCATAATATAGCATCCTCTGCGGAAATGTTTCAGGACTGTATTTTCATTAAGGAATGGGAGCGGTTCTGGAACATTTTTCATTCTGCTGAAAAGACACTTTCTCGCTAAAGCGTGAAAGTATTTTTGCTAAAAATGGGATGTGCATGTAGCAGCATATTGGAACATAAAGGAGAAAATATGGGCAGATTACTGATATATGGAATGGGCAACGAGGCAAGAAAATTTCTGCATCGGGTAAAAGATTCATCACGCTGGCAGATTGCCGGCATTTCTGATTCAACAATTAATACCCGGGGGGGTATGAGAGGCTGGAGGGGGGGCTATCCCGAAGATAGTGCCAGAGGACTTAGGGAATGCAGAATATGATTATATCATTATCGCTTCCACCAAATATGAAGGAGAAATCCGGCAGAAATTAGAAAGATTGCTTCCTCAAAATGAAAACATCCTCTCTATCGGGGAGTTCTATTATAAGTTGTTCTTAGAGGAGAATGAGGACAGGCTGCAGGATAATTTCATGTATAGCTATTTTATGGGTAATGAAAATGTTTCCATTGACAAATGGCTTCATTATTACCGCATTTATGACAGATATTTCCACGCATACCGGGGGACGGACGTTGTGTTCCTGGAAATTGGCGTAGATAAAGGCGGTTCCCTGCAGATGTGGAAGAACTACTTTGGTGAAAAAGCGACCGTTATCGGTGTTGACATAGATGATAAGTGTAAGGTATTCGAACAGGGGAATGCAAAAGTTGAAATCGGATTGCAGGAGGATCCAAAGTTCTGGGAGCATATCAAAGACAAATATCCCAGGATTGACATTCTTTTAGATGACGGCGGGCATACGATGAACCAGCAGATTGTCACGTTTGAATGCATGTTCCCCTTTCTCTCTGATGGCGGGATATACATGTGTGAAGATACGCATACGTCTTACATGGAGAATTTTGGCGGGGGGTATGGAGGCAAGAACTTTATCGGGTACAGCAAGAAATTCATAGATGACATGCACGCGCATTTTTCCAAGGTACTGCAGCCGAATTATAACACGGAAAGCATGTATTCCGTGCATTTTTAGATAGTATCGTTGTAGTGGAGAAACAAATCGCCTCAGACTTTCCGATTATCCTTAAGAATGAGGGCGCGGTGATGACGTCAGATTTCAGCGTTTATAAATTGCCGGGGAACCCGAAGAAAGGCTGGAGGCCGAAGGGATTACAGTAATTGAGGAAGGGCAGGGCATCTGTAACAGACATAGAGGGCAAGGAAGATATGGGAACTTATGAGCTATCCAAAGAGGAATTAAGGAAAGTACAGCTGATTCAGCTGGAATTATTGCAGGAAGTCGACCGGATCTGCACGAAATGCGGGATACATTACAATATCATTGCCGGGACGCTCCTGGGCGCAGTGCGCCATCAGGGCTATATTCCCTGGGATGACGACGCAGACGTTGCGTTCTTAAGGCCGGAGTATGAGAAATTCCGCAAAGCCTGCCGGACAGAGCTTGACCGGGAGCGGTTCTATTTCCAGGATCACCGCGCCACCAAAGGTTACCGTTGGGGGTATGGGAAGCTGCGCCGGAAGCATACTGTATTTTTGCGGGAAAACCAGGAGCATATGCCCTATGAGCAAGGGGTGTTTATTGATATCTTTCCCTTGGACGGGGTACCCGATAATTACCTTCTGAGAAGCATCCATAATTTTGAATGTTTCTGCCTGAGGAAAATACTTTGGGCGCGGGTGGGGAAGGTGGCGGACAGAAGCTTCTTCCTCAGGGCCTGGTATAAGCTGCTGGATAGGATTCCGGAACAGAAGGTTTTTGGGTATTACCGCAAGCTGATTCGCCGGAGCAACCATATAGGGGGCAGGATGGTGCGGATACTGATGTTTCCTACGCCTAACAGCGAGTACGGATACTACCGCTGCTGGTATGAGAACAGCGCCCCTATCGGGTTTGAGGGCGTTCTGTTCCAGGGAATCAGGGATTACGATTCTTATCTGAGCTTTAAGTTCGGAAATTACATGGAGCTGCCGCCGGAAAGCCAGCGCAAGGTGCATCCGGTATCGCAGCTGCGGATTGATATTGAATAGAGGGCATCCGGTACCGCCATTTCAAGCCGGGTACAGAACATGGATGCACAGTAGGAATAGGATAATGGCATACAGAGGGCAGGATTATGAGAAAAGTGATAACATACGGCTCCTTCGATTTGTTTCATGAGGGGCATTACCAGCTACTCAAGCGGGCGCGTGAACTGGGGGATTATCTGATTGTGGGGGTGACGACGGAACATTACGACGAATACCGCGGAAAGCTCAATGTCATGGATTCCCTGATGGAGCGCATTGAAAATGTCAAGAAAACCGGTTTTGCGGATGAAATCATCATAGAAGACCATATTGGGCAGAAGCTAGAAGACATCCAGAAATATCAGGCAGATGTATTTACTGTTGGCTCCGATTGGGTGGGAGCGTTTGACTGGCTCAAAGATTATTGTGAAGTCATATACCTGGAGCGTACCAAGAATGTGTCAAGCACCATGCTGCGTGCCAGGAACTATAAAATCCTCAAGCTGGGCGTCATTGGCACCGGGAGGATTGCGCACCGTTTTTACCCAGAAGCAAAATATGTCAGCGGCGTCAATGTGGAAGGCGTGCTGAATCCGCATTTAGAAAGCGCGAAACGTTATAAGGAGCAGTTTGGGCTGAAGTTCGGGACGGATCGGGCGGATGAATTCTGGGAGCAGATAGACGCCGTCTACATCGCGTCCCCTCATGACACGCATACAGGTTATATCCGGCAGGCCTTGGAGCATGGCAGACATGTGCTGTGTGAGAAGCCGCTGGCTCTTTCTGGGAAAGAGGCGAAAGAGTTATATGAGCTGGCGTCCGCGAAAGGGTGCGTCCTCATGGAAGCCGTGAAGACGGCATACTGCCCTGGTTTCCAGCAGCTCCTTGGCATTGCCCGGAGCGGCGTTATCGGCTCCATACGCGACGTGGAGGCTGCGTTTACCAAGCTGGAAAATCCTGACAGCCGGGAGCTGACGGACACTTCGTTTGGCGGCAGCTTCCTGGAGCTTGCAAGCTACCCGGTGCTGGCAATCTTCAAATTGCTGGGGATTGATTATGAAGACCTGAGGTTTGAAGCAATCCGCGATGAGAAAGGAATCGACCTTTACACGAAAGCCTATTTCCGTTATAAGAACAGCCTGGCGACGGCTAAAACAGGGCTGGGCGTGAAGTCGGAGGGGGAACTGATCATCTCAGGGACGAAGGGCTATGTCGTGCTGCCTGCGCCGTGGTGGAAGACCCAGGAAATTGAAATCCGCTATGAGAACCCGGGGCAAAATGAGAAATTTTTCTATAAATTCCTGGGAGACGGCCTGCGCTATGAAATCAGTGATTTTGTGGCGGCGGTCAATGGGAATGAGAAGAAGGAGCATAAGCTTAAGCCTGAGGAGTCGGTGGCGTTGGCCAGGGTCATGGAGGCATGGCTTGGCTGCCGGGAGTGAACGTGTTTGCAATGAAGCGGAAATCTTTGAAACTGTTTGTGGAGGAAATATACATGATACGTTTTTTGGATAAAGAAGTGGCTTGCATTGGAATAGAGTCTTATGAGCGAGATAAAATGCTTTTGTATTTTCTGAACAGAAAAAGCGAGGCTGGCAAGAGAGAGACGGAAATTGTCCTGGTCTATGATGGGGCGGAATATTTTGGGTTTGCCACGTATGACAGCGTTTTGGGCAGAAAAGGGGAAAATGGGATTCTGATCAGTAAGTATATCCACACACAGGAAGAAGAGTTATTCTGTGGTTTACACCGCATATTTGAGGATGAGTCAGAGGAAGCGGAATATGTCCCTGTTTTTGATAAGGATATGCAGCTGTTATATTTTGCATATCAATACGAAAGCATACCGGCGCAAACGTTAGAGAAGTATGTTTTCCCATTGTTGGAGAATTATTTAGAAACGTTTCAGGTGAAAGACTTATATCCTGATACAAAGAAAATATCTATTTATGACTTTAATGAAGCTGCGTTTCAGTTCTACAATATTTTAAAGAAACAAGCTTTTCCGGTAGAGGTATTTGGGGAAAAGTGGGCAATGCTTTGCCCGCAGATTTATGAAAAGCATCAGATAAAATTTGGAGAAACGTTGTCACACCAGGTTTTGAATATCTACGCAGAGGGAAGTTCTGCAAGAGTGCAAGAAAACAGATATGGCCGGCCGGGATATGAGCTGAGCGTAGGAGACTGCTGGGGGGTAGTGTTTGATATTGGAGAAGCAGTTGTCTTTTCTGAATTAGAGAAATTGAAGTTGCATTTACACGAAAAAGGTCTTGTGGCATTGACAATGATATTTCCTGATTTAAGGAGGCTGGGTTACCGTACAGCTGATGAGTTTTACAGAAACAAAGAGAGCGTGTCGATTGGAACGGTTGGTTTGAATGAACAGAATCCCCTGATAGTGCAGCAGATTCAAAAGTGTTGGCAGGGGGATGGGGAAGATAAACTCAGGAATGCTATAAGCGTGATGGAACGAATGCAGAACCAAAGCATTATGGTAGGGAACGAAAGTGTGAATTATAAATGCTTTGGGAACGGACGCCACTCCATATATCTGATTGGGCCATGTATCGTGGCAGGAAGAGGAGTAGACAGCGAAGATAGTTTTGGATCCTGTGTCTGTCAAGAAATGCAAAAGATTACGGGGGGGAGGTATAAAGTGAAGTGCCTTTCAACCGTTAATTTTAATATCGATTCCATAAAAAATATTGTGGAATCCCTGACCTTGTATGAGGGAGACATTGTGGTGCTGATACAAAGCGACTGCTTATATGAGAAAGGGAAGGATGACAAAGTTGTTGGTTATCCTGGCGATATTGACATGGCGGCAATACTGGGACGTCGGGAAACAGACTGGTTCTGGGATGTTCCGATACATACAAATCAAAGAGGGAACCGGGAGATTGCCAAAGCTTTGGCAAGGGAATATCTGTTGGAGTATTTGGTGACGGAGGAATCCGAAGGACAAACGCCGGACATGCTGCAGTTAGGAAAATGCTTGCTGCCAGACAGTGCAGAGCGCGAACTGGAAATTTATACAGATAACGTGAGGGCGGCTGAAGTTTATGAGGGTCAGATAGGGGCTATTGTCATGAACTGTAATCCCATGACTTTGGGACATCGGTATCTGATAGAGCAGGCTTTGGATGAGGTGGATTTCTTGTATGTATTTCTAGTTGAGGAGGATAAGTCGGAGTTTCCTTTTGCAGACAGATTGGAAATCGTCAAAGCTGTAACACGAAACTTTGCAAATATAAAGGTTGTTCCATCCGGCAGATTCATTCTTTCTTATGAGACGATGCCAATGTATTTTGAGAAAGCAGAGAGGCAGGAGGAATTGCTGGATGCAGCTGGAGATTTGAAGGTTTTCGGGGAAAAAATTGCTCCCAGATTAGGAATCAATGTGCGGTTTGTCGGGGAAGAACCGAGTGACAGGATTACTTACCAATACAATGAATCCATGAAACAACTTCTTCCTGCATATGGGATACGTTTGGTCGAAATTCCCAGGCTTTCGTCAGAAGATATCGTTGTCAGCGCGTCTTTAGTCCGGAAATACCTACATGAAGGGAAAACAGATCTGTGCAGGGAACTTGTGCCGGAAGAGACGTACCAGTACTTAATGAGCAATTACAAATGAGTGAGGTTAATGAATATGCGGGTTGTGGTGATTGGAAGCAGTGGTTTCATTGGAACAAATCTGGTGGAATATCTGAACAGCAGACAGCTAGATGTTGTTGCCTGTGACATCAGGGAACCAGTGAAGCGGTTTGAAGGGGTCAATTACCATAAGGTGACTGGCGATGAGGCAGAGTATTATGGGAATGTGATAGAAGCAGGCGATTATGTTGTTTTATTGAGGTGGAAAGGCGTGTCGGTTTCAGCAATAAAGAATCAGCAGGAATTATTCCGGAGCAATATTGTCGAAAACGTGCTTCTGATTGATTTATGTGTGAAACGTAAGGCAGGAAAAATCGTTTTTGCGTCTTCCGGAGGCGCGGTGTATGGAAATAAGGATGTGCTTCCAATCAGTGAGCGGGAGGATGTGCGGCCTATTTCTGAATATGGCGTGCAGAAACTGATGATAGAAGAGTATTTAGGATTTATTTCCAGGACAAGTGGGATACCTACGCTCTGCCTGAGAATTGCAAATCCTTTTGGACCTTACCAGCCTGCATTCAGCGGGCAGGGGATTATAGCTACGTTTTTGGCGAGCTGCCTGCAAGGAAAAAGCGTTGAGATTTGGGGAGATGGGAATTGCCTGCGGGATTATCTGTATGTCGACGACCTTTGTGAATGCGTCTGCCGCTGCCTGCTTGAGGACATAGGAGAAGGGGTATACAACATCGGAAGCGGAATAGGGACAAGTATTTTGCAGATTTGTGAGGCAATAAGCGAAGTAACGGGAGCAGAACTGCGCAGAACCATGCGGGCCGCATATGCTACTCAAGTGAAGGATAATGTGTTGGACAGCACAAAAATAAAAGAGCAGATAGGATGGGAATGCAGGATTTCCATGGCTGAGGGTATAGCCAGAATGTGCGACTGCTGGAATGGAAGAGGATTTTTGAAGTGAATAAGTTTGAAGTCAAGGAAAGTGAAAGGAGATTCAATGTTTCATAATTTTAACGAGAAAATGTCAAAGTTATGCCATGCTGTAAACGGAAAGAAAGTCATCTTATGGGGCTGGGGCATGTCTGGAAAATTTATTTATCTGTATTTTAAGGGATTAAATCGTAAGATAGAATGTGTGATAGATGATGGGTTTAAAACGGAGCTGGATATTTTAGGAGTAAAATCACACCATGCTTTAGAATATTACGATCCTGAGACTACGGTTATTTTGGTTACACCATATAAAGGTGCGGATGATATAAAAATTTTGTGCCGGGAATACGGTTTTTATGACGTTATCCTCATTCGCCGGTTGTTTTATGAAAACGAGCCTTTCAGGGAATTGGATTATTATCCGTGGATAGAATATGAATATGGGCTGAACTTGGTGCAGGGAAGGACGATAGAAGAAGCAGAGCCTGGTGCAGAAGGGTGCAAGACAGAAGAATTTCATGATTACTGGCCGGGGAAAGGAATCGTACTGGAGTCCGTATTAAGTAATTTTATGTTTGATGAGAAAGATGCAGTGTTCGATTTCGGATGTGGAAAAGGAGCAAGCTTTTTTATGTTTGCAAAGGCAGGAGTATTACGGGGGGGGGGTATAGAGTTTGACAGAAACTTGTACGATTTAGCGGTAGAAAATACGGATAAGCTGAATCGTGTGATGGGAAGCCGTTTTTCCGTATCATGTGGAGATGCCGCAACTTATACCGACATTGATGAATATAATTATTTTTATATGTTCGACCCGTTTGACGGAGAATGCTTTGCGACTGTCATCGGTAACATTGAGGACAGCTATCGGAGGCGGCTGAGAAAGATAGTCCTGATATATATGGCGCCGACGTGCCATAAGCAAGTGCTAGAACATGGTATGTTTAAATTTTCCTATCAGGTGAAAAGTCTGTTTACAGTTACAAAGACTGCGAATATTTATGTACTCGAATAGCAGCTTTGTGGAATGACGGTTGTATAATTAGGAATATGAAAAAACTGTATTTCCTAATTATATTATTTTTTGTCGAAAAAAATAATATATAGATTAAGGAGAGAATGATGCTAAAATTTTTGATTTTAGGCGCCGGGCCAGCCGGGCTGACTATGGCAAACCTTTTGAAAGACAGTGGAGAAGAAAATTTCCTGGTGTTAGAGAAAGAAAAATCGGCCGGAGGTTTATGCCGGAGCGAGGAAGTGGGAGGATTTCCGCTCGATTTTGGCGGCGGGCATTTTTTAGACGCAAGGAAAAGCGAAGGGCAGGAATATATCTTATCTTTCATGCCTTTGGAGGAGTGGAATTTTTATCCTTGTATAAGAAAGATTGATTTAGGCAGGGTGGTCATAGACTATCCGATGGAGGCGCAGATCCATCAGCTGCCGTTAGAGGATCAGGTAGAATATCTTAAATCTATCGCATATGCGGGGGCTAATATAGATTTGCCAAAGCCGGAAAAATTTGAAGAGTGGGCGTACTGGAAATTAGGAGAAAAAATTGCCGGTGAGTATCTGGTTCCGTACAATAAGAAGATGTTTGGAAAATATTTTGATGAGCTGGGAACTTATTGGCTGGACAAACTGCCAACTGTTAATTTTGAGGACACGCTTTTAAGCTGCCTGGAAAAGAAAATGCATGGCCAGTATCCGTCCCACGGCGCTTTTTATTATCCGAAAACGGCCGGCTATGGCGAAGTTTGGGATCGGATGGCAGAGCGCGTGAAAGGAAATATAGAATATAACGTCTCGGTTGATAAACTGGATTGTGAGAAGACAACGATTAATGATACATATTCGGCGGAATATATTATAAACACTATTCCCTGGACAGAATTTAAGGATATTAGCGGCTGCCATGCCAAGATAGCAGGCTATTGTAAAGAACTGCCATATACTTCCCTTGAAGTCAGGTATTTTGAAGAAGACAGGGAAGATAATGCCCATTGGGTGTTTTATCCTGATCTGAATCTGCCTTATCACAGAAGGTTCTACCGCAATAACTTTATTGAGGGCGGCCATGGCGGGTTCTACGAGACGAATACGGAAAGGCTTGTGCCGGCAGAGGGGTGGAAGTATGTGAACCAATATGCATATCCTTGCAATACCGTAAAGAAGAGAGAGATGATAAAGGCGATTCTGCAGGAAATGGAAAAACACAACATATTTGGCGTCGGGCGCTGGGGAGAGTGGGAGCATTTCAATTCAGATACCGTTGTAAACCGTGTTATTTCAATTTCAAAGAAGTTTTTATAACATAGATAGAATCAAAGAAAAGAGGCGCAGAAGATGACGATTGGGATAATTGGGCTAGGCTATGTAGGGCTGACATTTGCTATTGCTGCGGCAGATAAAGGGATTACCGTGTATGGGGTTGAGAAGGATCGGCGGATCAAACAGTCGTTAGCAGAAGGATATGCGCATTTTTTTGAACCCGGCCTGGATGATAAAATTAAGGAATGCATGAACTGCAGATTTTTCTGTGTGGAAGAGTTTCCCAGGGATGTGCAATTTGATGCTTTTATGATTACTGTCGGTACGCCGCTGTTTGAGCAGACCAGGAAACCGAATTTCGATTATATCGCATCTTGTTTAAAAGTAATCGAGAACGTATACAGAGGACGCGAACTGGTTATCCTGCGCAGCACGGTTTCAGTCGGCACAAGCAGGAATGTGGTGCTTCCTAGGCTGCGGGCCATGTCAGAAGAAGCGGAACCGTTGATTGCTATGTGCCCGGAGCGCACAATTGAGGGGAAAGCGCTGGAAGAATTGACTCATTTACCGCAAATTGTCAGTGGGAATTCTCCGCAGGCATTGGAAAAGGCGCGGAACATGTTTGGGCGGATTACCCCGCATGTGATTGCGGCCGGGAGTTTGGAGGAAGCAGAACTTATAAAGTTATATTGCAATGTTTATCGTGATATGAATTTTGCATTGGGCAATGTCTTGAATGTGGCGGCGCAGACTTTTGGGCTGGATGGCATGAGTGTCATCAGGAATGCAAATGAAGGCTACGCGAGGAGTAATATCGCCCTTCCTGGTTTTGTGGCAGGCCCATGTCTGGAAAAAGACGCCTATATCCTGATGAATAATATGCGGGAGGGGAAAAGCAAGGATTTTATAGATAGTGCAAGGCATTTTAACGAATCTCTGGAAGATGATGTCATCAGATGGGCAGAGCGTAAAATTGGCGTTCCGGCACAAGGCAAGGAGCTTCTCCTTACGGGGATGGCATTCAAAGGGGTACCAGAGACTTCTGACCTCAGAGGTTCCAGTTCCGTGTATATCGCAAGGAGATTGAAGGAAAAGGGTTATAAATTGCGGCTGCATGATTTTGTTGCCAAGCGTGAGGAAATGCAGGAATTGAATGTTGGAGACGTATACTCCGACTTAAATGAGGCTTGTGAAGGAATCGCAGGAATGATGGTTCTTAATAATTGTAAGCAGTACCATTCGTTTCACTTTACGCAAGCCCTGGAAGGAATCTGGACATTGGATATTTGGGATTGCTGCGATGAGCTGAGAGGGAGAAAAGAGACAGATACGATTGGAAATATGTTGATAGAGGAGAAAGCATGAAAAGAGCAATAGTTACAGGAGCAAGCGGTTTCATAGGTTATCATTTAGCAAATTACCTTTCCGGACAAGGAGAAATGGAAGTAACCGTGATAGATAATTTCGCACGCGGGACTTCTGATGGGATGTTTCAGTCTCTGATTGAGAAACCAAACGTCATTTTTATTAAGGCTGACATGACAGAAAAAACGTTTTATAGCGCGTTATCTGGAAGATATGATTATGTTTATCACCTGGCGGCTATCAATGGAACAAAAAATTTTTATGAAAGGCCCTATGATGTCCTTAGAGCAAATATCCTCACCTTAATGAACATGTTAGAGTGGTGTACGAAGGGGAACTGTGGGTGCTTTCTGTATTCCTCTTCGTCGGAAACGTATGCCGGTACGGTAAATTGTTACCTGGACAGCCATGCAGAATATATCCCCACGAGAGAGGACATTCCGCTTACGATAGACAATGTGCTGAATCCTCGGTGGTCTTACGGCGGAAGTAAGCTGATTGGAGAAATTATTACAGCCAATTACGGAAGGGTAAACGATTTGCCGGTCAAAATTATCCGTTATCATAATATCTATGGTCCAAGGATGGGGTTTGACCATGTTTTGCCGGAATTTATAAAACGCATTTATGATGGGGAGAATCCCTTTACAATCTATGGAGGAGAGGAGACAAGGGCTTTCTGCGACGTCAGAGACGGTGTACGTGCAACAGAGGCGGTGATGCTGTCAGACAGCTGTCAGGGTGAAATCGTGCATATTGGGAAAAGCGATGAGGAAGTAAAAATTATTGATTTATTGAGAAAGCTCTTAGGTATAGCTGGAAAAAGCCCGCGTCTGGCGGTGAAAGCAGCTCCGGAAGGCTGTGTATCCCGCCGCTGCCCATGCACAGACAAACTATATCGGCTGACAGGTTACAGAGCAAATATTTCCTTAGACGAGGGGCTGCCGGAAATTTACCAATGGTACATGAAAAAATATAAAGAAATGGAGGAAGAAAAGTGAAGTACGGACTTTGCCAGTCATCCTGGGATGAAGAAGAATTAGAGGCAATCAATGAGGTGATAAAAAGCGATATGTATACCATGGGCAAGCATGTGGCTGCATATGAGCAGGAGTTTGCTTTGAGATTTGGCAGCAAATATGCGGTTATGGTTAATTCTGGTTCCAGTGCGAATCTGGTTGCGGTCGCTTCCTTGGTCTATTCTGGAAAGCTTCAGGCAGGGGATGAAGTAATCGTCCCAGCGGTTTCTTGGAGTACCACATATTTCCCGTTGGCGCAATTTGGGCTTAAAATGATATTTGTGGATGTTGATGCGGCGACTTTTAACATGGATGCAAGCAAAATCCGGGAAGTGCTTACTGATAAAACGAAGCTGATCGTAGCGGTGAATTTGTTAGGAAATGCGAATGAGTTTGATGCGTTAACCAAGATTTGCGAGAAGGAAAATATTATCCTGATGGAAGATAACTGTGAGGCGATGGGGGCAGAGTATAAGGGGAAGCAGCTGGGGACGATAGGGAAGTTGGGCACATTCTCTACTTTTTTTGCACATCATCTCTGTACGATGGAAGGCGGGATGGTACTTACGGATGACCGGGAATTGTATGAGTACATGCTCTGTATCAGAGCGCATGGATGGACAAGGAACCTTCCCAAAGACAGTGTCATCAATGAAGCAAATGCAGACCCGTTTTATGAGAAGTTTAATTTTATCGTTCCCGGATACAATGTACGCCCTTTGGACATGGAGGGGGCGATTGGCTGCAGGCAGATAAAAAAATTGGATGGCATTATTAAAAACAGGAGAATAAATGCTGCATATTTGTCAGAAAAAATAAAGGAACTTTCCGGGCTGAGGCTGCAGGCAGAAATAGGAAAGTCTTCCTGGTATGGGTTTGGGATGATACTGGAAGGAAAGTATGCCGGGAAGCGGAATCAGGTTGTTTCGGAGTTGGAAAAGGCAGGCATAGAGACCAGGCCGATTCTTGCAGGCAATTTTACAAAGAATAAGGCGGTTAGATTCATGGATTACAATATTCCTTATCCTTTAAAGAATTCGGATGTAATACATGAAAGCGGATTCTATATCGGCAATCATCCGCAATTAATCCATGATAAGATAGATTATTTTGTGGAGCGTATAGGGCAGATTTTGAAAGGAATTGATTAGCTGATGGAGAAGCAGTCAAGAATATATGTGGCCGGGCATAGGGGGATGGCGGGTTCCGCTATTTTGGGGAAACTGCAGGATGAGGGATATGAAAATATTATTGTCAGGCCCCATTCCGGGTTGGATTTGGAGAATTTGGAAGCCACAATATCTTTTTTTGAAAGTGAGCAGCCAGAGTACGTTTTTTTCGCGGCAGGCCTGGTCGGAGGCATAGAGTACAAGCGTGAGTATCCTTTGGACATGCTCAATAAAAACCTGAGAATGATAATGAATATTTTAGAGGCTTCCTGGCGCTGCCAAGTAAAAGGATTTTTAAATATTGGGAGCATCCTTCTCTATCCTAAGGGCAATTCGGAGGGGTTTGCCGAAGAGGAAATCGGGAAGACAGACTTGGAAGGCATTGACGCCCCATATACGCTGGCGAAATTGGCAGGAGAAAAACTCTGCGAATATTATAGGATGCAGTATGGATTTCCGGCAATTACGGTCATACCGTGCAATTTTTTTGGTGAACATGCACCAATCGGAAGCAAGAAAGCGGGCGTCATCCCAGCCCTTATAGAAAGGTTTGACGCGGCGAAGGAAAGGAATGACCGGGAAGTCGTTGTATGGGGGTCGGGAAACGCATGCCGAGAGTTTTTATATTCACAGGATTTGGCAGATGCGTGCATATATGTGATGAAGAATGCAAAAGAAGAATTTGTATTTAATGTGGGCAGCGGCACGGAAATCTCCATTCATGATGCGGCAATGACGGTGAAGGACGTTGTCGGATATCAGGGAAACGTGGTTTTTGATTCTGGCAAGCCAGAAGGCAGAATGCATATGCGTTTAAATTCGCAGCGGTTAAATGACCTTGGCTGGCATGTCAAGACTTCTTTTGAGGTTGCCGTAAAGAACACTTATTTGTGGTGGAAGTCTGGCCGTCAGGTATAAACGTATCGGCAAGAAAGGGAGGTTAATAGATGAACATAATACTATTGTCCGGCGGTTCGGGGAAGCGTTTGTGGCCTCTGTCCAATGATGTCCGCTCCAAGCAGTTTATAAAGTTTTTTCAAGGAGAAGAAGGAGAGGCTGAGTCGATGCTGCAGCGCGTATATAGGCAGATCCAGAAAGCAGCCCCTGATTCAGAAGTAACCATAGCCACGTCCAAGACGCAGGCATCTGCAATACGCAATCAGCTGGGAGAACATGTGGGGATAAGCCCTGAGCCTTGCAGGAGAGATACTTTTCCGGCAATCGCTTTGGCAACCTTGTATCTGCATGACGTGAGAAAAGTCCGGGCAGAGGAAACCGTCATTGTATGTCCAATCGATCCTTACGTGGAAGACAGCTATTTTGAGAATCTGAAGAAAGTTGGGGAGCAGGCGGCCAGCGGGGAGGCAAGCCTGGTGCTGATGGGGATAGAGCCTACCTATCCCAGTGAGAAGTATGGCTACATCATCCCACAAAGCACAGAGAATATTTCCCGCGTCAGGACATTTAAGGAAAAACCGGATGCAGAGACTGCCAAAGAGTATATAGCAGAAGGGGCATTATGGAATGGAGGCGTCTTCGCATACAAATTAAAATATGTCCTGGAAAAAGCGCATGAACTGATTGATTTTGAGGATTATGCCGATTTTTATGCAAAGTATGAAGAACTGGATAAAATAAGTTTTGACTACGCAGTGGCAGAACATGAGCCGAATATCCAGGTTGTTCGTTTTGATGGTGCATGGAAGGATTTGGGTACATGGAATACCCTGACGGAGACGATAGACCGGCATGTTGTAGGCGATGCAATGTTGGATGAGACCTGTGAAAATGTCCATGTTATCAACGAGCTTGATGTTCCGGTGCTGTGTATGGGCTTAAAGGACATAGTGGTCGCTGTTGGCCCGGACGGGATATTAGTATCAGATAAAATGCAATCCAGCTTTATGAAGCCGTATGTGGACAAATTGCACAGACCGGCCAGGTATGCAGAAAAGTCTTGGGGAGACTTTCGTATCATTGATATAGAAGAAGATAGCTTAACGATTAAAATAACGCTGAATCCAGGGGAGAAGATGAATTATCATAGCCATGAGAGGCGAGATGAAGTGTGGAGTATTATTTCTGGCGAGGGGAAAGTAATTGTGGATGATATGGAACAGGAAGTCAGCGCCGGGGATGTGATTACCATGCAGGCGGGATGCCGCCACACGGTTATAGCCAAAACTGTCCTGAAGATATTGGAAGTACAGTTGGGTAAGGAGATTGATGTCCATGATAAACAGAAATTTGAATGGGAAGAAAAATTCATATAAAAATCCTCAATTGCCTGTTTTGGAGAAAAAGTCAAAACAGGCAGTTCCATTTTTGCTCAAACCAATCGGGAAGGATTATCTCTGGGGCGGTAATCGCCTGAATCTGGATTTTTCCAAAGGAATCCGTATGCAGCCGCTGGCCGAAACCTGGGAATGCTCGACTCATCCGGATGGCATCAGCATTGTGTCTTCAGGAATACATGCCGGGCGTCCTCTGACGCAAGTTTTAGCAGAAAATCCACACTATATGGGAAGGTTTGCGAATGCAAAAGGAGAGCTGCCCTATCTGGTGAAGCTTATTGACGCAAAACAAGATCTGTCAGTGCAGGTCCATCCGGGAGATACGTATGCCAGGGAACATGAAAACGGATCGTTAGGAAAAACAGAGATGTGGTATGTGCTGGATGCGGCGAAAGACGCCAGGCTGATATATGGGTTCTGCCATGATATGGATAAGAGGAAAGTCAAAGACAGTATTTTAGCTGGAACCATTGAAAAATATCTGCAAAAAATCCGAATCCATAAAGATGATGTTTTTTTTATTCCACCGGGACAGGTACATTCTATAGGCGCAGGCAGCCTGATTGCGGAGATTCAGGAGAATTCAAATATTACATATCGCCTATATGATTATGGCAGGACAGATAAGAGCGGAAATGAGCGGGAACTTCATATTGATAAAGCCTTGGAAGTGGCGAGCCTGGAATCCAGCCGGCATCCCAGGCAGCCGATTCGCGTACTGAAATTCAGGAGAGGGTATGCGACTGAGTTTTTGTGCCGCTGTAAGTACTTTCAGGTGGAGCGTATGATAATAAACACAAAGCGGCGAGGCCAGATTGCGCATTTAGAAACGGTGGATAATTTGTTTCAGGTTCTTTTATGCACGGAAGGGTGCGGGGTATTATTCTGGGATGCAGGAGATATGATAAATTTTTTCTGTGGGGATTGTATTTTTATTCCTGCAAATGCAGCCGGCGTCAGAATTCATGGGCAGGCGACAATGTTAAAAATCTGTTAGGATTTAAAGATGTTTTTCCGATATAAGAGACGGAGGAGTCAAGTCTTGGTATTTTATATAATGTATGAGAACCGATAGCGGGAGGCGAGGAGGAATGATGAAATGGAAGGGCTGCCTTTATTCAGTGTGATTGTTCCGGTTTATAATGGAGAGCGTTACCTGGAACAGTGTGTAGAGAGTATTATAGGACAAACGTACAATAACCTTGAGATTATTTTAGTTGACGACGGTTCGGTGGACTTAAGCGGGGTAATCTGTGATGGATATGCCGCAAAAGACAGCAGGGTGGTTGTGGTACATAAAAGCAATGGCGGACTGGTAAGCGCCAGGAAAGCAGGCCTTTTGCAGTCGCATGGGGCATATATTGCCTATGTGGATCAGGATGACTGGATTGATTGCAATATGTATATGGATATGTACGAAAAGGGCGCCCGGCATGAAGCTCAGCTGGTTATTACCGGAAGCGTCCGGGAATTTTCGGATGGCAGAGCCACAGAAGAGATGCCGGCTGTCGAGGAGGGAATTTATAGGGGGGAAGATATCCAGAAAAAGATTTGGCCTGTGTTGTGCAATACCTCCGCTTTTTTCATATATGGCTTTTCGCTGACGGTATGGAGGTATTTATATAAACGTGAATTGTTGCTGGAGAATCAGATGCAGGTGGACGACCGCATATTCCTGGGAGAGGATTATGCTTGCGTTTTCCCTGCATATCTTACATTACAGTCCTTTGCTGTCATTCAGGCAAGATATTATCATTATCGCCAGCACGACGCGTCCATGAAGAAAAGGATTAATTTCAGAGAACATGAAACGATTCATCTTTTATTTAAACATTTAATGGCAAGGATTACAGAAGCAGGGGTACGGGAAGTAATGGAAAAAAAGGTTGCTTATATCACGTATATGGCGCTTTTTCTCAGTGGCTTTCATGTATTTCTGGAAGGGGAAGAAATCGGACCCTATCATATAGAAAGAGGCAGCAGGGTTGTACTCTATGGAGGCGGGACTTTGGGACAGGAGATATACTATAAAAATCTGCAGCTGAAATTCTGCGAGATAGTTTTGTGGGTCGACAGCAACGCAGATGCATACGGCGCGGAAGTGGCCTTTCCGGAGAAGATAGAGGAGGCGTCTTATGACCATATTTTATTAGCCATTATCAATCCGGAAGCCAGAAAGAAGGTGACGCAGAACCTACTTGGGTTGGGAGTAAATCCGGAGAAAATTTCGGATATTGACGACAGGCAGCTGACAGCCGCAAATTTACTGACAATATTTGGCAGAAATGGAAATAGATAGAGAGAGTAGCCGCAGAGAGGCGCTTTGTATTGAATTCCGCAGGGGAAAATGATAATATAATATACAGTGTGAGCTGGGGGTTGTATGATTTTTGAGTGGAATCATTCATAATTTACATAACGAATAGAGGGAGCGTGCCTTATGCAGTTTGCGATTTTTGGGACAGGAAGGGTTTTTTACCGATACTGGCCCCATCTGGACAGGGAGCAGGTAGTGTGTCTTATTGATAACGATACCAATAAGATAGGGGGGGCTATTGATGGCGTTGAAATTATCTCTCCAGACGAATTGAAACGTTTTCGTTATGATGGGGTATTGATATTAAGCGTGCAATATCCCCAGATGAAAAAGCAGCTGATGGAATTGGGGATACCTGAGGACGTCATTTATCATCATGGAGAAATTGGTAATTTACTGAGAAGGGATATCAGGATATATAAAAGCGGGCAGGAGTATTCCCTGGAGCAATGGCTTGATGGGAATCAAAAAAAGAGGAGAATTTTTCTGTTGTCCCATGAGATGACTTATACCGGGGCGCCAATCGCCCTCTTGAACATGGCGAAAGTGCTGAGGGACATGGGGTGTGCCGTAGTCTATGCGGGTATGATCGGAGGGGCGTTGGTTCATGAACTTACGGAGAGTGGGCTGGAGTATATTGACGACTGGGGGTTTGTGTGCCCGCGGCAGCAGAAGGAGGCTCTCAGGAAATTCGGCATGGCTGTCATATGTACGTATGGGCTGAAAATGTGCGTAAGGGAGTATAGCGATTTACAGATTCCGATTTTATGGTGGCTTCATGAGGCGGAGAATCATTACAAAAATGGGGCGGGGCTTTCTGGGCTTGGCAAGAATGTGCATGTATACTGTGGGGGTGAACGGGCCAGGCGTATTTTTGAGTCTTATCATAAGGGGCTGGCCGCACAGGTGCTGCAGTATTGCGTCCCACGGGAAGAGGAGGCAGCTTCCTTAGGGTTGGGACATCTGTCAGAGAAGATACGTATAGCCTTGGTGGGGATGATCTGCAAAAGAAAGGCGCAGGGCGTCTTATTGAGGGCTGTTTCTGCGTTGCCCGCGGAATATCAGGAACAGATTGAAGTTTTGATTGTCGGCTCTGTCCTTAAGATGGAGCAGAGTTATTGGGATGAGCAGCAGCTGCTGCTCAGGAGGTTAAAGAATATAAAGGTTATGGGGGAGATGCCTCAAAAGGAACTCGCGCGTATTTATCAGGGGATGGATGTGTTGGTCTGTCCCTCGAAGGACGACCCGATGCCAATCGTTGTTACACAGGCAATGATGTATGGGAAGGCCTGCATTATCTCCGAAAACGTAGGACAAGCCGAATTTATCAGACAGGGAGAAAATGGGTTTGTATTTCAAGATGAGATACAGCTTACGGAATTGTTGAAATGGCTTGTGGATAATAGAGAAAAGCTGTCAGATATGGGAGGACATGCAAGGGAGATTTACGAACAGAATTTCAGTGAACGTGCAATGGAAGAAAAACTTCGGCTTTTTATGAAAGAAAACGTGTGGATCTAAGGAGAGTACAATGACAGACACATCAATGATTGTCACTTTATATCAGGGAGACCGGTATCTGCCATATTTGCTGCAGATTGCAGAAGAAAATTTCCGAAATATGAAACTTCGGCTGGGGCTGGACTGTGAGCTTATCCTGGTGAACGACGACCCAAGGAAAATATTGCCAATCAAGGGGGGGGAGAAGAGCTGGGGGGAAATTATTGTACGCAACTTGGAAGAGAACCGGGGCATACATGGCGCAAGGCAATCAGGAGTGAAGCTGGCAAAAGGCCGGTATCTTGTCTTCTTGGATCAGGATGATAAAATATCCGGAAGCTATCTGGCGAGCCAGAGGGAGAAGATTGGGGACAACGATGCAGTGGTATGTAACGGATATCTGACAAAATATTGCATGGATGTAAAGTGGTGCATATATGCGTCTCCTGAGGCACAGGAGCAGGTGTCAGATTTGGATAAGTACCTCTCACAGGGAAACCAGATTATTTCGCCAGGGCAAGTTCTGCTAAAGCGGGAGGCAATTCCTGAGATATGGATGGGCAGTACCATGAAAAGAAACGGGGCAGACGACTATTTGCTGTGGGTTTTGATGTTGGTTTCCGGGAAATTATTTTCGGTTAACGCAGAATGCATCTATGTACATGTCGGGCATGGAGGGAACATATCGAACCAAACAGCGGCTATGGATGTTTCCATTAAAGAGGCAATCGGCATCATACGGGAGTCAGCCGGGGGTTTGGATATTCAGGAAGAACAGTTGGATAAAATGGAGCAGTGGCGGAAGGAAAAATGGGAAAGGGAGAAATCTGCCAAGACAACGCATATTTTTGAGATATTTGGCCGTTGGACATATCTGGGGGAACAAGGGATATCGATGGCAGATTTTTTTCAGAGCCAGGGAGCCGGGCGTCTTGCGATATATGGGTTAGGCTATATCGGCGGCAGGCTGTTTGATGAGTTGAGGGATACGGGTGTTGAGGTGGTATGCGGGATTGACCGGCAGGCGGATCGGGTAGCTGTCGAGAATCTTCCGGTTGTAGCGTTGGATGACGAGAAAACCGAGGAGTTTGTGCAGCGGACAGACGCCATTGTAGTGACTGCCATATATGATGTTCCTCAAATTAAGAAGATGATAGAGGCAAGGTTTCAGGACATCAGGATTTTTTCATTTGAGGAAATTATTCAGGAGCTTCTTGCAAGTTCAGGGTAGTTTTTCATGTGCGTGAAAGGAGAGGAAATATGTTGAAAAAAGAGCCGTTGGTGTCAGTGTGCATGCCTTGCTATAATCATGAAGAGTTCGTGGGCCCGGCAATCCAAAGCGTGTTGGGGCAGACGTATGCTAATTTGGAATTGATTGTAGTAGATGATGTCTCCAAGGACAATTCGGTAGGAGTGATAAAAAGTTTTGACGATCCCAGGATACGTCTGACCGTCATGGAGGAAAACACCGGGTTTGGGGCGGCTGAATATATGTTCAGGCAGGCCAAGGGGGAGTTTATCTGTTGGGTGGATTCTGACGATATCTGGGCGGAGACGTTGCTGGAAAAATATATGGATTTTCTTGGGGAACATGAAGAATATGGGGGATGTGTCTGTAAGCCATTTGTGATTGATAAAGATGGAAATCTGATGGAGGAGCATTTATTCTGTACCATATTTTCTGACGAAAACAGGAAGAAAGAAGAGTGGTTCCGCAAAATATATCTGGAGGGAAATTGCTTATGCTCATCGTCCCTGTGCGTGAGGAAAAGCATATACGACCAGGTTGGAGAATTTTGTTTCCAGTATAAACAGATTCATGATTATGACTATTGGCTCCGTTTCCTGCAAGTGGCAGAAATTTATATGTACCCCGAAAGCCTTGCGGGTTATCGGGTGCATTGGGAGGGGGAAAATGCGAATTTCAGCACGCCTTCTCCAGAGGTGGACAGAAGGGAACAAATTGAACGGGCATATATTCTGCTTGAGGTTATGGAGAATCTGAGCGAGGAATACTTTGTGAAAGCTTTTTCTGATTTATTGCGGATTCAGCCGGGGGAAGAGGGATTTTGCCTGGAGTGTGAAAAATTCTGGATAATGAAGAATTGCAAAAACTGCCGGCTGCTGTCAGTTGTTTTTTATTATTACCGCCACTACCAGGAAAGTAATTTTAAACGCTATGCCAAGACGGTGTATGGGATAACAAATAATATGATATATGAATTGGCTGGAAAAGTAAAATAACCGCTGTGAATGATATGTGAGATTCTGTGGGAAAGGTGTCGGGGATGAGGGCATACCAAAAAAAAGAAATTTTTGATATATTGAATTATATGTACAATATTGAGGAACAGTGTGCAGGGGATATCCTGACGCAAGAGACAGGCGCAGAGCTGCAAGACTGTGCCGTTCGTGCCGGGACTATGCTTGAGGGGGAAAAGGGGCATCGTGAGCCGGTTCATGAATTAGAGCAATACTGTGAATTGGTATATCAGTCTGTTGTAAATAACAATTCACAGGGAGGATTGGCGAGGAAAGAACTGCTTGGCAGAGTGAAACGGTATATCGTATTGCTGGAAGCGGATAAAAATAAAATTGTTTTCATGCCATACAAGTTCTGCATGTGGGATTCCATGGAAAGCATATATCATGCCGCCTGCAAAGAGCAGGGGAATTGGGAGGTAAAGGTGCATCCTTTGCCGTATAGGTATAAAGACGGCGGTTCTGCCTGCTATGAGGGGGAATATTTCCAAAGTCTTCCTGGATACATCAGTTATGAAGAGTATGATTTGGAAAAGGAAAAGCCGGATATTATCGTAATCCACAATCCGTACGATCAGTATAATCAGATTACGGAGGTATTTGGGGAATATTTCAGCACGGAACTGAGGAAACATACAAAGCGGCTGGTATATGTACCGTATTATATTAACCAGCAAAACAATGAAAAAGTTGGGAGGATGATACTTCCAGGTATTAAAAATGCCACAGATATATTTGTACAGTCGGAAGAAATACGCAAGCAGTACCTGCATTGGAATCCGGGGAAAAATGTCTATGCGGTAGGTTCTCCCAAGATTGACAGAATTGTCAATGCGGGAAATGATTCTGGCATTGGAAGGCACACCTTTTTCTTAAATACACATTTGATTCCAATTTTAGAAGAGCCGGAAACATTTTTGGAAAGAACAGAAAAACTGCTGCTGTACTTCCGGGAGCGTCCGGAGATTTCACTTATCTGGCGGCCGCACCCTATGAGTTTACATACTTTTGAGAAGCAGGAAAACAGGGAGGCTTACCAGAGGCTTTTGCTGTGGTGCGAAGATATAGATAATATCAGCCTAGATCAGTCAGAGGATTTTATCAGCAGCCTGATTAAAGCAGACGCTTATATAGGCGACCGTAGTTCATTGATGGTTCTGTTTGGGATGCAGGGAAAGCCTATGTATATATATGAGCTGGAGAAAAAAGGCAAAGCGCGTCTGGAGTGTTTGGATGCCTGTATCCATGCCGGAAGGGTTTGGCTGCTTGGGCTTCAGACCCAGATGATATTTTCGGTAGGTTTGTCCTGTGAGGACGTAGTTTCTGAATACGCGCTGCAGGAGCGCGGGAATGGAGCATATGATTATAATGATTACGAGGAACGTTTTCATTATCTGAGAAAAAGAGGAGACGACCTGTTTCTCTTTCCGGGTGAGGGCCAAAATTTACTTACAATACATTGCGCTACGAACAAGATGGAGAGAGTAAGCCTTATGGGTGGCGGGGAAGCGTATGCGAACTACCGGACGCAAGACATTATTGAATTTGAAGGCGGCTTTTATATTTTTCCGGGTTATTTTGACAGCCCGCTGCTTTGGTTCGACGGCAAAGAAGTATATGAGTGCAAAGGCTGGATAGAGGCAATGCGGGAATTGGCAGGACGTGACTTTGGTGAGATAACAGAGAGTGTGGTTTTTGATGAGGGAAAGGCGTGGATCATGTTGGAGAGGACGAACCGGCTGATCTGCACATCTTTGGAAGATTTAGGGATTGAATACTATGATATTCCAGTGGAGGGATATTTTATAGACGTCATACAGAAACAAGGAAGGTTATTTTGGATGGCTCCTTCGGGAAAGGGAAAAATTGTAGTTTGGTCTGTAGAGAATGGGATAGAGCGGGAGTATGATAAGTTCCCGCAAGAACTGAAATTTCCCCAAATGTATGCGTTTACAAAGGTTGTCTGCTTTAAGGATTCGGTATGGTTTTTGCCGCGGAATGCAAATGGGATTTTGATATTGGACGTTGAAAAAGATGATATGGAGATGATTAGCCTGCCGGAGAACTTCTTTATGGGGGAAGATGGGGAAGGGATGCCCAAGTTTTGCGTCCATATAGTTTCTGAGAACCGAATGCTCCTGCCGGCTTGCGACGGCAGATATCATTTGATAGTAGATATCAAAGAACGGAAGATTGTGCGCCAGATCAGCGCGGAACTTTCTCAGGATTGTTTTGCAGAACTGTATAAAGACAAAAATGTCTGGCTGCAAAAAGAGTTCTGTGCATTGGGTGATTTTATAGAAGATACGATAAATAATTACCATTTTTCAGAAAAAGAACAAGAATATTTTTTGAAAGGTATCACGAATCCCGGTTCTTGCGGAGAGAAAATATGGGAGCGGATTTGCGGGTTGCTATGAGAAATTTTGTATTAGCGCATGAAGGAGGTATGGGAATGCCAGGGAGGATTTTCAACCCAAACAATAAGCCTGTTGTTCTTTGGGGGGCGGGAATGAAGACACGATGGTTACTGCAAAACTGCCATCTGGATTTCCCGGTAGAATGCATCATAGACTCTGATCCTGAGAAGAGCCAGACAGTATTTTGTGGATTAGATGTTGTTTTGCCCGGCGAGATTGAACAGCTGCAAAGATATTTTGTCATTGTAATACCCCAAAACTGTCAGGAAGAGATTTTTTCTTTCTTGTCTCAAAAAAATATGCAGCATACGCTTGATTATATAGGGCTTTCAGAGTTAGCTGGTTTGTACAGAGGGAGCTATGAAAAAAAGATGCTGGCAGATATATCTGATGGATATAAGGTTATGGCGCTGCCGGTATTTCCGATAGGGGATATTTGTACCATCATCTCTTTTATTAAACCTTATAAAGAGATGATAAATCAGCCGTTATCCTTATATGTAGGAAGTGCAAAGAATCAGGAGCTGCTGGAGGTATGTACGGATATTGATAAAGCGGAAGCGCTTTGTATGAGCCCAATGTTATTTGAAGAAGAGGATGAATTCCTGCAGGAACATGGGATATTAGATTTAAAATATATATTTGCGCTGTTTAAGGGCGAAAAGTATCTTGATGGGCCGGCAGAAGTGAGGGCTTTTTTTGGCTTGCCGCAGGACACGGAATGTAACCGGATAGGCATGTGCAATTTTGGGAATAAAGATAACGTTGAAGATGTATTTAGGAAATACGGCCTGACAGAGGGCAAGACGGTATTTATCGTGCCATATGGCGATTGGCTTGGAAGACAGGTGGTAACCGAAGGATTCTGGGCGAAGCTTTGTAAGAGGCTGGAACTAGAGGGGTACGCGGTAATTTTTAATGCTGACAGAGAAATAGTTCCCGGCGTGCCGAGCTTGTTTTTGAATGTTTTGGATGTTCCGCTGTTCTCTGAGATGTGTGGCAACGTTGTAGGGGCGCGGACGGGGTTGCTGAATTATATTGCTTTTTTCACAGATGTAATGATTCAGGCAATATGGCCAGGAGACGATAATCCGCATTTTGAAACCGATTACTGGAAGAATTGGTGTGAATTTGGGGGAGTCAGCCAGTCGGAGAGAAGCGGTTACTATATGAACAATGGCCTGTCGATTCAGCATGAATCGGGCAGAGAGCAAAGGCTTATAGAATTTATCCATGAAGCAGACGAGAAAGACATAGCATTTATTATTGAGAATTTAGAAGGCAGAGCGTAGAGGAGATTATATGCAGATTTCAGGGTTTACATATGATTTGCAGGCAATTTATAGGAAAGGGGGAATTATGGGTTGAAACTTTTAAAAGATATGTACCGTGTCATAGAGTTTCCGAAATATGGGGATGAGCGGGGCAGTCTGGTAGTTCTGGAGGGGGAATATATGGACATACCCTTTGAGATAAAGCGTGTTTTCTTTATCTATGTCAACGATGTTACAGAGGTCAGAGGCAAACACGCAAACCGCGAGAGCGAGCTGGTGCTGATATGTGCCAGCGGCAGATGTAAGGTAAAAGTCTCGGATGGCTATGAAGAGGAGATTGTGGAGCTGCATGATTCCAGGAAAGGGCTTTATATCGCGCCTATGTGTTGGAAAGAGATGTACGAATTCTCAAGTGACGCCGTCCTTTTAGTCGTGTCATCTGAGCATTATAGCGAGGAGGAGTATATCAGTGATTTTGGGCAGTATAAAAAAATGATGCGGGCAGGGTTCGCAGAAGATGCAGAAAAATAATGGAAGAAGGAGAGCGGATTATGTGTAAATGTTTAGTTTGCGGCAATAAGGCAGAACGTGTCATTTCTTTTGGCGACATGCCAATCGCTAATGGTTTTTTGTCGGAGGATATGTTTGAAAAAGAAAAATTCTATCCTTTGGAGGTGGGGTTTTGTCCGACATGCAGCATGGTGCAGCTGACGGAATTGGTTGATAAAGAGGATATGTTTAATGAGAATTATGCATATTTTGCCTCGACCTCCAAACGGATGGTAGATCATTTTAAAGAATTTGCGTATTGGGTCATGAAAAACTATTTGTCAGATAATCCTTTTGTGGTGGAAATAGGAAGCAATGATGGCATTATGCTGCAGAATTATGTGAAAGAGAACATTAAGCATGTCGGGGTAGAGCCGTCAGAGAATGTTGCGCAGGCGGCGAGGGATAAAGGCGTCAACACATTATCCTGTTTTTTTGATAAAGAAAACGCAGAGAAAATAAAAGCGGAATATGGGGAGGCTGATGTGATTGCAGGGACGAATGTCATGTGCCATCTGCCCTATATCCATTCAGTGTTTGACGGTGTTACAAGTTTGCTGAAACCACAGGGAGTGCTGATTTTTGAGGATCCGTATGTTGGCGATATCGTGAGGCGGACTTCATACGACCAGATATATGACGAACATGCCTTTTATTTCTCTGTTTCTTCGGTGTCTTATCTGGCGGATATGCATGGATTGGAGGTAATTGACGCGCTGCCGCAGAATGTCCATGGCGGCTCAATGCGTTACATATTAGCGCGGAGAGGCGCAAGGAAGGCGTCGGAACGGGTCAGGGAAATCATGGCAGATGAGGAGAAACAAGGATTAAAGAAATTATCTACTTATCAGGCATTTGCAGGGAATGTTGCCCAGAACAAGGAAGATTTATTATCTTTGCTAAAGAAGATTAAGTCTGAGGGAAAAAGAATCGTAGGTTATGGCGCTACGTCTAAAAGTACTACGGTGTTGAACTATTGTGGCATTGGGCCGGAATATATAGAGTTCATCAGCGATACAACGCCAATCAAACAGGGAAAATTTACGCCGGGAATGCACATCCCGGTAAAGCCATATGATGCGTTTGCCGTTGATTATCCGGAATATGCGTTATTGTTTGCCTGGAACCATGGGGAAGAGATTATTGCCAATGAGTCGTCGTTCCAGGATGCCGGTGGCAAATTTATCCTCTACGTGGATCGGGTGAGGGTGGATGAATAGGAGAATGTCATGAAGAAGATGCTTCTTACCGGAGCGAGCGGTTTTCTGGGCAGGAATTTTCTGGAGTGCTTGGACAAAAGTAAATATGAGGTATTTGCGGTAGGCAGGAGCTGCCCGCAATATCTGGATAAGGAACATTATTTCAAATACAATCTGAAAGATTTTGAAGGAGCGCTTCAATATATCAGAAAGATATGTCCGAATATTTTAGTACTGTTTGCGTGGGATGTCAGTACGCAAAGTTATTGGGAAAGTTTTGAAAATTGCTTGTGGGCTGACATCTGCATACGAATGGCACAAGTGTTTCTGGACAACGGCGGGCAGCAGATACTTTTTGCCGGCACATCGGCAAGCTATGATTATGGGAAAGGCTTCCTGAGAGAACAGCCCGACTATGAGCATCCTTCGTCTTTGTACGGAATCAGCAAGCTATACACATCCCAGGCATTGCAAAAGCTGGCAAAGATGCATGATGCGGTTTATTGCGAAGCAAGGCTATTTGCCATTTATGGGAAATACGAAAAAATGGCGCGCCTGGTTCCGCTGACGGCATGGAGGCTGTCCCATAATGAGAAGATAGTCAATGAATGCGGGGAGTTGCTGCGCGATTATATTTATATTGAAGATGCGGTGAGAGCAATCCATTTGCTGATAGAAACAAAAGCGTCTGGCGTGTATAATATTTCTACCGGCAAACCGGTAAGCATTGGGCAGATTATCAAGAGGATTGCAAAGGAACTGGATCGGAGAGAATTAATAGAATTCCATAACAATGATAAAGCAAAGGAGTATCCCCTGATTGTCGGTGACAATGCAAAATTAAGGGGGTTAGGCTTCGTATGCGCCTATTCCCTGGAGAGCGGAATCGCGCAGGCTTTAGAATGGATGAAGAAAGAAGGGAAATTATGAAAATCATAGTGACAGGCGGTCTTGGCCATATTGGATCCAGGCTGATCCGAAAGCTCCCGGAGGAAATTCCCGGGGCAGAAATCACGATTGTAGATAATTTAAAGGTGCAGAGGTATTGTTCCCTGTTCCATCTTCCGCAAGAGGGAACTTATAATTTTGTGCAGGGAGACATTTTAGACAGCAGCTTGTTAGAACATGTGATCCGGGGAGCCGATGCGGTCGTTAATCTTGCAGCCAATACAGAGCCTGAGCTGAGTGTTGAAAAGGAGCAGGAAGTGGAAGAGGTCAATTATGTCGGAACGGTGAAAGTTGCGGACTGTTGTGCAAAATGGGGAGTTCCGATGTTTTTCCCATCCAGTACCAGCGTGTATGGAGCGTCAGAGGCATATGTAGATGAAGGGACGGATGTGAGTGTGGAGGCGGCTCAAAGCCCTTACGCGAAGACAAAAGTGAAATCGGAACAATACTTGGGGAAACTCGCAAAAGAAGGGGAAATACGTTTTACGGCGTGCCGTTTTGGCACAATTTTTGGCATATCCCCGGGAATGCGCTTCCATACGGCCGTGAATAAATTTGCCTGGCAGGCATGCACCGGCCAGCCGCTGACAGTATGGGAAACAGCCTGGGAGCAGAGACGGCCCTATCTGGATATCGAGGATGCAGTTTCAGCTATATGTTTTATCATAAAGAACGACCATTTCAGCAATGATATTTTTAATATTGTTACGGTAAATGCCGCAGTGAAAGACATAGTGGCAGAATTACGGAAACACTTGGATGATGTGCAGATAGGGTTTGTTAAGTCTAAAATCATGAACACTTTGTCCTATGATGTTTCCTGTGAGAAGATAAAAGCGTTGGGGTTTGTTCCCCGCGGTTCTCTGGAGCGGGGCGTAAAAGATACAGTCGAGTTGCTGCGGGGGATTTGCAGATAGCCCAGATATGGGTTGATGGCATAAAGGCGCTACAGATAAAAGAAAGGGCAAGACATGCATATATTATGTAATCGGTTAGACAAGGCTTTTCAGGCCTATCAGCAGGAGTTTGAGAATAAGGCAGTGGAGGTGCTTCGGAGTGGCTATTATGTCATGGGGAAAGAGCTGCAATCATTTGAGCGGGAGTTCGCGCAGTTTTTGGGAGCTTCCCACTGCATTGGGGTAGGGAACGGATTGTCGGCTCTGAGCATGGCGTTCTATTTGTTAGGGATAGGAACCGGGGATGAAGTGATTGTTCCTGCCAATACTTATATTGCCAGCGTGCTGGGCGTAACGCTGAATGGGGCAGTACCGGTTTTTGTAGAGCCAGATACATATTATAATATCAATGCAGATTTGATTGAAGAGGCAATTACAGAGAAAACAAGAGCAATACTGGCAGTACACCTATATGGGCAGGCCGCCAATATGAAAAGAATTTTACAAATAGCGGAAAAATATAATCTAAAGGTAGTGGAGGATTGCGCCCAATCGCATGGAGCTGCTTTCGAAGGGAAACAGACAGGGACGTTCGGGGATTTCGGCTGTTTTTCTTTTTACCCCACGAAAAATCTAGGGGCATTTGGGGATGGAGGCGCGCTTGTGACCAATCATGCTGATTTGGCAGAGCAGGCAAAGATGTTCCGTAATTATGGGAGTAAAAGGAAATATTATAATGAGATTATGGGGGTTAACTCCAGGCTGGACGAATTTCAGGCCGGGATGTTGAGGATAAAGCTCCGTCATTATAGCGAGTTGTTACAAGAGCGTAAAAATCTAGCGGCATACTACGAGAGTAATATTAAGAACCCTGCATTTATCCTGCCCAAAGTCAGGGAGGGAGCGGAGACCGTCTGGCATCAGTATGTGGTACGGGTAAATGAAAGGGATGAGGTTCAGAGGAAGTTAAAGTCGGAGGGAATTGACACTATGATTCATTACCCGATTCCTCCATATTTGGCAGAGTCCATGAGGTATCTGAATATCCCTGAGGAGAAATATCCATTGGCAGGAAAGTATGCAAGAGAAGTTCTGTCAATGCCATTTTACAACGGGATGACAGAGCAGGAGCAGGAGTACGTGGTGAAGGTTATCAATAGTCTGTAGCGGTTCTTTTCGAGCATCCGCATAGTGAGGGTATCATATGCCGAAATTAATATCTTTTATTATCTGTGTCAACGACGAGACATATTTTGAAGAATGTCTCTTTTACATTGACCGCCTCCGCCTGCCGGAGGGCTATATGGCGGAGGTCTGGCCGGTACGTCAGGCAGCCAGCATTTACCAGGGGTATAATCTGGCCATGCAGCAGTCTGAGGCGGAGTACAAAGTTTATATGCATCAGGACGTCTTTCTGGTTGAGCCAGATATCCTGCTTAAGTTTCTGGAGCTGTTTGAAAACCATCCCAGGGCTGGGATGGCCGGGGTGTTGGGCGCGGACAGGCTTTCCGCGGACCGTAGGTTTTACCGCAGCTGGAACCAGGGTCATGTAATCGGCTGTAGCGAGAAGAAAGCATTCCGCAACCATCTGTCGGAGGGGGCCGCGCAGGCAGCGGCCCTGGACGGTATGTTCCTGATGACCCGTAGAGACATCCCCTGGCGGGAAGACGCGCTTTCCGGCTGGGATTTTTACGATATTTCCCAGTCATTGGAGTTCAGCCGGAAGGGTCATGAGCTTTGGGCGCTTGCAGGCAAGCAGCCATGGTGCGTCCACGACTGCGGGTACTTAAACCTCACGGGCTATGATAGGGCGCAGGAGGCGTTTTTAGAGATATACCAGAGCGGGCTGCCGGATTACGCCGGGCAGGATTTCGTCTACCCGGAACCGTACCGGCAGCGTTTTGCACTGATGGAGGAATTGAAAGAACAGTGGAAGTCCCTGCTTTTTTTAGGAAAAGAGCAGGAAGTGCGCGCAACGATGGAACAAGTATGGGATGAACGCTTCCTGGATACGGAGGCGGTCATCTTAAAAAATATCCTGGAAATCCTGCAGGCAGAGAGAGAGGACGGGGTCTTAGGAGATAAATCGTTCCTCTTTGACTGCGGTTCTTTTGAGCAGGCGCAACGCAAATATATGGAGGTCAAATTCTATCTGCGGAGGAAAAAATATGCGCCGGATGCCGCCACCCGGCCGGACGTGTCGGCGGCGGCAGAGCGGATAATACGGCGTCATACCATGTTGTGAAGATTTGGCGATGCAGATTTGATGACAGAAGGAGCAGTTATGAAGATTTTATACTATACCTGGAATGAGAATTCCCGGGACGATATGTTGTGGGCGTGGAAAATTCTGGGACATGAGACTGTAATCTGCGACGTGCCTTGCCGTAACTATGAGCAGGACGAAGAGCTTGCCGCCAGCTTAGAACGGGCCATGCAGAAGCAGGGTACAGACTGTATTTTTTCTTTTAATTTTTTCCCGGTGGTTGCGGAGGCGGCCAGGAAGCATAAGATAAAATATATCTCCTGGATTTATGATTGTCCTCATTGGACGATGTTTTCGCCGGCGGCAAGGAGTGCGTTTAACTATATATTTGCGTTTGACCGTCAGCAGTACCAGCAGCTTAAGCATTTAGGCGTACAGAACTGTTACCACCTCCCGCTGGCGGTGAATACCACGCGGCTGAAACATATGCTGGGAGAACCAGGAGAATATAAGGGCGGCCCGGAGATTTCATTTGTGGGAAGCTTGTATGAAAATAATCTATATGACCAGGTACAGTATCTGCCGGAGTATGTCCGAGGATATCTGTCAGGGATTATGGAGGCGCAGGAGCGTATATATGGCTATAATCTGGTTGGGGAGCTTCTCACGGACGAGATCATAGGGCAGATGAACCAATATATTTCCATGGAAATGCCGCCAGGTTACGGCGTCACGAAACGGGATTTGTATGCGGCAATGATTGATGGGAAGATTACATCCCGGGAGAGGATATCCTTGCTGCGGGAAGTGTCCGCAAAGTTCCGTCTTACGCTATATACGGCTTCGGACACATCTGGACTGCCGCAGGCAGACTTAGGCGGCATTGTGGATTATGCATCCCAGATGCCGAAGATTTTCCGTGATTCCAAAATTAATCTGAACATGAGCCTGCGCTCCATCACAAGCGGCATCCCCCTGCGCGCGTTAGATGTCATGGGGGCCGGCGGCTTCTTATTGTCCAACTATCAGCCGGAGCTGGCAGAATGCTTTGAAGATGGGAAGGAGCTTGCGCTTTACGGCAGCGCGCAGGAATTAATAGAGAAAGCGGCTTACTACCTTGCGCACGAAGAGGAGCGTCAGGAAATTGCGGCTGCAGGGTTTCAGAAGGTGCAGGAATTGTTCTCCTATGAAGTGAAGGTAAAGCAGATGCTGGAACTGGCAGGCTGCCGCCTATAACCGGAAAGGAGCAAGGGCTGGGCAGTGTGAGAAAGAAGAGGCGGCAATTATGTTATCAGTTTGCATCATCACAAAAAATGAGGAGAAGAATATCGGACGATGCCTGGAAGCATTGTCCGGGTATGGGTTTGAGCTGGTTGTGGCAGATACCGGTTCTGCGGATAAAACCAGGGAGATAGCCGGGGAATTTACAGACAAGGTCTATGATTTTGCATGGCAGGACGACTTTGCGGCTGCTAAAAATTTTGCAGTTTCCAAAGCTGCACATGATTTGGTGCTGGTAGTGGACAGCGATGAATTCCTCGATCCTCTGTCAGAAAGCGATCTGCAGCGGTTAGGAGCGTTGGCGTCTGCAAACCCGCAGGCAGTCGGGCGTGTCCTCATCCGCAATCAGTTTACCCGGGATAAGGCGCGTCAGGAGAGCCGCGAATGGGTAAATAGGATTTTTGACCGCAGGAAATTCCATTACAAGGGCCGGATCCATGAACAACTGGTTTCCTTCCAGGATGGGGGATATGAGACGTGGCTGTCCCCCTTAAGCTTCCTGCACACCGGATATGACCTTTCCCCAGAGGAACGAGAACAGAAGACGCAGCGGAACATCAAACTGCTGGAACATGAACTGTCAGCAGTTACAGCGGAACTTGAGGAGTTGCGTCAGGACGGCGATTCGCTACAGCTGCGGGAGCTTGAGGCACAGGTACCGTACCTTCTTTACCAGCTTGGCAAGGGCTGGTACATGGCTCATGAATATGTACGGGCGTGTGCATATTTTTCCCAGGGGCTTTCCCATGACCTGGATCCGCGGTTGGAATATGTCATCGACATGGTGGAGACCTATGGCTATGCGCTGATTAATAGCGGCCGGGAGCAGGCGGCGCTTAGCTTCGAGAATATTTATGAGGAATTTTGCGGCAGCGCGGACTTCCTGTTCCTTATGGGCCTGATTTACATGAAGAACGCCTGTTTTGAGGCAGCAGTCAGGGAATTTGAAAAAGCTTTGCAGAAACCGCACTGTAAGACCGTGGGGGTAAATTCCTTTGCTGCTAATTACAACATCGGCGTCATCCGGGAATGTCTCGGGAATCTGGAGGAAGCGCGGGGATTTTACCAAAAGTGCGGGGAATATGGGCCGGCGCGGGAGCGTCTGGAGGCCATGGGGGTACAGCCGAAGGGATGATGGATCTTATGGAAAAAATACGAAGAAAAGCTATAAATTACTTGAATTTTCCAGTATAGATTGCTATAATGTAAGAAAAGTATAAGAGGGTCTTTTCACAGAGGATTTGTGTAAAGCCGGGATTGGAATTAACACAGGAATCAAGAATATTACAGAGAATAAAGTAAAGAAGGGAGGATGACCTATGAGTATTTCCGGTATAAGTAGTCAAGGGTTACATCAGAATTATCGGCAGCTTTCCAGCGGAAAGCGGATTAATTCAGCAGCGGACGATGCGGCCGGTTTGGCCATTGCCGAGAAGCTGCTGACACAGAGCAATGGTTACGATGTCGGGCGGAGGAATGCAGCCACATCTCAGGATATGGTGAATGTTGCGGACGGAGGACTGTCTTCAATCACAGATTCTCTGCAGCGTATCCGCGAACTGGGCGTGCAGGCGTCTAACACAGCTATCTATGGAGATTCTGAGCGCAAGATGATGCAGCAGGAGATTGACCAGCTCAAAGAGTCCATTTCCGATGCTGCTAAGAATACACGGTTTAACACCATGAGCCTGCTTGACGGAACCATGGGCAGCAATCATGTAGCCTCCGGGCCGGACGGCAGCGGCATGGACATTAACATGCCGAACGCCACATTAGAAGCTTTGGGAATCGCGGATTTTGATGTGACGGGAGATTTCGACCTTTCTGTGATTGACAATGCCATGGATATGGTGTCGTCAGCCAGAGGTGATATGGGCGCCACATATAACCGTTTGGGCTACACGATGAATTTCAATTCTTATGCGTCCCTGAATACTACTGCATCCCGCAGCCGTATTGAGGATCTTGACTTCCCGCAGGCAGTTTCTGATATGAAGAAGAACAGTTTGTTAGAAGAATATAGGCTTATGATGCAGAAGAAGCAGGAGGAAGAGAACAGCCGGGTAGTGAACCTGCTGAGATTCAATTCATAATCAGGATGAAGTTTTAAGTTTTCATATATTACAAAATCAGAACCTATCCATGCTGCAGCCGCAGCATTGGATAGGTTTTCTCACTCTATAGGAGAGACCTTGTCACGCTAAATCTTGAAAGTGTCTTCCTAAAAATATTATGCGTATGGTTGGTGTTTTGCACATGGGAATAAAAAACCCTGCCTCCTGAAACCAGGAGGCAGGGGAGCTTTCCGACTATTTATTAACAATATGCGTCCATCATCATTCCGGAATAGATGGATGTGATGTAAGGTGTCACGAAAGTCTTCCCGGGGTTCTTGTATGTTACAAGAATCTTATCCACATAACGCATGGGATCCAGTGAAGCATTGTTTGCCTTTACGCTCAGCAAGTTCTTGAAGTCATTGAGTACAGACAGGCTGTCCTCATAATTGTCTGTCGAGACGGTTTCTTTCAGCGTGTCATCATCGATTGTGATGGAACCGTCATCTTCTACCGTCAGGCCGATGTTCTTCAGGCTGCTCTCATATGCGAAAGCCGTGCTGCTCATGTCTTTGTAGAGCTGCACGCTCTGAGGCTGGCTGTCGGAATATTTGCTGGCGGTCTGTAAAACAGAATTGTATGAGTCTACCAGTGTCTGGATATTGTCTGCCATGGCGTCTGCATTCGTCTTAAATCCTACTGAGGCAGGTTGGCCTTCTGGGCTGGTACCATGCAGCGTAAGCTGAAAATTGTTGTCCAGCAGGAACGTATTGGAATATGCCATATGCTCGTTTCCATTAAGCAGGAAAACAGCATTATGCGCTTCCTGCGACACATGGTCAATACCCAGCGCGTCTATGGCGTTCATAGACTCATGGTTCCCCTGGGGAGAAATAGAAAATAGAAACGTTTCGTCCGGGCCGATGCCTGTGGCAACCGACTCAATCTGTAATGCGCTCAAGCCGTCTGCATTCTCTGCAATCGCCGCGTTCAGGCCGATGTCCGCATTGGTTATCAGTCCTGCAAGCTTTTTCTGGATTGAGAAATTAGTATCCTCGGCATTGACGGTAAACTGGAACTCATAAGCTGAGACATTGTTCTCCAAATCAAACGAATAAGAGCCAGGCTTGAGGTTCAGTCGGTTCTTATCCAGGAAATTACCCTGATTAATCTGTGAAGTGGCAAGATCTTTCACTTCGATGGTAAAACCATCCGGGTTGCCGGATAGCCGGCTGTCGCCAACGTACTTGGCCGATACTACGTCTTCTTGTGAAGAAAAGGCGAGTTTTTTCTGGAATGCATTGCCGATTCCCTCTTCAGCATCAGATAGGGATGCAACAACATTCTGAATCAGGCGCGTGCTTTCCTTAATATCTATCGCAAATCTCTGTACATCTGCCGAACGCTTTATCTTGTACAGAGGCGAATCCTTGTTAATCTTTACAATCTTGTTATAGATATTGCGCAGCTCGCTTTTCTTGTGTGAATCATATCGGGAAGTCGATTGGTTGGCGTATGTGTTTAAGTAGTAATGGTAACCTGTATCAATCGCAGCCACGATAAGTCCCTCCTTTCATCCTTGAAATCGTGCTTTGCACGGGAGGTAATAAAAAACACTCCATGTATTTGCAGTGTTTATCGGCTGGTACAAGCATTTTCTTAACGGTAATATGCGAAAATCTGGATAAATTTGTGCAAAATTGGAAAATTCTTTTAAAATGTTGACGGTAAGGCCAGATTATGCTATATTAGACTAGCGATGGAAGTAGGTCTTTTTTTTATGCCTAAAATTAGAATTAATGGAGGTGGAAGTTGTGCGCACTAAAATTACATTGGCATGTACCGAATGTAAGCAACGTAATTACAACATGACCAAGGATAAGAAAGCCCATCCTGACAGAATGGAGACGAAGAAGTACTGCCGTTTCTGCAGGAAGCATACGTTACACAAAGAAACGAAGTAATAGGACAGAGCGAAGGAAGTGAATGGGTGGACATATTGTTCACCACCCCAGTATTTCGGGCGCAGGAGGTGCGCCACAGGAGGTAAAAATGGGAGAAACAAAAACGGAAAAGGCTTCAAAAACGAGCTGGTTTACCGGTCTTAAAGCTGAATTCGACAAAATAATCTGGCCAGACAAGAAATCACTTACCAGGCAGACGGTTGCGGTAATTGCTGTTTCAGTTGTCTTGGGTCTTATCATTGCCGTGTTGGATGTGATTATTAAGTACGGCGTGGATGCCCTGGTGAATTTATAGGAGGCGTAGGTGGTTTATGGCAGAGGCAAACTGGTATGTAGTTCATACCTATTCCGGTTATGAAAAGAAGGTTAAAGAGAACATTGAGAAGACGATTGAGAACCGGCATCTGGAGGATCAGATCCTGGAGGTGAGGGTTCCGATGCAGAGCGTCGTGGAAATGAAAAACGGTGTGAAAAAGACTGTTGAGAAGAAAATGTTTCCAGGCTATGTCCTCATTAATATGGTTATGAATGATGATATATGGTATGTGGTCAGAAATACCAGAGGTGTTACCGGGTTTGTAGGTCCGGGTTCCAAGCCCGTACCGCTCACTGAAGCTGAAATGAGACCATTGGGTATTCAAGTCGACAATGTGGTCGTTGACTTTGCGGAAGGGGATTCCGTCAGGGTTGTCGGCGGTGTCTGGAAAGACACAGTCGGGCTTATCCAGGCGATGAACCATGGCAAGCAGATGGTGACCATCAACGTTGACTTATTCGGTCGTGAAACACCGGTAGAAATAAGTTTCACAGATATCAGAAAGTTATAAGATGCGTATTGTCGCAGGAATTCACAAGAATGACTGGACAAGAAATATGTAAGGAGGAATTTCCAAATGGCAAAGAAAGTAGAAGGGTATATTAAATTACAGATTCCTGCCGGAAAGGCTACGCCGGCACCACCAGTTGGGCCTGCACTTGGACAGCATGGTGTAAATATTGTTGAATTTACCAAGCAGTTCAACGCGAAGACAGCCGATCAGGGAGACCTGATTATTCCGGTAGTCATTACCGTATATGCAGACAGAAGCTTTAGCTTTATCACCAAAACTCCGCCTGCTGCTGTGCTGATTAAAAAAGCATGCAACATCAAATCTGGCTCCGGAGTGCCAAATAAGACCAAGGTTGCGACAATCCCCAAGGCAAAAGTTCAGGAAATCGCAGAACTGAAAATGAAGGATCTTAATGCAGCAACCCTGGAAGCTGCAATGAGCATGATTGCAGGAACTGCAAGAAGCATGGGCGTTGAAGTCGGAGAATAGGCAGAGAACACTGAAAAATGGAACACCTACTGAAACCGTGGGAGGGACATCTCCCGATATCACCACTAGGAGGTAATTAGAATGAAACGAGGAAAGAAATATCTAGAGGCTGCAAAGGCAATCGACAGGACTGTGCAGTATGATACAGAAGAAGCAATCAGCCTGGTAAAGAAGGTTGCAGTTGCTAAATTTGATGAAACAATCGAAGCTCATATCAGAACCGGCTGTGACGGACGCCATGCCGAGCAGCAGATTCGTGGCGCTGTGGTACTGCCACACGGAACAGGTAAGACTGTTAGGGTACTGGTTTTTGCAAAAGGAGAAAAATTGGATGAGGCATTGGCAGCAGGAGCTGACCATGTCGGCGGGGAAGAGCTGATTCCGAAAATCCAGAACGATGGCTGGCTGGATTTTGACGTGGTAGTTGCTACTCCAGACATGATGGGCGTTGTCGGACGTCTGGGACGTGTGCTCGGGCCTAAGGGCTTAATGCCGAACCCCAAAGCAGGAACCGTTACCATGGATGTTACCAAGGCTATAAACGATATCAAAGCCGGTAAGATTGAGTACAGATTAGATAAGACCAATATTATCCATGTGCCAGTTGGAAAAGCATCTTTTACAGAAGAACAATTAGCGGACAACTTCCAGACTCTTATGGGTGCCATCATTAAGGCAAGGCCTTCTGCAGTAAAAGGACAGTTCCTCAAGAGCGTTACGTTGGCTCCCAGCATGGGACCTGGCGTAAAAGTCAATACTGCGAAGCTTGTTTAAATTAAATGTTGACATCTAAAATACACAATGTTATACTATACAAGTATTTTGCCGAAGACAGTAGGTGCCGTAAGGCGTAACTTTTGGCCTGCCGAGGGAATTTGCCAGACATCCGTCTGGTAATCAGAATGGTTTTTCAAGCCTCCTTGTCTTGCGGATAAGGAGGCTTTTTTCTTCTTAATTTAGAAGGGAAAATATGCGTACTCGTGTGAAAAGTTACATGTCGCGGAAGCGGCCGCACTCGGCGCAGCCCGGGGAAATGAAGCATAATGCTTTAAACCCGCGCATAGCGGGCAAGGAAAATTCCTGCCCACTGAAATAAATATAAGGAGGTGCACGATTCGTGGCAAAAGTAGAATTAAAGCAGCCGATTGTACAGGAAATCTCCGATCATATCAAAGACGCGCAGTGCGTTGTGTTGGTAGATTACCGTGGATTGACTGTAGAGCAAGATACACAGTTGCGTAGGCAGTTAAGGGAAGCCAATGTTACTTACAAAGTATACAAGAATACCTTAATGAACTTTGCGTTCAAGGGAACAGACTTCGAGAGCATGTCTTCTTTATTAGAAGGGCCTAACGCAATCGCTATTTCCAAAGAAGATGCAACTGCTCCGGCAAGAATCCTTGCGAAGTTTGCAAAGACTGCTGATGCATTGGAGCTGAAAGCAGGCGTTGTAGAAGGGACTTTCTATGATGCGGCAGGCATTAAGGAAATCGCCAGCGTTCCGTCAAGAGAAGAGCTGCTTTCCAAATTCCTTGGAAGCATCCAGTCTCCGATTACCAACCTGGCACGTGTTCTTAATCAAATTGCAGAGCAGGGCGGCGCATCTGCAGCAGCAGAGACCGAAAGCAACTAGCGATTGGCAAGGCAAAGGCGCAGACAGAGCGTGTTGCGAGGTCGTTCTGTGAGATTAGCGAAGCCGAGCAGAATGCGAAGGGTGAGTTTAGCGAACAGAACTTCCCTGTGAAAAAACTAGCGATTGGCAAGCCGATGGCGCAGACAGAATTTGTATAATTAAAATAAATAACATAATGGAGGTAAACAATAATGGCAAAGTTAACAACAGCAGAATTTATTGAAGCTATTAAAGAGTTAAGCGTACTAGAATTAAACGAGTTAGTAAAGGCATGTGAAGAAGAGTTCGGCGTATCTGCAGCAGCAGGCGTTGTAGTTGCAGCAGCAGGCGGCGATGGAGCAGGCGCAGCAGAAGAGAAGAGCGAATTCGATGTTGAGCTGACAGAAGTTGGCCCGAACAAGGTTAAAGTCATCAAGGTTGTCCGTGAAGTAACCGGCTTAGGACTGAAGGAAGCTAAGGAAGTCGTTGACGGGGCTCCGAAGGTTGTTAAGGAAGGCGCTGAGAAGGCCGAGGCTGAGGATATTAAGGCTAAGTTAGAGGCAGAAGGCGCTAAGGTAACTTTGAAATAATCATTCCGTTTCCGCGGATTGAGCATGAGAGACAGGGAGGCAGTTCCAGGATTTTGTGGAAAGCTGCCTCCCTGTTTTTGTCGTAAAATATAAAATGTTGGCTCAACGAGCGTGGTCAGCGGAGAAAATCCGTATTTTGACAGCAAGTTCTGCGGGAAAGGATGTTAATATGAAAATTTGGATATGGGGTATGGGTAAAGTTACGAATGCAGGAACGGTAGATGAATATTTTTGGCAGGATTTATGGGGAGCCGGGCATATTATCAGCGATGGCGTGAAGGAACATTATGATATTGGGAGCCGGCTGGATGGGTTCATAGCTCATTTGTTAGCGGCTGGGATTGACGTGCATATGATTGACGTCAGGCCGTTTCCGGGGAAGGTAGACCATCTGCACACTGTTGTGGCTGATGCGACTATGATGGATAATATTGCCGATGACAGTTTGGGCAGCCTTTCTGCACTCTGTTCGCTGGAACATTTTGGGCTGGGCAGATATGGAGATCCAGTGGATTCGGAAGCTTGTTTTAATACTTTGAGCAGATACAGAAAAAATTAAAGCGTGGAGGGAAGCTTTATCTTTCTGTCACTGTGGGAAACGAACACGTGGAGTTCAACGCGCACAGAGTGTTTTACGCAAGTACAATCGTTGATTGTTTTGATAAGATGGAATGAAACGAGTATTCCTGTGTTGCGGAAGGGGAGATTGAGTATCATGTGGACATCCATAAATATGATGATGACAAGCATAATGGGGCGTACCGGTTCGGGCTTTTCTATTTTGTGAAAAAGTGAAAATGCCGTCTTGCCTCAGCCTTTGCGCGGCATTTGCCAGCAATTTGTATTTTCGGAAAAAGTAAAAAATGCAGACTTTCCAGAGAAGTTTTTTCTGGAGAGCCTGCATTTTGAAAGTTAGGAAAACATCCATGAAAAGCAGATTTCTGCAGGGAGGGACAGGGCCTATATTAATAAAATAATTGCCAAATTCAGTTAATGTGAAAAAAATGATAGATTTCCTTCTATAAATCCGTAATAATTAGTGTAATTACAAAACCAACCGCGCGCAGGTTCGGAAAAGAGGATGATTTATGAAGATTGGAAAGCACAATTATATTCGGCAATTACAGCTGCATAATGAGAAGGCGCTTCTGTATGTGATTGATGCGTATGGCGGGTTATTGAAGTCCATCATACGGAAACAGCTTTTCAGCTTGCCCCAGCGGCAGGAGGAATGTCTGGATGATGTGCTTCTGAAAATCTGGCAGAATATTTCCGACTTTGATGAGAGCAAAAATTCGTTTAAAAATTGGGCAGCCGCCATTGCAAGGTACCGGGCAATCGATTATCTCAGGGAATATCAGCGGGAGATTAGTACCGTTGACATTGAGGACACGGTGATTGCCAGGGAAGACCAGAGGCTCGCGGCTATGATTGAACAGGAAATTTCAGAGGAAGTGGAAAGGATGCTGGATTCTTTAAAACCTGTGGACCGGGAATTGTTTATACGGTTATATGTGGAGGAACAGTCCATGGAACAGGTGAGCCGGGAGACCGGAATGAAAAAAGAGGTTATTTATAACCGCCTGTCCCGGAGCAAACAGCGACTCCGCAGGCAATTCCGAGTAGAAAGAGGTGCATGATTATGAACAAAACCATATACCAGCTGCTGAATGAAGTGGAAACGGATTTCAGGGAATATGAACAGACAGAATTGTCCTCCCGGGAAAAGGATTACCATAAACAGAAGGTTTTATCGGAGGTAAGGAGAATGGAAAATAAGGCGAAGAAAAATAAAAACGGAAAAACATGGAAGATTGCAGCAGGAATGGCGGCCGCATGTGCCGTGGCAGTAGGGGCGACAAGCATTGCAAACCCGGTTCTGGCAGAGGAGCTTTTCAGCAGCGTGTTCGGAAACTTGGTGGAAAATGCGCAGGGTGAGAAGTACGAGAAGGAAGATACAGAAAGGTATACCAAGATTGGCAAGAGTTCCACGGCGGTTCAGGATGAAGTTGATAAACAGCAGGATTCCGACAGTTATGTGACAACCATGGAGAACAATGGCGTGACAGTTTCCGTCTCCGACGTCTATTGCGACGGCTACGTCCTCTACTACACAGCGTCCATTAAGACGGACAATGAGGGTCTGAACCAGGCGGACGGAATAATCACGGAGACCAAAGAAGGATCTAACCCGTCCATATTCGTAGACGGCGTCCAGCTGTCAGGCTATGCTTCCAAGGCGTTTGATAAATCCAAGGACGGGTCATTTGTGACGATTAACCAGATTGATTTGCTTAATCCTACCGATATGCAGGAGAAGCCCATCGACCTCAAGGCTGGCGAGAAGGATGTTTTTGTCGTGGATTGGGACGTCAAGCAGTTCGTGGGCTATCTCTGGAATCAGTGGGATGAGTCGGGAGAATATGTAAACACAGGCAAAGTTGAAGGTGACTGGCGCCTGAGGTTCCCTGTGACTATCGACAGATCCGGCAATGAAGCGTTTGATATTAATAAAGAAGAGAATGGGATTATGGTCAAGAGTGCAGTCAAGACGAAAGCAGGGCTTGTCGTTGAGGCAGAACTCCCGGACTTCACGAAGGATCCGTACAATGACCCATACAACGATCCGGATATGGGGATTAAGGATAGCCAGGGGAATTGGCTTCAGTGGATGAACCAGAAAACAGATATGCATGAGGATGGGACATCCACGATGCAGATCATGGTGCTTTATGATGGCGAGGAGGATTTGGTTTTTGAAGTGACGACAAAGGACGGAGAAGAGCCGGAGACCCTTGCAAGCATTGGCTTTCAGGTTCCGTAAGGCAGATATAGGCGAATGAGACGGATGCAGAGATACAGATGGGAGGTGCAGGTTCAGCCTGCGCCTCTTGCTGTCGAAAGAGAACAGGGCAGGCATTTTTCCTAAAATATTCCTTGACATGGAAATATTGATTGTGGTATCATATAAAATGCGCTATTGTGGTAACGTGTACTCATTGCCGAGCAGTAGGTAGAATAATAAAACGAGAGGTGAAACGTCAATGGAGAAAAACAGAATACGTCCGATTAAAGCAGGAAAAAGCGTTCGTATGAGTTACTCGCGACAAAAGGAAGTATTGGAAATGCCGAACCTGATTGAGGTTCAGAAGAATTCTTACAACTGGTTCATCAGTGAAGGATTAAAAGAAGTATTTGCCGATATTTCTCCCATCGCAGATTACAGCGGGCAGCTGAGTCTGGAATTTGTTGGATTTACATTGTGCGAAAAAGATGTCAAATACTCCATCGCAGAATGTAAAGAGCGAGATGCAACCTATGCTGCACCTTTGAAAGTAAAAGTCAGATTTTATAATAAAGAGGCAGTAGAAGAGGTCAAAGATTATGAAATCTTCATGGGCGATTTACCACTTATGACGGAGACGGGAACTTTCGTCATCAACGGCGCAGAACGTGTAATCGTCAGCCAGTTGGTGCGTTCTCCCGGCATCTATTATGGAATTGCGCACGATAAAGTGGGCAAGACTTTGTATTCCTGCACTGTAATACCTAACCGAGGCGCATGGTTGGAGTATGAAACCGATTCGAATGATGTATTTTATGTACGTGTGGACAGGACCAGGAAGGTTCCGGTTACTGTCTTAATCCGTGCGCTTGGAATCGGCACGAACCAAGAAATTGTCGACCTGTTTGGGGAAGAACCTAAGATTATCGCAAGCTTTGGCAAGGACGTTGCTACCAACTACCAGGAAGGTCTGCTGGAGCTGTATAAGAAAATACGTCCGGGCGAACCGCTTACGGTAGAGAGCGCGGAGAGCCTGATTAATGCTATGTTCTTCGATCCCAGACGGTATGACCTGGCGAAAGTCGGGAGATATAAATTCAATAAAAAATTGTCATTGCGAAACCGTATTAACGGACAGGTTCTTGCGGAGGACGTAATTGACGAGACGACAGGCGAGATTGTCGCTGAAAAAGGAACCAGGGTGAGCCGTGAGCTTGCGGATGCAATCCAGAATACGGCGGTTCCGTTTGTATGGATCCAGGGGGAGGAGCGCAACATTAAGGTGCTGTCCAACCTGATGGTGGATGTGACAAATTATGTCGACATTGAGCGCGAAGAAGCAAGGAGCCTGGGGATTACAGAATTAGTATATTACCCGGTTTTAGAAAAAATATTAGAAGAAAACGAAAGTTTGGAAGATTTGAAAGAAGCCCTTCACAGGAATGCAGCGGATTTGATTCCCAAGCATATTACCCGGGAAGATATTTTGGCTTCTATTAACTATAATATGCATTTGGAATATGGCCTGGGAAATGACGATGACATCGACCATTTGGGCAACCGCCGTATCCGTGCAGTGGGAGAGCTTCTGCAGAACCAGTACCGTATCGGTTTGTCCAGGATGGAGCGTGTAGTCCGCGAGCGGATGACGACTCAGGATCTGCAGGGGATTTCGCCCCAGAGCTTAATCAATATCAAGCCGGTGACCGCAGCAGTCAAGGAGTTCTTTGGTTCCTCGCAGCTGTCCCAGTTTATGGATCAGAATAACCCGCTGGGTGAGCTGACGCACAAGAGGCGTCTCTCCGCATTGGGCCCTGGCGGCCTGTCCAGGGACCGCGCCGGGTTTGAGGTGCGTGACGTGCATTATTCCCATTATGGCAGGATGTGCCCGATTGAGACTCCTGAAGGCCCGAACATCGGATTGATAAACTCACTGGCGACATATGCAAGAATCAATGAATACGGTTTTGTGGAAGCACCTTACCGTAAGATTGACAAATCCGACCCCAAGAACCCGCGGGTAACGGATGAAGTCGTTTATATGACTGCTGACGAGGAAGACAATTACCATGTGGCACAGGCGAATGAGGCATTGGACACGGAAGGCCATTTCGTGCGTAATTCCGTATCCGGCCGTTACCGTGAGGAGACGCAGGAATATGAAAAGGCGATGTTTGATTATATGGACGTATCGCCGAAGATGGTGTTCTCCGTGGCAACGGCATTGATTCCTTTCCTGGAAAACGACGATGCGAACCGCGCTCTGATGGGTTCCAACATGCAGCGTCAGGCGGTGCCGCTTTTGACCACGGAAGCACCGGCGGTCGGAACCGGCATGGAGACAAAGGCGGCGGAGGATTCCGGCGTATGTGTGCTGGCAAAACGCGCAGGCGTGGTAGAGCGTGCGGTTTCCAATGAGATTACGGTCAAGACCGAAGATGGGAACCGGGATGTATACAAGCTGACGAAGTTTTTGCGCAGTAACCAGTCGAACTGCTACAACCAGAGGCCGATTGTCTATAAGGGCGATAAGGTGGAAGCGGGCCAGGTAATTGCGGATGGGCCTTCCACCTCAAACGGCGAGCTTGCGCTGGGCAAGAATCCGCTGATTGGCTTTATGACCTGGGAAGGATATAATTATGAAGACGCAGTCCTTTTAAGCGAAAGGCTGGTGCAGGAGGACGTCTATACCTCCGTGCATATAGAGGAACATGAGGCAGAAGCGCGTGACACAAAGCTGGGGCCGGAAGAAATTACCAGGGACGTCCCGGGTGTCGGCGATGACGCGCTGAAAGATTTAGATGAGCGCGGCATCATCCGTATCGGCGCTGAGGTACGCGCCGGGGATATCCTGGTGGGAAAGGTTACGCCGAAGGGAGAGACGGAACTGACAGCAGAAGAGCGTCTGCTGCGCGCGATTTTCGGAGAAAAAGCGCGTGAGGTCAGGGATACTTCCCTGAAAGTACCGCACGGAGAATACGGCATTGTTGTAGACGCAAAGGTATTTACCAGGGATAACGGCGACGAGCTGTCTCCGGGCGTGAACCAGGCTGTCCGCATTTATATTGCGCAGAAGAGGAAGATTTCCGTAGGCGACAAGATGGCGGGACGTCATGGGAACAAGGGTGTGGTTTCGCGTGTGCTTCCGGTGGAGGATATGCCGTTCCTTCCGAACGGGCGTCCGCTGGATATCGTGCTGAACCCGCTGGGTGTGCCGTCCCGTATGAACATCGGACAGGTGCTGGAAATCCATTTGAGCTTGGCTGCAAAAGCACTCGGATTTAACATTGCCACGCCGGTTTTTGACGGTGCGGATGAGAATGACATTATGGATACCCTGGATTTGGCGAATGATTACGTGAACCTTTCCTGGGAAGAATTTGAAGCAAGGCACAAGGAAGAGCTGCTTCCGGAAGTGATGGAATATCTGTATGACAACAGGGAACACAGAGAGGTATGGAAGGGCGTGCCGCTGTCGCGCGACGGTAAGGTAAGGCTGCGTGACGGCCGCACCGGAGAGTATTTTGACAGCCCGGTAACCATCGGGCATATGCATTACCTGAAGCTTCACCACTTGGTAGATGATAAGATTCATGCGCGTTCTACCGGACCGTACTCGCTGGTAACGCAGCAGCCGTTGGGCGGTAAGGCCCAGTTTGGAGGCCAGCGTTTCGGAGAGATGGAAGTTTGGGCGCTGGAGGCTTATGGCGCGTCTTACACGCTGCAGGAAATCCTCACCGTGAAGTCCGATGACGTCATTGGGCGTGTGAAGACCTACGAGGCTATCATTAAAGGTGACAATATCCCCAAACCAGGGATACCGGAATCCTTTAAGGTGCTTCTGAAGGAGTTGCAGTCCCTGGGACTGGATGTGAAGGTCTTAGATGAGAACAGGGAAGAGATAGAGCTGATGGAGACCAGTGAATATGGCAATACCGATTTGAACTCTATCATTGCCGGAGACCGCAATTTTGCCTTTGAGGAGGAAGAATCCTTTGGGGAGATGGGCTTTAGCAAGCAGGAATTCAATGAGGAGAGCGAAGAGCTGGTTGATATAGATGATGAGGAAGAGGATGCATTGGAACTAGAGGACGATTTCGCCGACTTTGAAGATGTTCTTGAATAGAGAATAGGAGAAGGGAGAGTCACCATGCCAGAAGTAATGAATAAAGAAAAGTACCAGCCAATCACCTTTGATGCAATCAAGATTGGCCTAGCATCACCTGAAAAAATCCGTGAGTGGTCCAGGGGCGAGGTCAAGAAGCCGGAGACCATCAATTATAGGACTTTGAAGCCGGAAAAGGATGGGTTGTTCTGCGAGAAGATTTTTGGGCCCAGTAAGGACTGGGAATGCCACTGTGGCAAATATAAGAAAATACGTTACAAAGGCGTTGTCTGCGACCGCTGCGGCGTGGAAATCACGAAAGCAAGCGTGCGCAGGGAGAGAATGGGACATATTGAACTTGCAGCTCCCGTATCCCATATTTGGTATTTTAAGGGAATTCCCAGCCGTATGGGGTTAGTCCTGGACTTGTCACCCAGAACGTTGGAGAAAGTGCTGTATTTCGCATCCTATATCGTGCTGGATAAGGGCGGCAGCGATTTACAGTACAAACAGGTACTGACCGAGGCGGAGTATCAGGAAGCCAGGGAAAAATTTGGCAGCGATTTCCGTGTGGGCATGGGCGCAGAGTCCATCAAAGAGCTGTTAGAGTCCATTGATTTAGAGAAAGATGCGGTAGAGCTGAAGACTGCTTTGAAGGACGCCACCGGGCAGAAACGCGCCAGGATTATTAAGCGTCTGGAAGTCGTTGAGGCTTTCCGCGGGTCTGGAAACAAGCCGGAATGGATGATTATGGATGTAATTCCAGTCATCCCGCCCGATTTGCGCCCTATGGTGCAGCTGGATGGCGGGCGTTTCGCGACCTCAGACCTGAACGATTTATACCGTCGTATCATTAACCGCAATAACCGTTTGCGCAGGCTGCTGGAGCTGGGCGCGCCGGATATTATTGTCAGGAATGAGAAGCGGATGCTGCAGGAAGCGGTAGACGCGCTGATAGACAACGGCCGCAGAGGCCGTCCGGTTACAGGGCCTGGAAACCGCGCCCTTAAGTCGCTGTCCGACATGTTAAAAGGTAAGTCGGGACGTTTTCGCCAGAACCTTCTGGGTAAACGTGTGGATTATTCCGGACGTTCTGTTATCGTGGTAGGCCCGGAGTTAAAAATTTACCAGTGCGGGCTGCCAAAGGAGATGGCAATCGAGCTGTTTAAGCCTTTCGTCATGAAGGAGCTGGTTTATAATGGCTCCGCGCACAATATCAAGAGCGCCAAGAAGATGGTAGAACGCCTGCAGACGGAAGTATGGGACGTCTTAGAGGAAGTCATCAAAGAGCATCCCGTCATGCTGAACCGCGCCCCCACGTTGCACAGGCTGGGAATCCAGGCATTTGAGCCGATTCTTGTAGAGGGAAAGGCTATTAAGCTCCATCCGTTGGTATGTACGGCGTTCAACGCGGACTTTGACGGAGACCAGATGGCGGTACACCTTCCGCTGTCTGTGGAAGCACAGTCTGAGTGCAGATTCTTGCTGTTATCGCCGAATAACCTGTTAAAGCCGTCTGACGGCGGGCCGGTGGCGGTTCCTTCCCAGGATATGGTGCTTGGGATATACTATCTGACGCAGGAGCGGCCGGGCGCATTAGGGGAGGGCAAATTCTTTAAGAGCGTGAACGAGGCGATTCTTGCCTATGAGAACGAGGCCCTGACGCTTCATTCCAGGATTACCGCGCGCGTGCAGCACAAGATGCCGGATGGGGAAATTGTCACAGGAAATGTCGAGTCTACCCTGGGACGTTTCATTTTCAATGAAATCCTGCCACAGGATTTGGGCTTTGTCGACAGGAGCAAGCCGGAAGATCTGCTGAAACTGGAAGTAGACTTCCATGTAGGCAAGAAAGGATTAAAACAGATTCTTGAGAAAGTCATCAATATCCACGGTGCGACGAAGACGGCAGAGGTGTTGGATGACATAAAGGCTATGGGTTACAAGTATTCCACCAGGGCTGCGATGACGGTATCTATTTCTGACATGACGGTGCCGGCGAAAAAGCCGGAGCTGATTCAGAACGCGCAGGATACGGTGGATAAGATTACCAAGAACTATAAGCGTGGCCTGATTACGGAGGAAGAGAGATATAAGGAAGTCGTTGAGACCTGGAAACAGACGGACGACATTTTGACGAAGGAACTTTTGGACGGCCTGGATAAGTATAATAACATCTATATGATGGCAGATTCCGGAGCGCGTGGTTCCGATAAACAGATTAAACAGCTGGCGGGTATGCGTGGCCTGATGGCTGATACAACCGGACGTACGATTGAACTGCCGATTAAATCTAATTTCCGAGAGGGATTGGACGTACTGGAATATTTCATGTCGGCGCATGGCGCCCGCAAGGGACTTTCTGATACCGCGTTGCGTACGGCCGACTCGGGATACTTGACAAGACGTCTTGTTGACGTATCACAGGAGCTGATTATCCGCGATATTGACTGTTGTGAAGGAAAGTCTATCCCAGGCATGTATGTGAAAGCGTTCATGGATGGCAAAGAAGAAATCGAAAGCCTGCAGGAGCGTATTACCGGGCGTTTCTCCTGTGATACTATCTGCGACGCAGAAGGGAATGTCCTGGTAAAGGCAAATCATATGATTACGCCCAAACGTGCAGCGTTGGTCATGAGCAAAGGCGTGGACGAGAAGGGCGAGCCTTTGACGAAGGTAAAGATCCGTACCGTGCTGACTTGCCGTTCCCACAATGGCATCTGTGCCAAGTGTTATGGCGCGAATATGGCGACCGGGCAGGCTGTCCAGGTTGGGGAGTCTGTGGGTATTATCGCAGCGCAGTCGATTGGAGAGCCCGGCACACAGCTTACGATGCGTACCTTCCATACCGGCGGCGTTGCCGGAAATGATATTACACAGGGTCTTCCCCGTGTGGAGGAGCTTTTTGAGGCGCGTAAGCCGAAAGGACTTGCAATCATCACGGAATTTGCAGGCGTGGCCACGATTAAAGACACGAAGAAAAAGCGTGAGATCATAGTTACGAATGAGGAGACCGGGGAGATGAAAGCTTACCTAATCCCGTATGGTTCGCGGATTAAGATTACGGACGGAGCCATCTTAGAGGCTGGGGATGAGCTGACGGAAGGTAGCGTGAACCCTCACGACATCCTTAAGATTAAGGGCGTCCGTGCGGTCCAGGATTATATGATACAGGAAGTGCAGCGCGTTTACCGCCTGCAGGGTGTGGAAATTAACGACAAGCATATCGAAGTGATTGTGCGCCAGATGTTAAAGAAAATCCGCATTGAGAATAATGGGGATTCCGATTTCCTTCCAGGCACATTGGTAGACATCCTGGAATATGAGGACGCCAACGAGAGGCTGAATGAGGAAGGGAAGGAGCCTGCAGACGGCAAGCAGGTCATGCTGGGTATCACCAAAGCTTCCCTTGCTACGAATTCGTTCCTTTCCGCAGCATCGTTCCAGGAGACGACTAAGGTGCTGACGGAAGCGGCGATTAAGGGCAAGGTAGACCCATTGATCGGGCTGAAAGAGAATGTGCTGATCGGTAAGCTGATTCCGGCCGGTACGGGCATGAAGCGTTACCACAATATCAAGCTCTCGACGGATGTGGATACAATGGAAGACATTTATTTTGACGAAGAAGAGCAGGATTTTGACTATAAGCAAGAGGAAGAAAGCCTGGACTTGGAAGACAGCATCCAGGAAGAAACCGAATTGGAACCGGAAGCTGAGGAAGAGGCAGTATTTGCAGCAGAATAGAGAAAACAGAAAGGGGCTTCATGCACGGCAAAGTATGAAGCCCTTTTCTGTTTTTTAAAGTTTGTTGGAGGAGAAGATGAAAAGAGACTACAGATTGGATGTTATAAGGGCAGTAGCGATTTTAATGATATTTACGTTTCATTTTTGCAGCGCTATCGGCAATAAGGGGGTATTTTACGGTTATGCAAATGGAGGATGGGGAAGCGTGGGTACCACCATGTTTTTTATATTGTCTGGTTTTTTGCTGGGGACGAAGTATCACGCGAACATCTCCATAAAAAATTTTTACTGGAAACGCTGGTTATCTATTTTTCCCTTATTTTATCTGACTTTTGCCGTGGCGTTTATAGTCAATGGGCTGACCACGGGGAACTGGAAATATGGAGGGGAATGGTGGCGGATGGTATTTACTTTGTTCGGCTGTGATAACTTCCTTGGATTTTATGGAATCTCTTCCTATGCGCTGGTGGGCGAGTGGTTTACGGCGGTAATTGTAATCATATATTTGGCGTATCCATTGTTAAACATTTTCTATCAGAGATATAAAAGTTTAGGAAGCGTGCTGATTTATGGGCTGTATTTCATAAATTTGGGCGTGGAATGGTTTCAGATAGTGGATGATGCAAATCCCATTACAGGGATTGCCATGTTTTGGACAGGAATGCTGGCAGCGGGATACACGGATAAGATTAAAAACAGATTGTTTCTTATCCCAGAGGCAGGACTGGCCGTATTGGTTATATTTGTGAAACTTCCGGGAAATCCGCTCTTGTGGAAAAATATGTTGGCGTGCATGATATTTGGGATGTTATTTATCGGCGGCGAATATGTGGAAAAAGTACCCTTTGCCGCAAAAGCATTTCTTTTCATCAGCAAATATTCTTATGGGATCTATCTATGCCATCATTTTATTATAATCAGGGGGCTTGCATTGGCGCCGGATTATATGGGGAGGTTTGGCACGGCGGCAGAGTATGCGGTACTGCTTATTGTGACGGCAGCTGTGTCAGTCGCGCTGTATCAGCTCCTGGAGCGTATCAAGGCGCTGGCGCGCCGCGCGGGCGAATCTGTGTTACTGTGTGGAAAATAGAAAATATTACTATTTTTCCAGATTGTTATATGATATACTATAAAGAAATTACTCACTGTATCTTAGCGGAAAATACGGCAACGGAGGAGAAAGCAATGGCAAATCAATTAATTTGGCAAGATCGGTTTAACATAGGAGTAGACATCATTGACAATGAACATAAGAAATTATTTGGCATCCTGAACAGGATGTTTGCATATAAGACGGATGACTCGAAGAAACAATGGCTCTGCCAGGAAGGGATTAAATATTTTAAAGACCATGCAATGAAGCATTTTACGGAGGAAGAGCAGTACATGGCTTCCATCGATTACGCAGGGTTTGAGACCCACAGGCATGTCCATGATAATTTCAGGAGGAAGACGCTTCCGGCTCTGGAAGCGGAGCTTACACAGTCGTCCTTTTCCAACGACGCAATCGATCATTTCCTGGGAGTCTGCGCCGGCTGGCTGCTTGGGCATACAGTGACGGAAGACAGGGCGATTACCGGTAAAGTTACCAGTAAATGGGTGGATCTCCTGCCGGAGGATCAGCAGTCTGCCATGAGGAATATGATCATCCAGCTTTTGGCCGATATGTTCCAGCTGAAAGCGCGTGTCGTCAGTGATTGCTACGGGGGAGAGAAATTTGGCAACGGCGTATATTACCGTCTGGTCTATGGATCCGATAAAGGCGAGAGATGGGAAACAATTCTGGGATTTGAGGAGAAACTGCTGTTAAGCACAATCGGCGGGATGATGAATATCGAGTCTGAGGAAGTCAGCGTCATGCTGATAAACATTGCAAGATATATGGCGCAGCAGTTTGTGCAGAGGATTAAAGAGTGGTTTCCGTCTTCCGAGAGCTATGAGATGAAGGAGGAAAGGCTGCTCAGCTATGAGCAGTTCAAAAAAAATTTTGCCCGTGAGCGTCCGCAGTCGAGCTTCCTGTTCGATACGGGGAAGGGATACTTTGCGTATTGCGTGATTGCCCCGCATCTGCTGGGAAATACGCAGATTGTTGGGGATGGGACTGTCATCAAGGCAGAAAATGCCATGTCAGAAATCAAGAATTACCTTAAGGAGAATGAGGCCAGCCACAGGAAGAAGATACTTATCGTGGATGACTCGGAAGTTATACGTAAGGCAATGAAAGATTTACTGGGCAGGGATTATGCGGTGACGTTGGCTAAATCCGGCATATCTGCAATCAGGATCATGTCGGCGGAAAAGCCGGATCTTATCCTGCTGGACTATGAGATGCCAATCTGCAACGGCTGCCAGATGCTGGAAATGATCCGCTCAGAGGACGACCTGGCAGACATTCCGGTGTTCTTCCTGACCGGAAACGTGGCGCGTGAGACGGTGCAGAAAGTGATTTCCTTAAAGCCTGCCGGCTACCTGGTAAAATCCTTAAAGCCTGCAGAAATCAAAAAAAGTATTGATGATTATATGAAAAAAAGAGCGGAGGCGTAAAAAAATTGCAGGATGGGCATTCAGCCCTTTCCTGCAATTTTTCTGCATGTCCATGCATATTTTGTGAAAAGAAAACGCCTGGTCGTGCATACATTTGTGAAAAGCGGGAAAAATTGTAAAAAGTCCTTGACATGATGTTTTTAACCTTATATAATGATTTAGCGTGCATGAAAAGGCACATATATTTTTATAGGAGGTGAAAAGAATGCCAACATTTAACCAGTTAGTAAGAAAAGGAAGGCAGACATCTGAGAAGAAATCTACAGCACCGGCTTTACAGAAGGGATATAACTCCTTGAAGAAACGCCCGACGGACAATGCTTCTCCACAGAAGAGAGGTGTCTGTACTGCAGTTAAGACTGCGACTCCTAAGAAACCTAACTCAGCTCTCCGTAAAATCGCCAGAGTACGTCTTTCCAACGGAATCGAAGTGACAAGCTACATTCCGGGAGAAGGCCACAATCTGCAGGAGCATAGCGTTGTTCTTATCCGCGGCGGAAGAGTAAAAGACTTACCAGGTACCAGATACCATATCATTCGTGGAACTTTAGATACCGCAGGCGTTGCAAACAGACGTCAGGCACGTTCCAAATATGGTGCTAAGAGGCCGAAAGACGCTAAAAAATAATGGTTAGCGCACCAATAGTATCACAGTAAGTGTGGATTCTTGTTGGGCGGACAGCCCCAAGGCATCCTGACTACTATGGGTTGAGTGTTGGAAAGCGCGCAGGCGCACATTCTTTTTATAGATAAATTTCCGCACGAATACACAGATAGTTAATTGGAGGCACGGCCTGCACAGAAGCGGAGGGCGTGTATCCCGGCTGCATAGAAGATGCGGCTGACACATGTGAGTACCGTTGAATTAATCGAATGCAAGAAAATCAGAATGATTAAGGAGGGAAGCAACGTGCCACGTAAAGGACATACTCAGAAAAGAGACGTATTAGCAGATCCGTTGTATAATAACAAAGTGGTTACCAAACTTATCAACAACATCATGTTAGATGGTAAGAAGGGCGTAGCTCAGAAAATTGTATACGGAGCATTTGACAGAGTTGCACAGAAAACGGATAAGCCTGCAATCGAAGTATTCGAAGAGGCTATGAATAACGTAATGCCGGTCTTGGAAGTTAAGGCAAGGCGTATCGGCGGTGCGACATATCAGGTGCCGATAGAGGTAAGGCCTGACAGACGCCAGGCGTTGGCTCTCCGCTGGCTGACTCTCTACTCCCGCAAGAGAGGCGAGAAGACAATGGAAGAGAGGCTGGCGAACGAGATTATGGACGCAGCGAACAACACAGGCGCATCTGTAAAGAAGAAAGAAGATATGCACAAGATGGCAGAGGCAAACAAAGCGTTTGCGCACTATAGGTTCTAAGAACTCTCATAGTGTAAACAAATTGCAGACACTTGTTTCTGTTACATGAATTTAGGAGGAAAAAACCTTGGCTGGAAGAGAATATCCATTAGAGAGAACCAGGAATATCGGTATTATGGCGCATATCGATGCCGGCAAGACGACATTGACCGAGCGTATCCTTTATTATACCGGTGTTAATTATAAGATTGGTGATACTCATGAGGGTACTGCGACCATGGACTGGATGGAGCAGGAACAGGAAAGGGGTATCACAATTACTTCAGCCGCTACAACCTGCCATTGGACTGAGCAGGAGAACTGCAAGCCCAAGGATGGGGCTTTGGAACATCGTATCAATATTATTGATACTCCGGGACACGTTGACTTTACCGTAGAGGTTGAGCGTTCACTGCGTGTGCTGGACGGCGCAGTCGGTGTTTTCTGTGCAAAGGGCGGCGTAGAGCCACAGTCCGAGAATGTATGGCGTCAGGCTGATACCTATAACGTACCGAGAATGGCATTTATCAATAAGATGGACATTCTGGGAGCTGATTTCTACGGAGCCGTAGAGCAGATTAAGACACGTTTAGGGAAAAATGCAATCATCCTCCAGTTGCCGATTGGCAAGGAAGATGATTTTAAAGGGATTATTGATTTGTTTGAGATGAAAGCCTATATCTACAATGACGATAAGGGCGAGGACATTTCCATTGGCGATATCCCGGATGATATGAAAGATGATGCAGAACTGTACCGTTCTGAATTAGTAGAGAAAATCTGCGAGTTAGATGACGAGCTGATGATGGAGTACCTGGATGACAAGGTGCCTTCCGTGGAAGCGATGAAAGCAGCCCTGAGGAAAGGCACATGCGAATGCGCTGCAATCCCGGTATGCTGCGGATCTGCTTACCGCAATAAGGGCGTCCAGAAGCTCCTGGATGCAATCTTGGATTATATGCCGGCTCCTACCGATATCCCTGCTATCAAGGGGGTTGATATGGAAGGAAATGAAGTTGAGAGGCATTCTTCTGATGAAGAGCCATTCTCTGCGCTGGCATTCAAAATCATGACTGACCCCTTTGTCGGCAAGCTTGCATTCTTCCGTGTGTATTCCGGTACGATGAATTCTGGTTCTTATGTGCTGAATGCAACGAAAGGCAAGAAGGAGCGTGTAGGGCGTATCCTGCAGATGCATGCGAATAAGAGGGCAGAGCTTGACAAAGTTTACTCTGGAGACATCGCTGCAGCAGTTGGTTTTAAGTTCACAACTACAGGAGATACCATCTGTGCTGACCAGCATCCGGTAATCCTGGAGTCCATGGAATTCCCAGAGCCGGTTATCGAGCTTGCAATCGAGCCAAAGACGAAAGCAGGACAGGGTAAGATGGGCGAGGCACTTGCAAAACTTGCAGAAGAAGACCCGACATTCCGCGCACATACCAATACCGAGACAGGACAGACCATCATTGCCGGTATGGGTGAGCTGCATCTGGAAATTATCGTGGATCGTCTGCTCCGTGAATTTAAGGTAGAGGCAAACGTAGGGGCGCCTCAGGTTGCTTACAAGGAGACGTTTACCAAGCCAATCGACCAGGAATACAAATATGCAAAACAGTCTGGTGGACGTGGACAGTATGGACACTGTAAAGTCCGGTTTGAGCCGATGGATGCCAATGGCGAAGAGCTGTTCAAGTTCGATTCCGAGGTTGTCGGCGGTGCGATTCCTAAGGAATACATCCCCGCTGTCGGCGAAGGTATCGAGGAAGCTACGAAGGCCGGTATCCTTGCAGGATTCCCGGTTGTAGGCGTACACGCTACCGTATACGATGGTTCTTACCATGAGGTTGACTCTTCTGAGATGGCATTCCATATTGCCGGTTCCATGGCATTCAAGGAAGCTATGAAGAAAGCAACGCCGGTGCTGTTAGAGCCAATCATGAAAGTGGAAGTAACCATGCCGGAAGAATATATGGGAGATGTTATCGGCGATATCAATTCCCGCCGTGGCCGTATTGAAGGAATGGATGATTTGGGCGGCGGCAAGATTGTACGTGCATTCGTACCGCTTGCAGAAATGTTCGGATATTCTACAGACCTTCGTTCCAGAACCCAGGGACGCGGCAATTATTCCATGTTCTTTGAGAAATATGAACAGGTACCAAAGTCCGTCCAGGAAAAAGTTATTTCTGCGAAAGAATAGGAAGAAAAGACTTGAAAATCCTATAATTATCTAATATAATCATAAATAGCTGATTTAAAATGTGAGATAGCCCAAAGAGGGCAGAAAATGAAGGAGGACGTTATAAAATGGCTAAAGCTAAATTTGAGAGAACAAAACCGCATTGTAATATCGGAACCATTGGTCACGTTGACCATGGCAAGACTACCTTGACAGCTGCTATCACAAAAGTTTTGTCTGAGAGAGTTGCAGGAAACGAAGCTACAGATTTCGAGAATATTGATAAAGCTCCAGAGGAGAGGGAAAGAGGTATCACTATCTCTACCGCGCACGTTGAGTACGAGACAGAGAAGAGGCATTATGCACACGTTGACTGCCCAGGCCATGCTGACTATGTAAAGAACATGATTACAGGCGCTGCTCAGATGGACGGCGCTATCCTCGTAGTTGCTGCTACAGACGGTGTTATGGCTCAGACAAAAGAGCATATCCTGTTATCCCGTCAGGTAGGCGTGCCGTATATCGTTGTATTCATGAACAAGTGCGATATGGTAGACGATGAGGAGCTTCTTGAGCTGGTTGAAATGGAAATTACAGAAGTTCTGGAAGAGTATGAATTCTCTGACTGCCCAATCATCAAAGGTTCTGCACTGAAAGCCCTGGAAGATCCAAGCGGAGAGTGGGGCGACAAGGTTATGGAGCTGATGGCAACTGTTGACGATTATATTCCGGATCCTCAGCGTGCGGTAGACCAGCCGTTCCTGATGCCTATCGAGGATATCTTCACCATCACCGGACGTGGTACGGTTGCAACTGGTAGGGTAGAGCGTGGTGTTCTTCATGTCAATGAGGATGTTGAAATCGTTGGTATTAAAGAAGAGACCAAGAAGACGGTTGTAACTGGTATCGAGATGTTCCGTAAGCTGTTAGACGAGGCTCAGGCTGGTGATAACATCGGTGCATTGCTTCGTGGTATCCAGAGAACAGAAATCGAGAGAGGCCAGGTATTGGCTAAACCCGGTACTGTTACCTGCCATACAAAATTTACCGCTCAGGTATACGTTTTGACCAAAGATGAAGGTGGACGTCACACGCCGTTCTTCAACAACTACAGACCGCAGTTCTATTTCAGAACAACTGACGTGACGGGTGTCTGCAACTTACCAGAAGGTACAGAGATGTGTATGCCTGGCGATAACGTTGAGATGACTATCGAACTTATTCATCCAATCGCTATGGAGCAGGGTCTTACTTTCGCTATCCGTGAGGGTGGTAGAACTGTTGGTTCTGGTCGTGTGGCTACGATTGTTGAGTAATTGAAAATTCATTGAATTTATGGGACTTTCCGAGGTTTCTCGGAAAGTCCTTTTTTCGATGTTTCTCGGAAAGTCCTTTTTTCGATGTTTGGTGGGATTGATAAGTCTTGATAACAGAATGATAACAAAAGTTCGCTAATTGAGCAATTCTTTATTCTTTTCAATGTATTCTTTCCATATAGCTTCGCGGTCTTTCTGGTGTGTGTTCTCATATTTTTCGGTATATTCGTCGTGGAGCGCTTTAAGCTGATCCATAAGTGGAGTGTCAGCAGGAAGTTTTCCTCTGCGGATGCGGGCATATAGCCTGTTGTATGATTTTGTAAATTCCGTATGAATCGGGTGGCTGAATAACTTTTCCTTATAGGATTTCCGGCTAGCGTACTCATTACAGGTAGTGGAAGTGTCTCTGTATATTCTTGTGCAGTATTCTTGGTTGGAAGTGTACTTCACACGAAAATATCCGTTACATAGTTTGCATTTTTTGATAACGAGTTCATCTTCAAGAAACAGCCGGATGCCTATACATAAGAACTGTTTGAATGACGTAATGGGGTATTTCCCGATTGCATTATCTGTAATAAGATTGGAGGCATGATTTAGATATTCTGTCCAATTTTGCGTATTGCAACTGTCTTTTTGGGCACGGATGTCAGATAGAAAATTGTTTTTCAGTTCCATAGTGGATAATGCATCCGATTGAAAATCCTGCTTACTGGCATACAGGCAATAGGAATGGTATATTTCAGCTATTGCACTGCTGGGCAGTTGTAAGCCTTGCTTTGACGGTTCTATGATAACCTCATCTAAATAATTTCTTGCCTGCGTATATAAAGTTTCAAAATTATTTACTTCTTCGGATAATAGTTTTGCGCATTGAAGCAGCCCCGCATCGGCTGATTTTCCGGCTTGCTGATAGCAGGAACGCATTACCATATGAAATAAAGGATACAGATAAGACAGTGCCGGATGTTCTTCAAAGCAGGACTGCAATATCGGCATGATTTGTCCGGCAGAAGTCTCGATATCTTTTGGTATGTTTTCGCAGCAATATAAATTGAAGGTTTCTTTGTCAAAGGGGCAGTCGATGCCGAGCAATGGCAAAACAGACTTCAATTTCTCAAATGCTACAATAGCAGATTCCTTTTCAGGCATATCATAATCAAGGATTTCCATAATGTTGGTATGGATAGCCGCTTTTTTTATAAAATAGGCGATACTGCTTTTGTGCGTATTATCGTCATTATAAATGGAAGAAAGGGTTTCTTCGTGGGTGCGGCGGTTAATGCTGTAGAATGCAACACTAAAGTGAAAATCATTTTTGATGATGTCCGACGAATATAAATTCATACTTAAAATTCCTTTCTATCAGATGAACGGTGTAAAATAGCCTCTCTTAAATGCATTTCTTTTGTTATAAATACAATAGTATCACAAGATAAAAATAAATTCAATAAAATTATCTTGACAAATATTCTGTATTGATTTATTATAGGAAACGAGTCAAGATAAATTAAAACACAAAAATAAAAACTTGACAATATACAGCGTCAGTGCAGGAGGAGGGAGGTAGATGAATAACAATTATATGGTAACGGCACAGGATGTCGTTGATATGCTTGGCGTTTCTAAGGGACACGCATATAAGATTATCAGACAGTTGAACAAAGAACTGGAAGATAGCGGCTATATTGTCGTGTCAGGCAAGATTCCCAGAGCATATTGGGATAAGAAGTTTTACGGGTATCAAAGTGGAGTGACAACAGCGTAACAGGAGGTCGGCATATCATTCAGATAGCATATGTGGCTGAAACGAAAAGCAAATTTAAGGGCAGTTCTGCAAGGCTGATTTTATGACAAACTACAGACTGCCCTAAGAAGAAAGGAGATTATATGTCAGTCTATATGGATGAGCAGAGGGGAACATGGTATTGTATGTTCCGTTACAACGATTGGACGGGCAGACAGAAACAAAAGTGCAAAAGAGGTTTCAAGACAAAGAGGGAAGCGAAAGAGTATGAGGAGCAGTTTATGCAAACAACAGAAGCAGACATGAATATGAAAGTGGGAGCTTTTGCTGAGATTTATTTCAGGGATAAGCAGGGTGAATTGAAGGAACGGTCGATCAAGAATAAGAGATATATGATTGAACGGCATATCCTTCCGTACTTTGAAAATAAGTCCATGAATGAAATTACACCGGCAGACATTATCCAGTGGCAGAACAAAATGCGGGAGGCTGGATATTCACAGACATATCTGCGGATGCTTCAGAATCAAATGACGGCGCTGTTTACCCATGCTTCCAATATCTACAACTTGACAAACAATCCCTGCAAGAAAGTAAAGAAAATGGGGAAGTCAGATGCGGATAAAATGGATTTCTGGACTTATGAGGAGTACCAGCAGTTCATTAATACGATTGAAGTGGGAAGCAGATATTATGTGCTGTTTGAGATTTTATTCTGGACGGGTATGCGTATCGGAGAACTACTTGCGTTATTTAAAAGCGACGTGAATTTTCAGGAGAACAAAATATCCATTTCAAAAACTTATTACCGTACAGGGGGAAAAGATGTCATCACAACGCCTAAGACGGAACAGTCAGTCAGGACAATAGATATTCCCGAATTTTTGACACAGGAGATTAAAGCGTATTGTGATAAGCTGTATGAATTTCCCGATAGCGAAAGGCTTTTTCCAATCGTATGCGAAGCAGTACAGCATAAAATGGTAAGGCACATTCAGAAATCGGGAGTAAAAAGAATCAGGGTGCATGATTTAAGACATTCGGCATGTGCGTATCTCGCGCATCAGGGAGTAGCGCCTATGGTCATCAAGGAACGCATGGGACATAAGGACATCAAGATTACTCTGAATACATACGGACATTTATATCCTAACGAACAGAAGAAGGTTGCGGATATGCTGAACCGAAAGAGGAATGAAGCATCAAATGAAAATGCCCCTGCCGGAAACAGGGACATTTCGGATGCAGATTAAATTGGTGGAACAATTTAATCTGCGACATAAAAAGGACAAGCCTCTCTATGAAAATCTTGCAAATTTATTATAGCAGAGGCTTTCCTAAATGGAAAGGAGAACGATGGAAAATGAAACTGATTTATGAAAAATGTGACGACTATTTAGTTCCAAACTTACTGCCAAATCCAGAGCCGGAAGGAGAGCTGAGTAAGTATGGGATGATGAGGAAAAATTATTTAGAAAATCATCATAGGGGGATCTATTCGGGGATGCTGTTAGAGGGAAGATTGAAAGAGCATCTGCTCATGATACAAGAGCAGGCAGAAGGAAGGTTTGATATAATTGTCCGTCAGATGGCAGAAAAAGAAAATGTGACAGAAAAGCTAAAAGCAGAAGACCAAATAGCATGGGTTCGGAAAATGAACAGCATTAGAGCAAGGGCGGATGAAATTGTGAAAGATGAGATTATCTATATTTTATAGGCAGAAGGAGTGCACTGCTATTTTTGCTGTTCTGTTCAACGTAAGGGATTGATAAAAAATTTTTTCTTATCGCAATACGATTGTATGTGAAAACGGAATGGCTGTCAAGGTTATATGAACGCCTTTGGGCGACCTTGACAGCCATTCCGTTTTCACATAAAGTCACAGTCAAGCGAGAAAAAATATTTCTGGCATGTTCACGCCAACTATTTGTATATTTTGTTGGAACAAGAATCAAGAAAGCAAGAACTGCCTGCAGTCATTCATAGGTCAGCAGATTTGCCATAGCTGGTATTTATCAATAGCTGAAATAGCAAGCACTGGATGCGTATATACGCACCCTCAAAAAATTCATTATTCCCAATGGAAAAAATAAAATTTTTTGATTACACAGGGGAAATCCCCTGACCCCTTTTTTAGAATTTAAGGCGTCTAGCGTTCGTCATGTTGTAATGTTTTAATTTATAATGATTTTCTGACAACTCTATGATAAAATATAACCAATCGACTATATACAGGTTTTTAAATTGAATTTTAATGGATAAGCTGGAGGCGGGGTTATGACCGAGGCAGAACAGAGGGCGGCGGCCACAAAATTTTATAATGACTGGCGCGGAATTGGCGATGAAAAAAGTGACAGCCAGCGTTTTTGGATTGAGTTTTTTAGTAAGGTTTTGGGTATCGAAAATGTCACTCAGAAAATCATATTTGAGAAACGGGTTGTCGTAGACGGGCAGACGAAGTTTATTGATGTTTATATACCGGAAACCAGAGTTCTTATTGAACAGAAAAGTATTGATAAAGAACTGGACAGAAAGATACAGCAGTCAGACGGTTCAATGCGTACGCCGTTTGAGCAGGCGCGAAATTATGCGCAATGGATGATACCAAATGAAACGCCATTATGGATTGTGGCTTGTAATTTTAGATCCTTTGAAATCCATGATATGAACAAGCCGAATGAGAATCCTGTTGTAATTCGGCTAGAGGAATTAAGAAGCAAGCTTCCACTGCTTGGTTTTATGTTTCAGAAGGAAGTAAAAGAACTTTCCCATGAAATGGAAATCTCCTTTCGGGCGGGAGAAATTGCGGGAATTCTTTATGATAAATTGATAGAACAATATAAAGAACCAGATGAAAGTTCTTTTAAAAGTTTGAATGCGTTATGCGTAAGGCTGGTATTTTGTTTATATGCTGAGGATGCAGGAATATTTGGCGCGCATATGATGTTTCATGATTATCTGAAAGGGATTCCGGTAAGCGGCGTTCGGAAAGCGCTGGTTGAGTTATTTAAAACGCTTGACACAAAAGAGGAAGACCGGGATAAATATCTGGCAGAGGATAACCCGCGCCTTGCAGCGTTTCCGTATGTCAATGGAGGGCTGTTCGCAGATGAAACAATTGAGATTCCGCCGTTTACAGAGGAACTGAAGGAGCTTCTGCTCACAAAGGCAAGCGCAGATTTTGACTGGTCTGATATTAGCCCTACGATTTTTGGGGCAGTGTTTGAGAGTACCTTAAATCCGGAAACGAGAAGAAACGGGGGTATGCATTACACTTCCATAGATAATATCCACAAAGTGATTGATCCTTTATTTTTAGGAGATTTGAAAAAAGAACTGGAAGAGATGAAGCAAATCACGGCTGCGCGGAGTAAAAGGGCAAAATTAGAATCTTTCCAGAGAAAGATTGCTGCGTTAAAATTTCTCGATCCCGCATGTGGGTCCGGCAATTTTTTGACAGAGACGTATATTTCCCTGCGGAGATTGGAAAATGAGGTTCTTTATGAATTGCAGGGTGGCCAGATTGTATTGGGGGAAGCGGTTAATCCGATACAGGTATCCATCGGACAGTTTTATGGAATAGAAATCAATGATTTTGCTGTTACAGTTGCGAAGACAGCCTTGTGGATAGCGGAAAGCCAGATGATGAAAGAAACGGAAGATGTTGTCCATATGAGTCTCGATTTTCTTCCTCTGAAATCCTATGCGAATATTGTGGAAGGGAATGCAGTCCGCCTTGATTGGGAAGACGTCATATCTAAGAATCAATTGTCTTATTTGATGGGTAATCCCCCGTTTGTAGGCGCAAGGATGATGGATGCGGCGCAAAAGGAGGATGTGTTGCATGTGTTCGGTAAAAAATGGAAAAATGTCGGAAATCTTGATTATGTAAGCTGCTGGTATAAAAAGGCGGTTGATTTCTGTGACGGAACGGATATTCGCTGCGCATTGGTTTCCACAAATTCCATTTGTCAGGGGGAATCTGCTGCAAATCTGTGGAAACCGCTTTTTGAGCGGGGAGTGCATATTGATTATGCATACCATACGTTCCGATGGGATTCCGAGGCAAAAATCAAAGCGCATGTACATTGTATTATTGTGGGATTCAGTATTGCGCCTTTTGTGAAGGATAAAATTATTTTTTCCGGCGAGGAAGCAAAAAAGGCGCATAATATCAATGCCTATTTATTAGATGCGGAAAATATTGTCGTGGAAAGCAGAAGCAAGGCTATATGTGATGTTCCGCAGATTGGCATAGGGAATAAACCGATTGACGGAGGAAATTATCTGTTTACAAAAGAAGAAAAAGAAGAATTTGTGAAAAAAGAGCCATTGGCTGAAAAGTGGTTTATGCCATGGGTCGGCTCGCAAGAGTTTATTAACCGCTATTACCGTTATTGCCTGTGGCTTGGCGACTGCCCTCCGAATGAATTGCGAAAAATGCCTGAATGCATGAAACGAGTGCAGGCGGTCAGGGACTTTCGGCTTTCCAGTAAGAGCGCCGGAACAGTAAAACTGGCTGAACGGCCAACACATTTTCATGTTGAAAATATGCCGAAAGGGAATTATATTGTAATACCGGAAGTGTCTTCCGAACGCAGGAGATATATACCAATAGGTTTTCTGTCGTCGGATATATTGTGCAGTAATCTTGTGAAGATTGTTCCAGATGCTACGCTATATCATTTTGGTATTTTAACATCTAATGTCCATATGTCATGGATGAGGGCGGTATGCGGGAGGTTAAAAAGTGATTATCGTTATTCAAAGGATGTTGTTTATAATAATTTCCCATGGCCATCGCCAACGGAGGAACAGAGGAAGAAAATTGAATTGACAGCGCAGGCGATACTTGACGCCAGAGATTTATATCCCGACAGCAGTTTTGCAGATTTATATGATGAACTGACGATGCCAATAGAATTACGGAAAGCGCATATGCAAAACGACAAGGCGGTCATGCAGGCATATGGGTTTTCCATTAAAGGTACGACAGAAGAAAGCTGTGTGGCGGAATTGATGAGAATGTATCAGAAAATAACATAAATGGATTGCAATATAAAGAAGTATTATTTGAAAGAACGGTGTTGATGCGTATGGATTATAAAAAGGTACAATTTTCAGGGTATAAGTCTTTTCGTAGGAATGATAAAAATATATTAGATGCGATTGGAAAAGTAAATGTGATTATCGGGAAAAATAATAGCGGAAAATCCAGTTTGTTGGATATAATTGAATTTTTGTACGATTCGAGCAGATATGCTGATTATGCCTCTTATATCCATACTTGTCATGTGAGCATTCCCATAAGCAGAGAAATGGTAAAAGATTGTTTTCGGTTTTATAGAAGTATTGGCAGTTATACAGAAAACTCTTATTGGGATAAAGTTCAGGGGAACTGTGTTACGCTTGATTATATTGCCGGAGGGGGATATAAACAGCAGTCAAAGGTTATTTCAGATGATGAGATTCCAATTGTTTCGGGAATTGCAGCGTCTGTAGAGCAAGAGTTTCATAATCAGTTAAGTACGTTAGCCTTTCGGAGATTGTCAGCGGAACGGAATATTGTTCCGGAGACTGTTCATGCAATATACCTTTCCAATACAGGGGAGGGCGCAACAAATTTAATTCGTGAATATCTGAATAATTCAAATTTGGATGAGAAACTCATTGAAAAGAAACTTTTAGGAGAACTCAATAAAATCATGGCTCCGGAAGCAATTTTTTCAGAAATTCGAGTGCAGGAGATAAAAGATAAAGAGGGGATGTTTTGGGAAGTTTATTTGCAGGAAGAAGGACAAGAACGGGTTGCATTATCCAAATCTGGAAGTGGGTTAAAAACGATTATTTTAGTTCTTCTTAATCTTATAATTATGCCTGAATTGAACGAATATGAGAACAGGAAAATCGTTTATGGATTTGAAGAATTAGAAAACAACTTACATCCGGCATTGCAAAGGAGACTTTTTGATTACTTATATAACTATGCGATTTTGAAAGATACACGGATATTTATTACGACACATTCGCATGTTGCCATCAATGCCTTTTTTGGAAGAGATGATACGCGAATATATCATGTGATAAAAGAAAATGGACGCGCGGAAATAAAGAAGATAGACACTTTTATTGATAAAGTTGAAATTTTGGATGATTTAGATGTGAAGGCTAGCGATATTTTACAGTCGAATGGAATTGTGTGGGTAGAGGGACCTTCCGATCGTATTTACATAAAACGATGGTTGGAGGTGTTTACAGAGAATGCTTTCATTGAGGGCAAGGATTATCAGTTTTTGTATTATGGCGGAAAAACGCTGGCAAATTATTCGTTGGAAGAAAACCCGCAGCTTATAAATATTCTCACTACGAACCATAATGCTGCAATTATTATGGATAGTGATAAGAGAAACAGACAGTCTAAACTCAATGATACAAAGAAAAGGGTTATTGAGGAGTTTGACAAGTTGGGAATGCTTTGCTGGGTAACAAAAGGGAAAGAAATAGAAAATTATATTTCATGTGACGCAATTTCAAAGGCTTTGGGTAAAACGTTAAAAAAACAGTGCGGGCAATATCAGTTATTTCCTGATTACATAAAAATCTACTGCAAGAGTTTTTCAAATCAGAAAGTTGCATTTTCAAAAAAGGTCAGTCCATATATTGATGGTGATAATGCAGAGATATTGGATATAAAGAAGCAAATAACAGCATTGTACAATGAAATGAGAAAATGGAATAAATAGTGATTGAAGCGAAGTGTCCGGTTTGTTGTGAATAAGATAGTTAGGCGGTGAATAAAAAATATGGGACAAAATGAATTTATAATAAGGAATCGTGTATATACGCAAGAGCAGATTGCAAATTTAACTTTTGAACAATGGGCTGTTTACAGAATGTCAAATATGCCCAAAAGATTATTTAAGTATTACAGAAATATTGTTGATGAGGAAACGAAAATAAATTATTCATTGGAGGCGTTAGAGAATAATACGGTTTATTTGCAAAGTCCTGATAATTTTGATGACGTGTACGATTGCTCTATCGTTTTTGATGAATATGAATTTTCTTTCGCAAGGTTAAAATATTATGCAGGACTTTGCAGATTTGATATAGAGGAAGATGATTATTGGAAATATATGTATTTATTATCCGTGAATATCTATAAAGAGGTAGCTAAGTTGCAGGTGCAGGGGAAACAGTTGGTAGATGCGCTAAAAACAGTGTTTCATGTATGTGAAGACGGAACAGGCATAGATATGACACATACTATGTTTGCGCTAAAAATGTGTAGTGCACTTTGCGAAAATAGTAACCGTGAAGATGCATGGCAGATTGCGTTTACAAATGCATTGACTTCAGAAGTGAATCATATAAGGAGAATGTTAAGTGAAAGTTTTAGGGTGTCCTGTTTTTCTGAATCACCATATCTGAATCGTATGTGGGCATCGCAGTATGCGAATAATCATAAAGGATTTTGTATAGAATATGAGGTTCCGGAATATACGAAAGAAAATGCGCAGCTTTTTCACAATTTGTTTCCGGTTATATATACGGATATTAGGACAAGTGTTTTGGAAGAATGTTTAAAATATATGGAAGATATAGAAGATGAACATTTGATTGAAAAAATATATAAGTATGGGGTCTTGACAAAAAGCGCAGATTGGAAAGATCAGGAAGAGTGGCGACTTGTGAGCATGGGAAATATGCTGGCTGACAATTATAATTGTCCATTTTTTAAGATACGAAAAGTATATCTTGGAAATAGAATGCAAAAAGAAGAAAGACGAAAAGTGATTGAAATTTGTAAAAGAAAGGGCATTGAATATACAGGCATTATACATAGACAGGATACATATGGATTATCAGATTGTCTTGGTTTGTGCGATAAGTGTAGCAGAATAAAATGATTGTGATAAAAGTATAGGTAATATAAAATTTGTATAAATATATTGTTAAAGATGGAACAGAGAGGAAATCAAATGATACATCCAGAAAAAGTGAGATCAGCAGCCAAGAAAAAAGAAGATGAGAATTTCAAATTTCGCAGTTATTTGAAAGGTCATGCCGAGGAAAAGGAATTGGATAGGCAGTTTTTGCGGTTACATAAGGAATTATTTGCAGACTACGATTGCAGCAAATGCAGAAACTGTTGCAAGATGTATAAAGGAAGCATCCTGGCGGAAGATATTGAAAGGGATGCAAAATATTTAGAAATCACTCCTGAACAGTTTATTGATACTTACTTGGAAAAAGAAGAGTATGGCATGAACTATCAGACCAAGCATAAACCATGCGATTTTTTACAGGAAAATGGTAACTGTAAATTGGGCGATTGTAAGCCTGATAGTTGTAAAAAATATCCATATACCGACCAGCCAGAAAGATTATCAAGTTTGCTGAGTATATTAGATACGATAGAAATATGTCCGGTAGCTTTTGAAATATTTGAGAGGTTAAAGCAGGAGTATA
>CAJUFQ010000021.1 GCA_910585625.1 uncultured Lachnospiraceae bacterium
CAGCGACAGCTTACATAGTATATCATGCTGTCCTGTTCCTGTCAAGCACTTTTTTTATTTATTTTTAACTCTCAAGTGCTGTCCTCAGCAACGAATGTTATCTTACCACGTTTATTTTCCATTGTCAACCAATTTTGACAAAAAAATATTAATTTTTTAATGCCGCTCAATAAGCCAGGATTTCATAGCCTGTTTCTGTCACTGCCACTGTCACTTCCCACTGGGCTGACAACTTGCCGTCCAAGGTATAAACCGTCCAATGGTTGCCGCCATCTATATAAATTTGGTTTCGCCCCTGGTTTACCATCGGTTCTATCGTAAACACCATTCCCGGAACGAACACAGCGCCGGTTCCGGCTTTGGAAACAAAACTGACAAACGGGTCTTCATGAAATTCCAGTCCTACCCCATGCCCGCCAATCTGCCGCACAACTGTATAGCCGTTTTTTCTTGCATGGCGGTATACGGCATTCCCCATCGTCCCGAAGCAGTTTCCTGGAAACACTTGTTTTATCCCGGCTTCCATGCATTCTTGCGTCACTGTCACTAAATGTTCTGCCTCTGGCTGTACCTTCCCAATACAAAACATCCTGGAAGCATCTGAAAAATAGCCTTGATATATGGTAGACACGTCTACATTTACGATGTCACCGTTTCTCAGCACGACCTCTCTGGAGGGAATGCCATGGCATACCTGCTGGTTTACCGATGTACATACGCTTTTGGGAAAACCATTGAAATTCAATGGCGCCGGCATCCCGCCCAGCTCTCTTGTCTTGCCATAGACAATCTGGTTCACTTCCTCTGTTGTCATCCCTGCCTGAATCTTATCTGCCACTGTATCCAGGACTTCTATATTACGCTTCCCGCTCTCCCGGATGCCATCTATCTGTTGTTTTGTTTTGATTATTATATTCTGTAGTACCTTTTTCACTTCTTCCTCCATTCCGCGCGCCTCTTACACAAACTTCTCTTTCTTGTACATTATACACTTTTTTTGAAAATATCTACATACCCTATTGACAAAAATGCCATTGATATAATTTAATATTCATATGAACAATTATTCATTTATTGCCCAAGCAATCACACGCGTATCATATATGACAAAAACACAATACTAGAAAATGACAAGGGAGGCACACTATATGAGTAAGATAAATAACAGAATTTACGCAAAAGCATATGGACATGACCAGGAAGAAGGTTGCTGTTGTTCGAATCACAGTCATGGGCATGAACATCACCACGAGCATGGGCATCACCACGAACATGAGCATCCTCATTGCCACGAGCATGGGCATCAGCCACCGGAAGATACCAAACATCCAGACGCATTTATGGCAGATGGCGTAAAACTCATCTGCCTGTTAGAAAATCTCGGATGTGCAAACTGTGCGGCAAAAATGGAAAGCCGCATCAATGACCTTCCTGAGGTTAACGCCGCAACCCTGACATTCACGACCAAACAGCTGCGAGTCTCCATAACGCCGGAGGCCGCAAAAAAGGAAGATGCGCTGATTGCAAAATTCCAGGAAATCTGTACTTCTATCGAACAAGACGTGACAGTGACAAAGCAGCACTCTTACCAAAAGGGGAAAAAAGCTCTGGGGAAACAAGAACACGAAGGAAAAAAACGTAAGTTCAGAGAACATCAGGCAGACCTTGCCGCCATCATTTCCGGTGCCTTGCTGTTCGTGGCCGGAGAACTCCTCGAACAGGCTGCCCTCACAGATCCCTGGGTATCAGCAGCCATCTTTGTAGCTGCTTATGTCATCCTTGGCGGTCAGATAGTTGCCACTGCTCTCAAAAACCTCGCCAGAGGACAGATATTTGATGAAAATTTCCTGATGAGCCTTGCCACTTTAGGTGCTTTTGCCATCGGAGATTTTGCAGAAGCAGTAGGCGTCATGCTATTTTACCGTATTGGAGAGTATTTTGAGGAAGCTGCCGTTTCCCGCAGCCGTTCCCAGATTATGGACGCCGTGGATTTGCGTCCGGAAACAGTAAACCTCATCGCCAATGGCTCAGTCAAAACAATTCCTGCGCAGCAGGCAAGCATCGGCGATATGCTGCTTGTCCGCCCCGGAGACCGCATTCCTTTGGATGGAACTATCGTGGAGGGTGAAAGCCGACTGGATACTTCGCCGATCACCGGGGAACCTGTCCCCGTAAAAGCTGTTGCCGGCAATGCCGTCACCTCCGGCTGCATCAACATCTCAGGGCAATTAAAAATCCGTGCGGAAAAAAATCTGGAGAATTCGATGGTCACAAGAATTTTGGACTCTGTGGAGAATGCTGCTGCCAGCAAACCTAAGATTGACCGCTTCATCACACGGTTTTCCAGAGTATATACACCCATTGTCGTTGTTACAGCCCTCGCTACTGCCATAATTCCTTCCCTGATTTCCGGGGACTGGAACCATTGGGTCTATACTGCCTTGACTTTCCTCGTCATCAGCTGCCCATGCGCGCTGGTACTGAGCGTTCCCCTGGCCTTTTTCTCAGGTATCGGAGCCGGGTCCAAAAAGGGAATTCTGTTTAAGGGCGGCGTATCCATGGAAGCTCTGAAACATATTTCTGCTGTTGTCATGGACAAAACCGGAACCATCACCAAAGGGAATTTTGCCGTCCAGCAAATCCTCCCATATCCCGGGCCGTCAGGCACAGATGGAGAAATGCCTGCAACTAACGTAACTTACAGCCAAAAGGAACTGCTTGCCCTCTGCGCCAGCTGCGAACAGCAATCGAGCCATCCCATTGCGGTCAGCATTACCGCTGCTGCAAAGGAACAGAACTTATCTCTGGAGGCCCCTGCTGCTTTAAAGGAAATTGCCGGCCACGGCATCCAAGCGGAACTTTCCGCAGGCACAGTACTTACCGGCAACCGGAAGCTTATGGACAAATTCCAGGTAAAGCTTCCTGAAAATATCGAAATTTCTTTTGGCACTCAGGTTCTTGTAGCAGTAAACGGCGTTTTTGCAGGGCATCTGCTGATTTCTGACACGCTTAAGCCAGAGTCCCAAGATGCCATTGCTTCCCTCAGACGCCAAGGCATCCTGACAGCTATGTTAACGGGGGACTCGTCCGAAAGCGCCCAGGCGGTGGCAAAAGAAGCTGGAATCGATGAAGTGCATGCCCGCCTGCTGCCAGAAGAAAAATTATTCAAGCTTCAGGAACTTCGCCGCAGGCATGGCTCTGTGATGTTTGTAGGCGACGGCATCAATGACGCTCCGGTGCTTGCCGGCGCAGATGTCGGGGCTGCCATGGGCAGCGGCGCAGACGCTGCCATCGAAGCTGCTGATGTTGTGTTTATGACATCCAATATGCAGGCTGTCCCCCAGGCTATTTCCATTGCAAAGACAGCTACGAGGATTGCATGGCAGAATGTGGCATTCGCACTAGCCGTCAAGGCGCTGGTCATGGTGCTTGGGCTGACCGGGCATGCGTCCATGTGGATGGCTGTCTTCGCCGACAGCGGAGTTGCCATGCTCTGTGTTCTAAATTCTGTTCGGACGCTCTATCGCAGAACGGATAAATGAGCATTATTCCCTAACACCCTCATCTATGGCTAACCGGACATCCGGCGGGTATCCGTAAGTTCCATTCAAGAAAATGCAAAATGGAAAACCTGGACGCTTTTCCGTCTCAAATACCATCATAATGATTCACTTCTTGCTATTTTTACAAGCCGGCTGGTTCCCAGCCGGTCCGCCCCCAGGCGGATAAATTCTTCTGCGTCCGCAAAGCTTGCAATGCCTCCCGCTGCCTTAATCTGAATGCCCTGCCCCACATTTGCAGCAAAAAGCTTTACGTCTGCAAACGTAGCTCCGGCGTCCGAAAACCCTGTGGAGGTCTTGATAAAGTCTGCTCCGGCATCTGTCACAACCTTACACATCCTGATTTTTTCATCTTCTGTCAGCAAGCATGTCTCAATGATGACTTTCAGAATCTTGCCCTGGCAAGCCTGCCTGAGGATGCGTATCTCCTCCTCCACGCAATCAAACCTTTTCTCTTTCACCCACCCAAGATTAATCACCATGTCAATTTCATCTGCGCCGTTTTGGATGGCATCTACAGCCTCAAATTCTTTTACCTTGGTGGTTTGGTAGCCATTAGGAAAGCCGATTACCGTACAGACTTTTACGTTCCCTGCCAGATAGTCTCTCGCCTGTTTTACATATGCAGGCGGAATGCAGACCGACGCCGTACCAAAAGCTACCGCATCATCGCAAATCTGCCTGATTTCCTCCCAGGTTGCCGTCTGTACCAGCAATGTATGGTCTACCTTCGATAAAATTTCTGTCCTGTCCATAATAGTTCCTCCTATCCTATCCATCCGATTGCTTCCCGGATATTATCTACGCCGATAATTTTGATGCCTTTCGTATCCGTCAGTCCCGGTATACTGACTTTGGGCAAGATGCAGGATGTAAATCCCAGTTTCTTCGCTTCTGATACGCGCTGCTGCGCCATGTTCACCGCACGTACTTCACCGCTTAAGCCAACCTCGCCAAAAAAGATGATTTTCTCATCAATGGCCTTATCCTTGAAGCTGGAGGCAAGAGCCATGACAATCCCCAGGTCGATTGCCGGCTCATTCATGCGGATCCCTCCCGCAATGTTGACATAAGCATCGCTGCCCGATAGGGCAAGCCCGCCCCTCTTTTCCAGCACTGCCATCAGTAGATTGACCCTGGTCAAATCCGTACCTGCCGCCGTCCTTCTCGGTATCCCGAAATTACTGTGGCATACTAAAGCCTGAATCTCAACCAAAACCGGCCGCGTGCCTTCCATGGAACAGGCAACGACAGAGCCTGACGCTCCCTCTGGCTTCCCGTTCAGCATAAATTCTGAAGGGTTTTCCACTTCCTGCAATCCGGCCTCCCGCATTTCAAACACCCCGATTTCATTCGTTGATCCGAAACGGTTTTTCACACCCCGCAGAATCCGGTAAGAAGCATGGCGATCCCCCTCAAAGTAGAGTACGGTGTCCACCATATGCTCCAAAACCCTTGGCCCGGCTACAACGCCTTCTTTCGTCACATGCCCTACAATAAACACCGTGATATCCATTCCCTTCGCAATCTGCAGCAGACGTGCCGTAGTTTCCCGCACCTGGGAAACGCTGCCTGGCGCCGACCCGACATCCTCACTGTACATGGTCTGTATAGAATCAATGACCACTGTCTGAGGCTTTTCCCTGCCGATTACCTGTTCAATGCGTTCCAAGCTGGTATCGCAGAACAGCTGCAGCCGATCTGTAAAATACCCAATCCGCTGTGCGCGCATTTTAATCTGTTGTAACGATTCCTCCCCCGATATGTATAAGACATCCTTCGTCTCCGCCAGGTTCTTGCAGACTTGAAGCAACAGCGTAGATTTACCGATTCCAGGATCCCCTCCCACCAACACAAGGGAACCTGGGACAATACCTCCCCCCAGCACCCGATCCAGTTCCTGAAATCCTGTCTTCAGCCGTTCTTTTGCTTGCATATCAATTTCTGAAATCTTTGCCGGCTTAAGCTCCTCATTCCCTCCCGGCGCTGCTTTTACCTTCCCCGCAGACTTTTTTTCCACCACCTCTTCCACGAATGAATTCCATTCCCGGCATCCAGGGCATTGCCCCATCCACTTTGAGGATTCGTACCCGCAAGACTGGCAGAAATAAATGCTTACTTTCTTGCCTTTTGCCATTTCTACTTATAGCTCCTTTCCTACCAGAATGAACAAAGTGGGCAAGCCCACTTCAACCCCCTTCCCCCATTCACAAGGGATCGGCTTGCACACTTTGACGCGCCGAGTGCAGATTTGTCCTAAGGGGTACCAGGCTTGCCTGGGGGATTCCTTAAGACAGTCACACAGTGACATTTTCCATTCACACAAGTGTGCATATCAATTTTCTTCTATTAGGAAAGCACTTTCACGCTCTAGCGTGACAAGGTATTTCCTATAGAATTAAGAAAAGAGTGTCCTGAAAGCCTGCCTGTTCCCGGCCATTCGGACACCCTTCTTTGAATCTTAAGCTACTGTTTACCCAATTTTTTCGATTTTGACTGCAACCGGCTTATCTTCGCTCAATTCCACTGAAAGACTGAGCTTTCCTCCCAAGTTCGTCTTCATCTGACCGGCATCTACATTATCCACCAAAACTTTGTATTCTTTCTGCTCTTCCAGTTCCAGCGTAATCTGCGCGTCTTCCGTCCCCTCTACCTGAAACGACACGCCACTGTCCGTCACCTTAAGCTGGCTCACTGCAGTTCCCGGAACGGATTCATACACAAACATGCCATTGCGTTCAAGCTTGGTAATCTCCTTAAAAGTCTTGACCTTATACAAATCCCCACCAAATTCAAAGTTATCTGCCTTTGACTTGGAATTCAGCTTATAATTCCCAAAACTGAGGGCTTCACCATTGTCAATGCGGATCAATTCTTCTACTACAGCCATATTACTTTCCTCCTGTTGCAATCTGCGCTCTCGCAAATGTAAATATTTTTCCCGGGCAGAAGCCTCCTGGCCCCTCCTGGTTCCTCAGGTCAAATTATACCATACCCCTCCCCTTTCGGCTAGTCTTATTTCCACATAATTGTCGTATTTTTTTGTATCTTATCAGAAAAATCAAAATCCCAATGTCCGGACTTTTCAGGCTTCAATATTGGCTTTTGGGCTTGTTTGCCACCCTTAACCGTCTGTGTCGCAAAAACCTCTCCCTGATATATAAATGTTACTGTATATTCTTTTGCCTGCCCAACTCCAGGGTTGCTGCCCGGTGTTGTCCCTGGCGTCGTCCCCGGGTTCGTTCCTGGCGTCGTCCCCGGATTACCGCCCGGCGTTGTCCCCGGGTTCGTTCCTGGCGTCGTCCCCGGATTACTGCCCGGCGTTGTCCCCGGGTTTATTCCTGACGTTGTCCCGGAATGATTATTATTCGTGTTTCCCGGTGTTCGTGTATATCCGTTACCGCTTGCGGTTCCCGTACTGCCGGAATACGCTGTCTGGCTGCCGCTATTTCCTGCACTGCCTGACTGATTTTCGGATTCCATGCCGCTTTCGGGTTCTTCAGACTCCAATCCGTCCGTGTCATTTTCTTCTGTATCTTCGTACAAATCTGCACTGTCCTCAGTTTCCGCATCCCCGGATGCAGCGCCATCTTCCCAATCTTCTGTTTCCTGAATTAATCCGCTCAGCTCTTCCTTTGAAATACCAGTTACCGGTGCCTCACGCTCTGCAAGTTCAAGCAGGAAATCCAATGCCTGCAGCGGAAGGCTCTGGAAATCAATTTCTGCAGGATCCGTCAGGACTGGCCCGGAAACGCTGTCGCCGACACATTCCGCTTCTTCCCCAGCAGCGATAAGAATTTCATCGCCTACTGTCCCATCCTCAAGAATAGGGCTCATAGATACTTTCCCGGAGAATACGGATACCTTCGTATCGCATTCCTCTCCCTCGCTGTCTGTCACTTCCACACGGAAAATCGTACCGCGCACCGCCATCACGGAATTCGGGGAATTGACCTCATATGTAGAATCCGAACTCAGCGGATTTTGGATTTCATTCGTTATAGCCCCCTGCACCAGCTCAATCTTCGTTTTGGAATCTTTGGCATTTCCTGCAGCTTCAATGGCAAGGATGCTGTTCTCCTCAACCATGGCATATTTATCGTCATCCAATTTGAGCCGCATGGAACTCCCGTCTTCCACGGTAAGCCTGTCGCCGGATTCCAGATAAAGATTTTCTGCAGCTTTGATATTTCCGGCATCTTCACGTTCAATATTTGCCGTCCCTTCCATCTCATAGATAAGGATAGAGCGGTATAGCTCCTGCCCTTTCATGAAATGGCTGGCCACCAGTACAATTCCTCCAATAGCCACGACTGCCCCGCAAAGGAGTGCAGCCATCTTCATTCCTTTTGATTTCTGCATGATAATCCCCCTGTCCTATTGTTTCCGAAAATCATAGTCTCCGGTCTCCGGCACATATATCGCAGTCCCGCCATTGTATACGGTGTCGTCTCCTATAATTTTCCACTTTCCTTTGCCAAGTTTATAAGCAGTTCCTTTTTTCAGTGAGTAAACACCGCTCTTTTTAATCCCGTCACGCATCCAGGTCTTGTATACGGAAACCTCACAGATAGTTTTATTTCCTGCCAAATCCGTTGCCACAATCTTATGTGATGCATTATCCGGCTTGATAGTGAACATCCCTTTCTGAGGCTTTACGTTCTTCCCGTCTAGTGACACGCTTTTTAGATTAGCATCTTTCACATGATACTTTATCGTGCCATAATACTCGCTTCCATCTTTCAGGCCGGAAATTACCGGAGCCGTAGCATCAATCACAATTCCTTGTGTACTCGCATAGGCAGTATTACCTGCTCTGTCACTGGCTTTTACATATAACACATACTTGCCGTCTGCTTTTAGCTTCACGGAATCCTTACTGTTTTTCCACTTCCCGCCGATAACCTCTTCAATCTCCTGCGGCGTATATTCCCTGTCCTCCGGGAAAAGGCACTCATGCGCAAGACAGTACTGCATTGTTCCTGGATCTGCATCGTTATCCGCATCCATAACATTTATCTTAATCTGCTTTGCCTGATTGTATATCAAATCAAAGGAAACATTGCTGCTAAACGTGTTCCAGATATGCTTTGTACCATCCAATGCAATCTCAATCAGAGGCGGCTGTGAAGGCTCCACGTCTGCAGACTCCTTGTGGAATCTTACTTCAACTGTAACATTATATTCCGGCATAACGAAACATCCATTCCCATCACCGCCCATCGGTACTGTGACGGGCTGGTCGGTTCCGTCGGTTTTCCGGTATGTGATAATCTCTGTCTTATAACCCTGTGCTGGGTAAGTTTCTACCGTGACAGTCTGACCTGGCATGGCTTTATCCACTTGCTGCCCATTAATTTTGGGTGCAAAAGAACCCTGCTTTGTCTCTGGGCCTTTGGCAATCGCAAACTCTTTTGTCTCATTGCCTCCTGGATTGTCTCCTCCCGGCTCATTTCCTCCTGGATTGTCTCCGCCTGGCTCATTTCCTCCTGGCTCGTTTCCTCCTGGATTGTCTCCTCCTGGCTCATTTCCTCCTGGATTGTCTCCTCCCGGTTCATCCACGCCTGGCTCGTTTCCTCCTGGATTGTCTCCTCCCGGTTCATCCACGCCTGGCTCATTTCCTCCTGGATTGTCTCCTCCTGGCTCGTTTCCTCCTGGATTGTCTCCTCCCGGTTCATCCACGCCTGGCTCGTTTCCTCCTGGATTGTCTCCGCCTGGCTCGTTTCCTCCTGGATTGTCTCCTCCCGGTTCATCTCCGCCTGGCTGATCTCCTCCCGGTTTATTTGCCTTGATTGTGACAGAATTTGTCAGAAATGAAATCTGGCTGCCATTTTTCACATAGCTGATTTTACAACAATAGCTCCCTGCATCTCCTGTATATGTCTTCGTTCCCACTTCTCCATCTTCAGCTTCGTAACGGCTCACTGTGACAGAAACCTCCAGGCTATATGGATCCATATTATTCTGCATATGCAGATAACAATCGCCACTTGACATAGAAGTCACATAAAAGACATCGTTATTGTGGTCATAGCTCTCCAGATAAGCAGAACCATTGCCTCCTTTAAGATAACCGCTGAAATACTGCTGGGAATTCGTGCCGCCGCCGATATTCTTTACGGCTACCACATCGCCTCTCTGCAGCGGAATCCGCAGTTCCATATAAGGCTGTCCGTTACCGGTAACCCACTTTCCGCTCTCACTGTTATAAGCTGCGTTGACTGCCTCAGCGGCTTTTATCTGCTCCGTTTCATCATGGTAGTTCCCTATGTCCACAAGCCTGCGTTCATGAAGCCATTGGTAATAGAACTCTCCCCTGTCCTGCGCGCTGCCATCACCGATAACTACGGTTGGATTCTCCGCTGTTATAGGATTTGCTGAATATTCCGGTACCCAGTTCGGCGCAAGCACCACGTTTTCTGGCGCAAAATACCCAGTCATATAAGCCGGCCAGTCAGCCTCGCTGGCACTGACCCATCTGCTGGCAACCGTGTACTTAGCGTCGTCAACCCGCCACAGCCTATATCCATCTTGCGTATAGCCGGCCGGGCAGTTCTCGTTCACACTCTCCGCATATGTTCCTATATCATCAGACACATACATATCTGACGTCACCCTGGCCGATCCGGTGTACAGCCTCAAGTTCGCAAACTCACCGTCTGCATTTACCGCTGTCGGTAGGAATGCAAAGCAAAGTGCGCATGCAAGGCAGAGACAGAGCCATCCTTTCCATTTCTTTTTCATGTTAGTCATACCTCCTTTTTTAATGCCTCGGAAAGCCAGCTGACAATCTGGCCGTCCACCTTTCCTTCTTCTGCCATGTTCTTAAGCATGGTAATGGATTTATTATCTGGAATCGCATTTTTATAAGGGCGGATTGCTGTCAAGGCATCGTAAATATCTGCTACCGTCAGAATCCGTGTCTCTAAATCCAGCTCCTCCGCAGTCAGCTGCTTAGGATAACCGGTTCCATTCAGAAATTCATGATGGGATGCCGCCCATTTGGGCACTATTGAAAAATTTTTATTAAAGCGAACCTTGCTGAGGATCTTTTCTGTCACGACAACATGATTCTTCATGACTTCACGCTCTTCTACGGTCAGGGTTCCCTGACGGATGCTCAGGCAAGCTTTTTCCTTATCTGTTATATATTTCGTCACTTTTCCATTTTCTTTAATATGTTTTTTCAAAGAAAGGCTGCAGACCCGCGCATAACTTTCATTATTCAGATAACCCACGCCATCGATTCTATGTATGAAATCAAGGTCAGACCTCAGTTCAGCAATCTGCTTTTCGTATTCTTCCTCTGTAATCCTTCCCCGAAGCATGTCAACTTCATACAATGACTCAAGAAGCTCAAACCTCTCTTCCACTTTCTCTAATTCCTCTCCAAGGCGGGTCGCCTTGTCCATCACGCCAAGCGGAACCACAATCTTGCCAATGTCATGAAGCAGCGCGGCAAGCAGCAGTTTTTCCTTCCTGTCCCGGTCAAAGAATTCTTCACATTTCCCTTCTCGGTGCAGCTGCGTAATATAATCAGCCAGAATCTGCGAATATTTGGCGACATTCCGCGTATGGGAAGCATTGTAGGGCGAACGCTCGTCCAGTACTGCCGTAAGGGCCTCCACGAAAGAGTACATCTGTGCTTTCAGTTCTTCCATATAAGTAAGATTCGTCAGCTCGATTGCCGCCATGGATCCAAGAGAACGTATGATGATGTCATACTGTTTGTCAAAGGGAATCACATTGCCATCTTCGTCCATGGCATTGATCAGCTGCAGTACGCCAATCAAATCATTCTCATTATTCTCCAACGGGATGACAAGCTGTGACTTCGTGTGGTAGCCGGTCAGCGAATCATACTGCTTGGGGCCGGAGAAATCAAAGCGGTCACTGTCATATACATCCGGGATATTGACAATCTCCCGGTGGATTGCCGTGTAAGCGCAGACATTCTCCTCTTTCATGGCAACCGGCGGAATATCTGTGATGGCTTCACCATCCACGCCCCTGCTGATTCCCATAGATAAGGTTTTCATGATTTTAAACGACAGCTGGTCATTCTCATACAGATATAATGTACTCGCATCGCAGTTGGTAATCTCCATCCCGCTCTCAAGAATGGATGCTAAAATCTTATTCCTGTCCCTGCCGGTAGACAGATTGATGCCAATATTCAGTATTTTTTTGAAATCTTCATATTCCAGGCGCATCTAATCTCTCCTTCTCTCTCCGTGAAATGGATATATTTTATGATGTTCCATATATTCCAGCGACTCCTCTTGTCCCGCACAGCCGCTTACCTCCACTAACACGCTTGCCTTTATCCCATATTCGTTTACCAGCCTGCTGAAATCCTTCCATTCAATCTTACCTTGCCCTATGGGTTGATGCAAGTCATTTTTCAAATTATTGTCATTGACATGGATATGCCTGATGTAGGGCGCCAGCGTCTGTACCCATTCCTGCTGCGGGCAGTCAGTCAGGGCTGCATGAGCATAATCCAAGCAGACGCCGAAATTCTTTACCTCTCCCATTGCCTCTGCCAGCCCTGCCAGCACATCCGGCGCCTCGTCAAACATATTCTCCATATATATCTGCTGCTTAGGGTATTCTTCCGCAAGCTCTGAGAAAAAACGGCGGTTGGTATCATGCCAAAGCCTGAGGTAGTTGCTTGCACGGAACCCTCCCAGCCTCCCCGTGTGGAACACCACGCCTTTAAGCCCCATACGGCTGGCAATATCCATCGATTGGCGCAGCCGCAATATGGATGCGTCCCGGATCAACGGATCGCTGCTGTGGATAGTCACATCCAGAAACGCGCCGTGCATCGTGTCTTCGGAAAAATCACTGCGGTACTTCGCATAGAAATTGATAATCTCTTCCTGTTTTTTAGGATTGTCCAATACTTCCGGCTTGAAAAAATCGTTATATTCAAATGCACACCCATATTTTCCCGCCAGGCAGACTGACCGTTCCATGTCCTCTCTGTCCGGGATAATGTATCCTCTGCTCATTTACTTTTTCACCTCGTCTAACTGATATACAAATACGCCCTTGCTCTTTCCTTTCAAGGGTATCTCGCCAATCGGCGTCACGGCAACCCGCTCTTTTACCGCCTCATATACTTCCTCGCTGATTAAAATCTGTCCCCGCTTAGCATTGCTTTCCAGGCGGGCTGCCGTATTGACGGTATCCCCGATGGCCGTATAGTCCATGCGGAACTCACAACCGATATTCCCAACGACTGCATTTCCACAGTTGACGCCAATCCCAAAAGCAACACTCTCGCCATAACGCTTTTCGAATTTGGCTGCCAGCGCGTCCGCGCCTGCCCTCATGTCCCATGCCGTACAGACAGCGCGGAAAATATAATCATCCAACGCAAAAGGAGCGTTAAATACTGCCATTGTGGCATCCCCCACGAATTTATCAAGAGTCCCCCCATTGGCAAAAATAGATTTTGTCGTAAGGCTCAGATATTCATTTAAAATCTCCACGACTTCCTCTGGCTGCATACTCTCCGACATGGTAGTAAACCCACGGATATCCACAAAAAGTACGGCCACATGGCGGTTCTCCCCGCCAAGCACCAGTTCAAAATCCCTGTCCTTACTGATTTTATCGACAACCTGAGGCGCAACATACTGTTTAAATACGTTAACCACCCGTCGTCTGCGCATAATTTCCGTTAAGTAACCCTGAATAACCCGTGCCAGGAAAATGACTGCCAGCACAATCGGCAACAGTATAACGGGCACAATGCTTCCCTGCCGGTACATGGCCCTGGCAAATACTACATCCAACGCTGCCAGCAAAACAAATATGATGCCGGTCGGCAGCATCTTGAGCTTACATGCCGCTACAAAAAATACCCCGCACAGCATGGCGGCTGCAAGCGCATAGAGAAGCGGCGGTAACGGCGTCTGCGTTTTTCCCTCCAGCAAAGCCTCGATGATGTTTGCATGGATTTCCACTCCGTACATCTGGCTGTTGTGTGTGATAGCCGGCGTGTAGGAGTCCTGCATACCTACGGCATAAGCTCCCACCAGGACAACCGCCCCCTGGAATATCTTGGCATCCACGTTCCCGTCCAGCACATCTGCCATAGATACCACGTTATAGCCGCCAGGCTTTCCAGAATATGTAAAATAAAACCGGTTGCTTCTGCCATAAGTCGCCGGGAATATTGCTTCCTCTCCCCTGCTCTCCTGATACATCTTATATACCTGTGAGGAGAGGCTGTATGCCCGCTCTCCCTCATAATCAATATACGCCATCGCCTGGCGTACATAGCCGTCTGCATCGACCGTCGTGTTGGCATATCCGTGGACGGCACTCCCGCGGAGGCTTTCATAAGGCTCAATTACATAATCCACATGATAGGGGTTATAAGTGACCTTTCCATTTTCATCCGTCTCCGGCATTTCCTTGAACGCAAAACTACGCGCCACGACAACATTGCCAGCCTCCCGGCAGGCGTCGGCAAACTGATTGTCCGCCTGCTCGTCTGCCTGCTCGCTGTAAATGATATCGAAGCCGATTACAGCCGGCTTTGCCCCATCCGCACTGAGAAGTTCCACCAGCTTCGCCGGGATTTCCCTGCTCCAGGTATTGACCGGCCCATACTTCTCCAAGGTCTTGTCATCAATGCCTATAATATAAATGTTCTTGTCGGTCACCGATTCCCGCTGGTTAAGCCTGTCGGAAATTCCAATGTCCCATAGGCCTGCCGCGCCAAAATAATGAAAAGCCAACGATGCCAGAATAATTGCTATTGTGATAGCCGCTGTCCGAACCCTTGCTGCATGTTTCATCTTTACTCTCTCCACATCCGCCTGACTGTCTCAGGCGGTAAGCTTGATTTTCTCTTATCTCTCTCAAGATGCTACTGTAAACTGAATCTCCTTCTTATTCATTGTGATTTCCACCACATCCTCACGCTTCACCCTGCCTGCAAGCACTTCCTCGGCAAGCCCATCCTCCAGCTCGTTCTGGATTTTGCGGCGCAGAGGCCGCGCCCCATATTTGGGCTCGTATGCAGTCTCCACGATATGGCTCTTAACGCTTCCTGTAATATGCAGCGTGATGCCCATCTGCTCTTTGCAGCGGTCGGCAAACGCTTTCGTCATCAGCGTCACGATTTTCTTCATGTCTTCTTTGGTCAGCGCATGGAATACAATGGTCTCGTCAATCCTGTTCAGGAATTCCGGTTTGAAAATCCTACGCACCTCCTCCATGACGCTGCCTTTCATCCGCTCGTAATCCTGCTTCGCGTCTTCCACAGAAGCAAAACCTAATGCCTTGGGCTCGATGATTGACTGCGCCCCGGCATTGGACGTCATGATGATTACCGTATTTTTAAAATCCACTTTCCTGCCTTGGGCATCTGTAATATGACCGTCATCCAATACCTGCAGCAAGATGTTGAACACATCTGGATGCGCTTTCTCAATCTCATCAAATAATATGACGGAATAGGGATTGCGTCTCACTTTCTCACTGAGCTGCCCGCCCTCGTCATATCCCACATATCCGGGAGGGGAACCAATCATCTTAGACACGCTATGTTTCTCCATATACTCCGACATGTCTACACGGATCATAGATTCCTCGCTGCCAAACATGGCTTCCGCCAACGCCTTGGAAATCTCCGTCTTGCCGACGCCGGTAGGTCCCAAGAACAAGAAAGATCCAATGGGGCGTCCCGGGTCTTTCAGCCCTACCCTGCCGCGGCGCACTGCCTTTGCCACGGCACTGACCGCCTCTTCCTGTCCGACGACCCGTTTATGCAGGACGCTTTCCAGCTTACGCAGCTTTGCGGTCTCCTCCTCGGCGAGTTTCTTTACCGGAATCTTCGTCCACTGCGCAACCACTTCTGCGATTTCATTCTCTCCTACCTTTGCCTTCTTCTGCTTTAACGCTTTCTTCGCCTTTTTCTGTAGTTTCTGGGATTCACGCTGAAGCTCCTCCTTTTCCCGGCGGAGTTCAGACGCCAAATCTAAGTCCATGTCTCGGATGGCGTCTTCCAGTTCCTCCGTCACACGGTTGATTTCCGCCGCAATATCCTGCAGCTGCGCAGATGATTTCACACCCTGCAGCCGCACGCGGGCTGCCGCTTCGTCCATGAGGTCAATCGCCTTATCCGGCAGGAACCGGTCAGAGACATACCGCTCAGAAAGCCTGGCCGCTGCCTCTAAGCCCTCGTCGGTAATCTCTACCTGATGGTGCTTCTCATATAGCCTGCGCAGCCCATTGAGAATCTTTATGGTATCCTCTACGGTAGGTTCCTCTACCATCACCGGCTGGAAACGCCGCTCTAAGGCTGCGTCCCGTTCTATATATTTGCGGTACTCCTCTACAGTAGTCGCGCCTATCATCTGCAGTTCCCCTCTTGCAAGGTAGGGTTTCAGAATATTGGAAGCGTCCATTGCCCCCTCCGCGCCTCCTGCTCCTATGATTGTATGAAGCTCATCCATGAACAGCAGGATATTTCCTGCCCCGGTCACCTCACGGATGACTTTCTTGATACGCTCCTCAAATTCCCCGCGGTATTTAGAGCCGGCAATCATGCTGGAAAGATCCAGGGTAATCACTCGTTTATCCGCCACAGATTCCGGTACCAGCCCCAGGGATATCTGCTGGGCAAGCCCTTCTGCAATCGCCGTCTTCCCCACGCCTGGTTCTCCAATCAGGCAGGGGTTATTCTTCCCTCTGCGGCTTAAAATCTGAACGACCCTGCGGATTTCTTCTTTCCGCCCAATCACCGGATCCAGCCTTCCTTCCAATGCCAGGCGGGTCAGGTCTCTGGAATACTGATCCAACACCGGCGTGGCCTCCAGATTTTTCTTCCGCACTTTCGCCGATTTCAATTCTTCTTTGGAAAAACTTCCTTCCTGTCCCATTGCCACCAGAAGTTCCACATAAAGTTTCTGCAGATTGATTCCCATCGTATTCAATAACCGCACAGAAGCAGATTCATTTTCTTTTAACAACGCCAGCAGAAGATGTTCCGTCCCTACTTTCTCACTGCCAAAACGCGCTGCCTCCTTCTCCGCCGTGTCAAGCACGCGCTGGGTTCTGGGAGAGTATCCGTCCCTGTCCTTAAGCACGACATCCTCGCCCGGCGCAATCAAATCGGCTATCAGTTCCAGAAGCTTCCCTTCCTCCACCTGATTCTCCACTAAAACTTGGGCTGCAACGCCATTCTTTTCCTGAATCAGTCCCGCCAGGATATGCTCAGTACCGATATAATTATGCTTCAGCTTCCTGGACAATTTGCCCGCAAGGTCCAAAGCCTTTTTTGCCTGTCCTGTATATTGTCTATGCATTCTATAAATCCTCCAGATCTATTACCTCAAAATCATCGTCTGGCCCCAGTCCCGGTTCCGGTATCCGTTCTGCCTTTGGCTCCGGCATCCTCACCTGTTTCTTGTCGGCCCATACTTCCTGCTTTCTATCTGCCTTGGCTCCGGCCATCCTGTCTGATTTGGCCCCGGCTATTCTGTCTGATTTGGCCCCGGCCATTCTGTCTGCCTTAACCCCGGCCATTCTGTCCGGCTTTGGCTCTTTCCCTTTTTCCATCCTGTGATTCAGTTTCTTATCCGCCTTAAGGCTGCTGTTTGTCTGAGATGTCTTCTGCGGCTTGATATCTGCGCCCAGCTCCGGGATAATCTTCGTCTGCTGTTTGAGAATTGCCTTAGGCACTGTGTCGTCAGGCCACAGGTCGTCCACCCCGGCCTCTTCCTTCCCCGGCCCTGACATCACCCCTTCGCGGCGGGATTTGCGGGCAATCTTTACCTGTTCCCTGACCTTCTCCGTCAGCTCATCATAATCCTCTTCTGTCAGCTCATCCGCGTCGCCTCTTTTTCCGCGGAGCAGCAAGTTGACTGCTACCACAATCAGCACGGCGATAATGAATACCAGCACGGCCGTTGTTTTCCTCGATGTATCTTTTTGGTTATTATATTGCTCTTCCATGTCCATATATGCTTTCTGCAGGCTCTGCATCTCTGCACCTGGCTCTTCACCCTCCTCACTGTCCTGATTGTCCTCTATGTCGGGTTCCGCCGCTTCTGTCGGGACATAACGCTGGAACGTAGACTCTAAGGAATCATACTGGTACCATCCTTTGTTACCAAAGCTGCTGATCCCGTAAATGATGGAAAAACCAGCCTCGCCGGATACGGTTTCTCCGTCTGCAGGCAATCCTTCCTCGTTTCCCTCTTGCGTGCCTTCTGCTGCCGCTTGCCCGTCATTTCCCGCTTGTACGCCATCAGCCTGAGGGACGTCGCCTGGCTTGCTATAGGCCGGTACGCTTCCGATTTCCCCCAGAGAGGCTGTCGTCTCCTCATACCCCTGTGGCAGCCCTGCCTCAGCTGGCGGATTGAGGATAATCAGGTAATTTACTTCATCAAGCTGTATTTTGCGGAATGGGTAAAAATTGCCGCCCGCTTCCTCATATACGGCAAGCATGTTTTTTACGTCCGTGCTTGGCGTAGTCAGGTATACCAATGTGAGTTCTGCTTTATCAAAAGAAAGGGCTTCCGCCTGCTGCCCCTGATATTCGACTGTAGTTTTTGTGAAATCCGCCGGAACGACGTCTGCCGGAACCGTAGGTGAAAGATCGAACGGATGCCCGTCTATGGTAATTCCCTGCTGCCCTCCATCCGCACTCTCTGTGGCATCTGCCGGCTGCTGGGTGTCTGCCGGATCGTGGTCCTGCGTGCTGCCTCCTGCCTGTCGGGTGACCACAATCTTATATGTGGCCGCCACGCCATTTTCTGCCTTTACGACAATGCTTACCAGGTTCTCCCCTTCTTTTAAATCCGTATTGCCGGACACCGACTCTATGGTCGCCGTCTCATTGGACGGCTGGGCACTGACTTCCACGCTGGTCACATCTGCTCCTACGGATGCCGTATAATCTACAACGTTGTACTGAAATGCCGGAGATAAGGTTCCCGGTGAAATACTCAGGGAAGATAAGCTATTGTCCCCTGACGGCACAGCCGCTGCCAGCACCTGATTATCCTCTGTATCTATCGGCATAAATTGGAAAATTCCTATCAATAACAGCCATGATAACAGTATGCCCATTATCTGTCTCAATCTTCTCATATATATCACCTTTCTCTTCATCCGTTTCTTGCCATTTCTATTATAATTTTCCAGTTCCCCGGTTGTCAAGCCTCATTGCCTGTGCAAAGTGAGGCTCCAACTCCCGCGTCCCAGCCTGCCGCAGCCCTGTCATTTCCCGGTCAGTACCTCAAAATATCTGCCAATTTCCCGCCAGGCCCTTTTCGATTCCGGCATCATCATCATACCCATCTGAAAAACATGGAACATCCCTTCATAGATGCTCAGACGTACTTTTGCCCCTTGCTTCTTTGCCTTGTAGGCAACGCCAATGGAATCGCTCAGCAGCATCTCTATGCTCCCCGCTTGTATGAGCATTGGCGGGAACCCCCAATATTCCCCAAACACCGGGGAAATATAGGGATCTTTCATGTCATGCAGTCCCGCATAATCCCGGTTGTATATCAGGCTGTCTGTCGTGTTCCCGAACAAGGGATCTCGTTCAAAATTATCCAGGTAGGAAGGCCCTCCTGCCGTCTGGTCTGCCCAGGGCGACATCAGCACCAGCCCTCCAGGCAGCCTCCGGTTATGGTCTTTCAGATACATGCAAAGAGCCAGCGCCAGCCCTCCTCCTGCCGAGTCCCCAGCTACGATAATCTGCCTGCTGCGCCAACCGGCAGCTTTCAGCCACTCATAGGCTTCCAACGCATCTTCCAGTGCCGCCGGGTAAGGCTCCTCAGGAGCCACCCGGTAATCTATCGTCAGCACATCCATGCCCTTGCTGACCTCACAGTATAGCCCGGCAAAGGAGCGGTATGCATTGCGCATGGCTCCGATGTAGCCGCCGCCGTGCAGCTGCAGGATGACATAATCCGTCCTGGGATTTTCCCTCCGGCAAAGGTATTCCATCCGGAAACGCTTCATCTTTATTTCTGTCATGCAGAAACAGTCCGGGCATCTCCACTTTGGCTCCACCAGCTTCTTCCGCAGCTCCCCGGTCTTAATTTTCTTTCCAATCAGATGGTCATTCGTCACATGCGCAATCATATCGCGGATGACCTTTCCTTGTATGCTGACTTCCCGCATGGCTTTCTCCTTCCGTAATCCCATTCCTGCTGCCCCCTATACATGAAAACGCCGTTTCAGCTCCGTCTGCGCCCTGCGTTCTCCGAAAATCAACGTCCCTAAAAGCATACACAATGAAATTGCCAGGGCCATCAATGTCAGTACTGGGCTTCCGATGATATGAAATCTCCACAGCAACACACAGCCGCCGGACAAAAGAACTGTCAGAATCTGCATCAGCATATAACTCTGCCAGTTAGAGACGTTCACGACCATCAATATGGCTATCGTAGCGTCCAGCAAAAGAATTGCGCTTGGCAGCACATAATTGACAGACCATCCCTGGTAACCGATAATATTATCCGTGGCTATGACTAACAGCACTGCTCCGATCAGCTGCACCAAAATTACAGTCTTATAGCCGTTGCTGCGCTGCAATGAATATTTTAACGTCACAAAAAAATATAAAATGATAATCCCGCTGATTGCAGACCACCAAATCCCATGGAAGGTCAGGTAATTGATAATGACGAAAGCCGCCTCAATGATGATTGCCAGGAAACTGTAAAGACGTACTACAAAACTCAGCTTCTTGGAGACGGCCTTTACATCGGGATAACCATTATGCCAGCTTTCGTCCCCGCAAGTTTCCAGCACGCTGCTGCACAAGGGACAGATGCTCGTATCATCCAAAATCTGCACATGGCATTTCTTGCATTCTCTCATTCGTCTTATACTCCATTCACCTTATATTCCTCCAGGCTCCAGATACCGTGGAATGCCTGCATTCCTTTATTCGCCATACACCCCATTCGTCTCAATCCGCACTGCAATCCCATCTTCCGCTAACCTACGGAAAAAGCCCCGCTGCACGGAAACATCCGCAAGGCTGCTGCTGATGGTAAATACCAGCGTATCCCGGTAGGAACAGATGGTGCCTTTGATATCCTGCCCTTCGGACATGGACAGCATGGCGCTGAAATCCCTGATATATTCCTGGTATTCTTCCTTCACCTGAATATTGCCGATATTCGTCACAGTCGTGGTATTTGCCCGGGCGCTGTTATGGTAAACATAGCGGATGGCAATGTTCTTAAGAAACAGCGGCACTGCGCGCAAAATAAAGTTTTTCTCATTAGAAACGTTATAGGCAAAAAGATTTTCCAGATGCTCCCGGTTAATCTGGCTGCGCAGGCTTTCCGCCACAATCTGCGCGACCTCCGCAAAAGAATAGCTTTCTTTTTGGGGATGGAAGACCGCAGAGACAATGACAAAGAAATTCTTCATGGTAATGGAATTGAAGTAGGGCCTCAGATTTACCGGCACACACGAGCTAATGGGACGCTTGGAGGGAGCGCCGTGCAAGCACTCCTGGTAAATGCTCCACAGAAAAGCCGCCGCCAGGTATTCGTTAATGGAAACGTCATAACTGCGGCAGGCTTTTTTCAGATCCTGGACAGACATATACCCATGCATCACCCCAAGCTCCAAAGGCCTCAGCTTTTCCCCTTTCACCTGGAACGCACGCGCCGTCTTGTAGCCTTTCTTATGGCTTTTTTTGTAATTTTTCAGATAACTGTCCTCCCGGTTCAGGGAAGTGTCGCTGCACAGCCCGTCTCCCAGCTTCTCCTTTAGCTCGGGATGCGCAAGGCGAAGATACTGGTAGGTCAGCTCCCTCAAAAAAGTAATGCCTCCCATACCGTCCGTAAGCACATGGAAGACCTCTAAATTAATGCGGTTCTTATAATAATTGACCCGGAACAGATAATTCCTGTTACGGTTAGGAGAGATAAACTGGCAGGGATACCGATACTCCTTTTTCACCTCCGGGGCAGGCTTCTGGTTTGTCTCAAAATAATACCAGAACACGCCATAGCGGATACGCACACGGAACACGTCAAACCAGGGCAGCACATGCTCCAAAGCTTCCTGCAGAAGCTCTTTTTGTATCTCTTCGTGCAAGGTCACGGAAATCCGATAGACATTAGTCATGCTCTCCCCGGCAATGACCGGGAACACATTTGCCGTATTGTCCAGCTTATCCCATTTAATTTCCTTCTTACGATTCTGCTCTGTCATTTTATTACCTCATAAATCGAACATCCTTTATCTACCATGCACACAATCCAGCCTTCCAAGCAGGATGGGGGCAGGGGAATCAAAGGAAACATATGGCGGAGTATGATGTTGCGTTCCCGTTTGCTCAGCACGAAATCTGCTTCCGCATTGCGCAACGCTGTAAACGGATGGCGGAAACCATGAAGGCTGTGGCTCCTGTCCTTCTCATGCCAGTCATACAAAAAGTAATCATGCAGGAGGGCGCCACGCACCAGCTCACGCCTGTGCCGGTCCAGATGCAGCCGCTCCGCCAGGCTCAGGCTGTAATATGCCACGCGAACGCTGTGGTCATACACAGAGGTACGCCCATGCTGTGTGAAATTGCGGGACATCTTAAGCCTCCCGTCCTCAGACAATTCCTGTGCAAGTTCTGCAATCAGACGCTTTCGGTCTGCCGGCGTCATAGGATTCCCCCTCCCTGCTTCTTATCCTGCCAAATTCCTAAGGCATTGTTTCTACAAATATATCATAAATTGCCCGGATGGCCGTCTCAAAATCACTGCTCTTGACGCCAATGATGATGTTCAGCTCACTGGAACCTTGATCGATCATCTTCACATTGACATTTGCATGGGCCAGCGCGGAGAAAATCCGGCCCGCCGTCCCCCGCGTGGAACGCATACCGCGGCCAACCACGGCAATCAGCGCGATGTCGCTCTCCAGTTCTATGCTGTCCGGATGCGCCAGTCGGTGGATGGCAGAAAGTACCTGCTGCTCCTTGCCCACAAATTCCTCCTGATGTACAAACACCGTCATGGTGTCAATGCCGGAGGGAAGATGTTCAAAGGAAATGCCATATTTCTCAAAAGCCTCCAGTACCTTACGCCCAAACCCAACCTCAGAATTCATCATGTCTTTGTCAATATTTACTGCCACAAACCCTTTCTTGCCCGCAATCCCTGTAATCGTATAATCCGGCATACGGCAAGTGCTTTCCACAATCAGCGTGCCCTCGTCTTCCGGCTCGTTGGTATTGCGGATATTGATAGGTATGCCTGCTTTGCGCACCGGGAATACGGCGTCCTCATGAAGCACGGTCGCCCCCATGTAGGAAAGCTCCCGAAGTTCCCGGTAAGTAATTACCTTGATGCCCTTGGGATTCTCAATAATCCGCGGGTCTGCAATCAGGAAGCCGGAGACGTCCGTCCAGTTCTCATAAATGTCCGCCTGCACGGCTTTTGCCACAATGGATCCCGTGATGTCTGAACCGCCCCTGGAGAACGTCTTTACCGTGCCGTCTTCTTTTGCACCGTAGAACCCGGGTATCACGGCATGCTCACATCCGTTCAGGCGTTCCGACAAAATCTCGTTCGTCTTATCTGCGTCAAACTCCCCTTCCTCATCAAAGCGGATAACCTCTGCCGCGTCAATGAACTCATATTCCAGGTAATTTGCCATTATGATGCCATTTAAGTATTCCCCACGGGAAGCCGCATAATCCTCTCCTGCCTTTTTCCTGAAATTCTCCGCAATCTCCTCAAATTCCTTATTCAAAGATAATTTCAGGTGCAGCCCATTGATGATTGCTTCATACCGTTCTTTGATTTTCCTCAATACTATCGCAAAATCTTCTTCTTTCTCTGCCAACGCATAACACTGGTACAGCATATCCGTCACCTTCGTGTCCTTGGGATTACGTTTCCCCGGAGCGCTGGGAACCACATATCTGCGGCTCTCCTCCGCGCGGATAATCTTCCCGACTTTGGAAAACTGCCCTGCGCTTGCCAGGGAGCTTCCGCCAAACTTTACAACTTTTATCATATCCTCCGTTACTATAAGGCAGGCTCTGCCTTATATACCATCCTTTCTTCTAATTCAGATGGTATTTTACCACAAAACCTGCCTTATTGGAACTGATTTTTCTATTTTTTTATTTTTACTTTCTTTCCTGCTCCGCACGCCTTGAATATGGACTTATAGGCTTTCAGCTTGCTTTTGGGCACTTTAATTACTGCATTTGCATGGATGCCCATGAATGCCTTTGTCCCCACAGAAGATTTTTTCAGCTTCGTTGTCTTGACGGTAATCGTTTTCAGTTTTTTGCAGCCATAGAACGCCTGCTTGCCAATCTTCGCCACCTTGGCCGGAACCGTAAGTTTCTTCAGCACGGCACATTTGCCAAACGCATTCGCTCCTATTGCGGTAACATTTTTGCCCAGAGTCAACGTGCTGAGCTTGCCGCACCCATAGAACGCATTGGCGCCGATGGTCTTGACGCCGCTTCCCACCGTTACCCTCGTAATCTTTTTATTATTGCGGAACGCCTTATCTGCAATAGATATCACGGTATATGTCCCGCCGCCCACCGTAATTTTTGCCGGGACCGTGACTGTTTTGGCAGAGGCTTTGATCGGCTTCTGATAGGCAACCGTCCCCGTTACTTTCCCTTTGGAAACTTTCGCGCTCAGCACCTTGTATTGCGCTTTGGACGAAGCGTCTTTCAGTATGCTTCCCTTTTTCGGCGGCTTTGGTGATGAGAGTTTTGCTATGGTCTCCGTCCTGGTATCCTTACACACTGTGCAAGTATAAGTCTTTCTCCCGGTCTGGCTGACTGTCGGCTGTTTCGTAATCACGCCTTCGTCCCACTGATGCCCCAGCGCAGAGATTTCATTGCCGGAATCAAGAACGGCGTTGCAAGCGGCGCAGTACTTCTCTCCCGTATGTCCTGCTTCCACGCAAGTTGCCGGCTTCTCTCCCCGCAGCTTCTCCTTATGCCCCAGCGCGCTTGTCGCCTGTCCGTCGGAAATTTTCTGCCCGCATATCTTGCCATAGGTCTCCCCGCTATAGCCTGGTTCCGTACACGTCGCCGGCACATCACGGCTTGCCGTCTCTTCTCCTTTGTGGCTACAGTACGCTTCCATGCGGTCTGCCACTACGACATGGCCGCCTCCCTCGCCGTTCTGCCCGGTCACACGGACTTTGAGCGTATGCTGCCCCGGCTGCAGATCTCCTGTTTTATAAACCAACGCCTGATTCTCTTTCTCCGCACTGTAAAGGTTCACAAGCTCTTCCTCTCCGTCATCAACGGAAAATGCCGCATAGCCAAGGTTGCTTGCTTTCTGCCCGTAATATTTCGCAGACGTGCCGTTAAACTGAAAGGTCAGGGTTGCCCCTTCTGTATCGGACCAATGGTTATCATCCTCATGGCAGCCCACGGACGTATCCGCCTTTTCATACGTCCAGCCTTCGGAAAAGTTAAATTCCAATGCCCCGCTTCCTGTCACAGCATTGTTTACCACCGCATATGCTTTGAGGATTACCTCGCCTTTTTCAAGCAATTCGCTGCACCGCTTGCAATAAGCATCCCCGGTATAGCCGTCCTCTGTCCCGCTCGCCTCTTTTGCATCGCGTACTTCCGGGTTATGCCCAAGTGCAGGAACCTGTTCCCCCTCGGCAATCACCTTCTGGCAGTCGTTACAGTAGACTGCGCCTGCATAGCCGTTTTCCGTACACGTTGCCGCCACATCCTTAATCTCTGTATGTTCATGAACGCAGCCCTCACCGCTTCCAGTCGCCGGCAAATCGAGCGTCCGGGTCTTTCCGCAGCCCTCGCGGGTACAAGTATATGTCTTAACCCCTGGCTCGTCAGCTGTCGGCTGCTTTGTGACCACGCCTGCATCCCATTGATGCCCCAGGGCAGTTACCTCTTCGCCCTGGCTGATAATCTCGTTGCATCTCGTGCAGTATTTCTGTCCCATATACCCTAGCTCCGTACACGTTGCCGCCACATCACGCGTCTCTTCGGCATGGCCAAGCGCAGGAATAACCTCGCCAGCGTTCAGGATTTCCTTACAAGTCTCGCAATATGTCTCCCCCGTGCTGCCCGCCTGCGTGCATGTTGCCGCAACGGCCTCCCGGACTTTTTCTTTATGGCCCAGAGCCGCAATCTCTTCGCCTGGTTCGGTAATCTGCTCACACCGCGTACAATATTTCTGTTCCGTATGCCCAGGCTCCGTACATGTCGCCGCCTTGCTTTCGCGGATTTCCTCTGTATGTCCCAGCGCATCCCCAGTCTTTACGCCATCAGACACCTTCTGCCCGCACAGCCTGCCAAATGCACTCCCTGTGTAACCCGGCTCCGTACATGTCGCCGCCACATCGCGGCTTTCCGTCTCTTCCCCTTTGTGGCTGCAGTACGCCTCAATGCGGTCTGCAACTACGACGTGTCCATTGCCCGCACCCTTTTTCCCTGTCACCCGGACTTTCAGCGTATGTATGCCCGGTTCTAAATCCCCTGACTTATAAACCAGCACCTGATTCTCTTTCTGAGCCTGGTACATGCTGATTTCCTCTTCCTCTCCATTGTCAACCGAGAATGCTGCATAGCCGAGGTTTGCTGCTTTTTGTCCATAATACCGGACCGACGTGCCGGTGAACTGAAATGTAAGAACTGCATCCACAGTATCGGACCAATGATTGTCATCTTCATAACAGCCTACGGACGCCTCTGCCTTCTCATACGTCCAGCCCTCGCTGAAATGAAACTGAAAATTTTCTGTCCCCGTAACTGCGTTATTTACCACGGCAACCGCCTTGGAAATCACTTCGCCTTTCGCAAGAAGTTTGCCGCAGCCTTCTCTCTTACAGTAAGTATCCCCTGTATAACCGTCTTCCGTCCCACTTGCTTCCTTTGCGCCGCGGATTTCTGAATCGTGTCCCAATGCTGGGATTGGAGTCCCTTCTGAGATTGTCTTATCACAGTCTGGGCAATAGAACGCATCCCGGTAGCCGTCTTCTTCACAGGTCGCCTCCTGATGCCGCTCCTGCTTATTCTCATGGCTGCATCCAAAGCTGACTATTTCCTTCCTCGTCTGCCCGCAGCCCGGACGGGTACAAGTATAGGTCTTTTCCCCATCTTCCGTCTCTGTCGGCTCTGTCGTGACCACGCCCTCGTCCCAGGCATGGCCCAAGGCCTTCGTTGCCTCGCCTTCAGCAGCTTTCTGACCGCAATACTGGTAATGGGTATCCCCACTATAGCCATCTTCTGTACAAGTTGCCTCTTTTTTGTTCCTGAGTACTGTGCCTTCATTCTGATGGCTGCAGCATACCTCAAACCGGTCTGACACCACGATGCCGCTGGCTATCTCAACCTTCATGGTGTGCCGTCCCGGCTCTAACGTTTTAAACTGGCTCGAATCAAACGCCAGCCCCTGGTTCGGAGTCCCGGTCTGCATGGAAATCCCGGTTGCTGCCGGCGTATCCATATCATCAATATAGACATTCACCCGGCCATTCTGGCTTTCCGTATAATACTTCACAGACGTGCCATAAAACTGCATCTCTAAAACCCCGGTATCCATGGCCCAGTGCGCGTCTTTTTGGAAAGATGCATCTTTCGCCTGGACTGCATGGTGCGTACAGCCTTCCGGGGCATCCTGTTCGGAACTCTGGTGCTGCCATGTGCCGGAAGGATAGCTCACCTTCATCGCACCGGTTCCTTCATCAGCGTCGTTCACGAACGCATAGGGGCAGGACACTTCCATCCTGTCCACAACAATCAGGCCTTTCGCCTCTATGGTCAGGACATGCTCCCCAAACTCCAGAAGCCCCGTCTCATAGAGGAACACATTATTTTGCTGGATATTCGAGGCGAAATTCACATTCACCGCCTCTTTGCCGTCCACAGAAAAATCTGCAGCGCCAAACCCTCTGCCTATCCGTGAGTAGAATTTTAAATTTGTCCCCACAAATGAAATCGTGCAAGTCGCGCCGACGGTATCCGTCCAATGGTCTGTGTCATTGTAACACCCTTGCCCGCCCCCGCCTTCTTCTAAAGTCCATCCTTCGCTGAATGCAATCTGGCAGAACTCTTTCCCTTCATATTCCGTATCTGCCGTATGGGCGTCGTCAATCACATACACCCCTTCATACGGCGCTGCGTCTGTCCTGCCCTCAGCATGAACCTGGAATACTTCTCCGACTGTAAGGTTCGTGCATATCAGGAACAGACATAACAGCAGACTGACTGGTTTTTTCCATTTTTTCCTCATATCTCGCATAGCCTCACTTTTCTATTTTTGTTTCTTTTTATTATTCCTTATTTGCCGATGCGGACGCCTTTGCCTGCCCCCCGCGCCTTAAATATGGTCTGGTAGGTTTTCACCTTGCTCTTAGGAACCTTAATAGCCGCCTTCGCATGGATGCCTTTAAACGCATTGCTCCCCACCGAAGATTTGGTAAGTTTTGTCGTCTTGACTGTGACAGACCGCAGTTTCTTGCAGCCATAGAACGCCTGCTTGCCAATCTTTTTGACTTTGGCAGGAATGGTCAGCTTCGTCAATGCAGTGCATCCGCTGAATGCATTTGCCCCTATCGTCGCCACATTGCTTCCCACCGTCACTTTTGTGAGTTTTCGGTTGTTGCGGAATGCCATATCAGCTATCGCCGTCACGGTAAACGTGGCTCCGTCCACGGTAATCTTCGCCGGAACTGCGACATTCTTTGCAGAAGCTTTGGTCGGCTTCACATAAGACACCGTTCCGCCCACTTTCCCGCCGGAAGCCTTGACCGTCAGCACCTGGTATTCCGCCTTGGAGGCAGCGTCTTTGAGCACGCTTCCTTTTTTAGGCGCTTTCCGTTTTGCAACCGTCTCTGTCCTGGCAACCTTGCAGACCCTGCAAGTAAAGGTCTTTATCCCCGTCTTATTTATGGTAGGTTTCTTCGTCACCACGCCGTTATCCCAGCGATGCCCGGAAGCCAAAACCTCCTTGCCCTCAGAAAGTTTTGCGCCGCATTCCAGACAGTAGGTATCTCCTGTATACCCCGGCTTCGCGCAGGACGCCCCTACCTCGTTCCACAGCTCCGTACACTCATGGCTGCAGTTTTCATCCCCGGCAGACACTTCAATTTTATCCGCTACCACGCAGCAGTCTGACGACGCCGCATTCTTCTCCCCGGTCACCCGGACTTTCAGCGTGTGGGAGCCAGGCGTTAAGCCGCTCGCCTCATACGCAAGCTGCTGGTCTGCCTTATTCGCCTGGTAGAGATCGACCGTCTGTTCTGCCCCATTATCGACAGAGAAAGCGGCAATCCCGATATTGCCGGCTTTCGTGCTGTAAAACTTTACAGACGTGCCGCTGAAGCGGAAGGTCAGAGAAGCATCCTTGGTGTTAGACCAATAATTGTCCCCCTGGTAACAGGACGCATCCGTACTGGCAGCCCAGCCGTCGGAATATTTGAATTGGAATTCCCCATCTCCCATGGTATGGTCGTTCACGACATTCTGGCCGCCCTTGGCAGAAACTTCAATCTTATCTGCATTAAGATAACAGTCCGTCGCAGCGCCGTTCTTCTCTCCTGTCACCCGTACTTTCACTACGTGTTCCCCATATTCCACGATGCCTGTATCGAAAAGCAACGCATTCGCATCCCTGGCCGCCGCATAGCAGTCAACCTTCGTCTCCGCCCCGCCATCAATGGAAAACGCAGCAACCCCATGGTTATTCGCCTTAGCCCCATAATATTTGAGGTTCGTGCCCACAAAGCGGATTTCCACGGTGTCGCCCGCCTGTTGCGAGTAATGATTATCCCCCTGGTGCGCGGTCTTTTCCCCGGCATATACCCAGCCGCTCCCCTGATAATTGAACTCATAAAGCCCATCTCCCCGCCGGTTGTCATTGATGGCAAGGGAATTGGGGAATTTCGGTGATACCGTGCCTGTCGTCTGCACGGCAGGCACAAGGTTCTCTGAGACAAATGGTTCTATTTTAATCTCTGCCGACGCAGATTCCAACCCCTCTGAGGTAACCGTGAACTGGGCAGTTCCTGCCGAATCGCGGACAGACTGGACAAGAAAGGCAATTTTACCATTCTCAAGCTCTGCGTTACGCTCTGAAATCAGGGTGGTTTCTGCGCCGCCTGTCTGAGCAACATTAATCTTGTTTGCCGCAAAAGGCACATGGCTGCCATTGGCATCCACTGCCGTGACAGACACGCTTGTCATATCCGTCCCATCTGCCGTCAGCGTACTATAATCTGCCTCTGCAATCAGGCGCACTGCCGCTCCCGGCGTCTTGCGGACATACTCGCCTGCCTGCTTGCCGCCGATATAGCCGACCGCTTTCAGCTCCCCCTCTGCATACGTTATATTCTTGAACTCATAAATGGGATGAGGCAGGTTCTCATACTTATTAGGTTTTATCTTCCCTTTCGATATTCCATTTACGAACAGTTCCACTTCCTCACAGTTGCTCATGACATAAACAACATCCGTGTCTGTCCCTTCTTTTGTCCAGCTGTTTGCAATATAAATAACCGGCTCGTTTCCCGGCTCCATCTGGGATTTGTACAGATAAGAAACTGCTTTCTCATGGCGGAAAATATCATATAACCCACTGTAAAACACATGCTCCGTCTTGGTGTAGTTCACCTCATTGTCATAATCGAACATGCTCCATCCAAAGCCGCCTGCCACCTTATCGTTTCTGTAAAAATAATCCAAAGGCTCCGCAAAAGAATCGATGAACTTGATGGCAGCGGCATCCTTGGCCCAGGAATACCCATCTCCCCACCAGTCATTGGAATGTTCTGTGACCATATAGGGGATATGGGGTGGATTCTCAGGATAACGGTAATTGACAGTCAGGAGGTCATTTACGACCACATCATTGTCCGGCGTGTCGCTGTCCGCTGCTCCCGGCATACCAAACTCCCAGCGCACGCCATGAGTATCCCTTGTGGGATCCAGCTGCTTGGAGATAGCTTCACATTCTCGGTTAAAGTCGAGATTCCCTTTGGAAGAAGATTCATTCGGCCTTGCGCTCCAACTGATAATAGACGGGTGGTTCCTGTCTCTCAGGATCATCGCCTCCAAATTGTTCTTAAATTCTGCCTTCCACTCATTGTCACCGACATGCTGCCATCCTGGGGGTTCCTCAAACACCAGAAGCCCAATCTCATCGCAACGGTCCAAAAAAGAAGGATCCTGCGGATAATGAGAACAGCGCACCGCATTGATGCCGTTCGCCTTAATCAAATCCGCATCCTGCACCTGCAATTTATCCGGCACAGCACGCCCAATCCAGGGCCACTGCTCATGGCGGTTAATACCGATAATCTCAGTCTTCTTTCCATTCAGATAGAAGCTTCCGTCTTCCGGCCCTTTCTTGAACTCCAGAAAACGCATGCCGAACCTGGTTTGGTATGTATCGATGATTGTCTTTCCGTCTATAATTTTCGTGACTGCCGTGTACAGATAGGGATCGTCCACATCCCACAAGTGAGGATTGTCAATCGCCTCTGTAGTCATCTCTACATTTCCCCAGAGGCCTGCCTGGATTTCTGTCTGTTTCGATACAGAAACAACGGACTTACCCTCCCGGTCAAGCACTTCCGTCTCAACAGTGTAGGTTTTCCCCTGATCCGAGCTGTTCAGGATATCTACACAATTCTTTACCACACCGCTGTCTTTGGTAAGCCCTGGCGTGGTGACAAACACCCGCTCTATATGCACCGGGTTTGTGATTGTCATATTCACGTCCCTGACGATGCCGCCAAACAGGCAGTAATCCACATTGCCTCCTTCCGGCGGCAGCTGGGGCTGCCTTTCGGAGTTGACTCGGACAGCAAGTACGTTCTCTCTTCCATCCGTGTACACTTTATCCGTAATGTCCACCGAGAACCCCGTATACGCGCCCTTATGGTTTGCCAGCAGATCGCCGTTCAGATACACATCCGCGATGGTGGCAACGCCCTCAAAATCCACGCTTATATGTTTGCCGGCATAATGCTCCGGCAGCGTGAAATGCCTGCGGTACCATGACACAAAACGGTAAGACGCAATCTCATTGGGAAAGTCATTCCCTTTGTGCGTCTCCAGCACTGTATTGGCATGGGGTACCGAGACTTTGTCAAAGCCGGAATCATCCAGCCTGACTGCCTCCCCGTTCTCATAATCCATGCTGCTATAAAGCCAGTCTGTATTGAAATCAAGCGTTTCCCTCTCACTTTTATCTGCGCTTTCCATCGCCTGCGCCTGCAATCCATCGCCTATATAGATGTCCATGCATAACAAGAACAGGCTCAGTATCACGCTTATCTGCCGTTTCCATTTCATATCATCCATTCCTCCTTTAAGTTTGTTTATTTTTTCTTTTATTTTATTATTATGAAAGCAAGAATTGTTGTCATATTCGATAAAGAAATCAGCATTTTCGCGCATTTTTTACTGCATTTTATCAGTACTTTGCAAAAATCCCCACACCTCATTTGTGAAACTACGCCAATTTTCACGGAACTCGCTCCTAGTATTTTTAATCAAAGCCGGCAAGCCTACCTCCCCCCTTCCCCCGTTCATGGGGCACTGGACATCCAACGGATATCCGTTTAGTGCGAAGCGGAGACCTTGCACACTTTGACGCGCCAAGCGTGCATATTATTTTTTGTCTTATAGTGAAGATACTTTCACGTTTTATCGCAACAAAGCATTTCTTAAAATAAAACAAAAAAACTGCCCGCCAGTGATAGAGGCCTATCGCCAGCGCAGCAGCTTCTTTCCGTACAATAACTATTATTAAATCTTCATTTATTTTATCTCCGCTTTCCACAGCCCATGCAGATTACAGTATTCGTATGCGGCTATGGCCTTGTCACCCGCCGCCAGCACAAACTCTGCCTCCGGCTTATCCTCCGGTGAAAGCACTCTCAGATGCCCTCCCTGCTCGGTCTGCAGATAAATCCACATAATATAATGTTCTTTTAACATCGGGTGTTCCAGTTCTCCAACCTTTACCTCAATTATGTCACCATTTTTTGTGACTGCCGGGACATGCTTTTCCCCCGATGCATCTGTGGTATTTGCCACTAGTTCCTGGAAGGTTTTCCCTTCCGCATTGCTGCCTGGCACAATTTCCATGGCTATGCTCTGACATTCGCCGCACTTATAAAACTTCATGATTCCTGCCTCCTTTGCATATACATTCTGTTTTGAGTTTTCATAACAAGTATGCCCAAGAAAAGGCAAAAAATGCTGCAAAAACAAGTTTTGTCAATTCAGCTCAGCAATTCTGGTAACGCCCACGTAAATTTCTGAAATTTTATACCAGGTGGGATAATCCACAACCCCAGTCTGCGGCAGACCAAACACGGACTGGAACTGCCTTACTGCCCGCTCTGTTGCCGGCCCGAAGGAACCGTCCGCGCTTATTCTGGGAATGGACGTGTATACCTGTGCAATACGGTTTAACTGCTCCTGCATCTGCCGGACTTTTTCCCCGCTGGAACCGACCGTCAGGTTTTCCCGCGGCCAGGATGCCGGGATGCCGGAAATCTCCTCCGCCTCATTGATATACATATCACTGCCATAATAGTAACGCAGTATCTGGATGGCCGAATAGTTCTGGTCGCCTAGGTATTTGGACCCCCACTGGCTCAGCCAGTTGGGGCATGTGACCCTCTGCCCGTCACAGTACTGGGTGAGGATAGGCTGTCGCACATTCGGCCGGGACAGGAAATTGGTGAACATCTCATCCACCGCCCGGGAAATGCTGGCAAAGTAGTTCCTGCCATACACCCATTTATGATCGTATGCCGTGGAGGACGTGATGGTAAAGTCATAGCCTTTGTTGCGGTACCACTCCGTATATACCCTGTTCAGCGTAAAAGACATAATTGCCAAGATATTCGCGCGGATGGTACTGTCAGGCCAGGTTGCATAAATCTCACTAGACGCAACATTTTTAATGTAGTCCTTGTAACGTACATAATAATCACCCGCCGTCGAGTCTCCCGGCGTCCCGTCATGGACAATCACATATTCCGGCACGACCACGCGGCTGAGTACAATTTCCCCGCTCTCATCCATAGGCTTAATCTCCGCCTCTGCAATTTTCGGCGGAAAATTCCCAAACAGCGTGTTCGCGGGTATTACAATGTTCTTCTCCTCCTCGGAAACTTCCAACGGCTCCATCCGCACATTCTGCAGAGACAGCTCTCCAGAGAATACATCCACGCCCTCAATGCTCACCGGACGGTAGCCTTCTGCTTCCACTTGCAGCGTATACTCCGCATATGGCTGGGTTAGCTGTTCCGGCTCCATGCTGTATTCTAATGGAGGAGCCGCCAACGTCAGCACTTCCGACTGACCGTCCGCATTCGTGGAAATCTGCTCTAATGTATCCTGTGGGTCTCCGGTATAAGAAATCCTCACCCTTGCATCTTCTACCGGAATCATCCCCACAGCAGAGGTCACCTGAATCTTCATCGTGCCATTGTCCACATGATTTTGCTGCAATGCACGCAAATGATTGTTTCGCATAAACACCTCATAATTTGTAAACTTATTTATAAGTTATGATTCGAATCGTAAATTGGTGCAACGGCAAAAGAAATTTAGGATAAATGCCGTACAGCATGAGCGTGCTTTTCCCTTTCAGATATCCCATATAATTTGATATACTCATTTTAGGCGGAATTGCCACACTGAAATGTATACGGCCTATGCACACTATGCACACCGCACCTACAATCCTATCCCCCCCTATGTGTCTCTTGAATTTGTCTTAGACGCCATTCTCAATCTGACATAGGAGGCTTTTTTCTTATATCCTCACCGTTTTCGCTGACTCCATGCTCCCCAGCATAGCTGGGAGATTAGGATTTTCATTCAGACGCTTCACCCACTCGGTTGACGCATCCATAGCAGTACGGCAGGCGTTCGTCTGATCCAGCGCATTCAGCATCACAAAATCATGAATTGTCCCCTGCACCCGCAATGCTGTCACTTCTACGCCTGCACATCGGAGCCTTTCGCCAAAGGCTTCCCCTTCGCTGCGTAAAACATCCGCCTGGCCGTTTATAATCATCGTTTTAGGGAAACACTTCAGGCAATCTATATCCGCCCGGAGAGGGGATGCCGTCATCTGATTTCTATCTTCCATAGATGCAGTATACTGCCGCCAGAACCATTTCATCCCTTCCCGATACAGATAATAGTCCGTTGCAAATTGACGGTAACTGGGCGTATCAAAACAGGCATTCGTTACCGGATAATATAACAGCAGCCTGTGGATGCATGGGCCATGCCGCATGGCTGACATCAGAACCATAGCGATTGCCATGTTCCCTCCAACACTGTCGCCTGCCACTGTGAGCGCAGCGCCGTTCGCCATCGGAAAACAATCCCCGATGATTCCCTTGACATGGGAAAGGATGTAATAGCACTGTTCTATCGCTATGGGATATTTTGCTTCCGGCGACCGGCTGTATTCTGGGAATACGACCAGTGAATCTGTCCTTGCTGATAGCTCCCTGACTAACTTTTCGTGCGTATGAAAGCTGCCAAATACCCACCCTGCACCGTGGATATAGAATATAATATTTCTGATTTTCGCACCCCCGGGCGCAATAAAATATACCGGGATACTCCCCCACATCCCAGTATTGACACAAACTGAGGATATATCGGCAGGATATTTATATACCGGCGTATCCTGCATTTCCTCTAACGCCCGCCTGCCTTGCTCCGGCGGCATCTGAAAAATCAGCGGAGGCACAGAACTTTGATTGCAGACAGCTTCTGCAGCGGAATCCAACGGAACGCATCGTTTCATGTTTCATTCTTCCTTTATGCTACAACTGGTTTTTATTATACTATGTAACTCTTCTTTTTTTGCAAATGCAGCATTTTTTAATGTGATAATGCTTATATACATATTTGAAACTCATCTGCAATCTGCTGATACCAAGTAAGACTTCCTGTAAATCATCTGCTTTAAGATTGGGTACTCTCCGTATGGCAGGGTATAAAAACCGTCCCCTCAAATGACTACAGAATTGATTCTTAAGCATTTTTTTAGTATACTGTAAAAAAGAAAGGGGTGACAACTATGAAGAAAGCGGCGGCAATCGGAAATATCATTTTTATTTACCTCGTTGCCATGCTGCCGGTATTATTGATGGCTGATGGCAAGAATCCATTAATCACATTTATGTGGAAACGGCTCTTCTCCCGTAACATATTCGTCCCCCTGGGAATCCTCCTGCTATTCGGCATCCTTATGTACCTCATCAATTTCGCATTTCTCATAAAGGTATGGAAGGGAACCTGGGATGCCTGGGAACTTTGCCGCCTAAATATGATTGTCAAACTCGTGCAGATTCCGGCTTATGTATTTATTTTTTTTCTTGGGCTGCTCTGTACTGTCATGATATTTACCATTGGGATCACCCTGGCATTCATGCTGCTGGATCTGTTTGCCGTCGGCATGACGGGCCTGTTTGCAACCGCAGGATTCCGCAGCCTGAAAAAAGAGCAGAAAATAACAGGAAAAATGCAGGCTCTTTACTCCTTTGCATCTTTCCTGTTCTGTATAGATGTCGTCATTGCCATCCTCGGATTCAAACTCTCAAAACCAGCGGCAGACTTTCATTCAGAATAAGCCGTCACCTTTTCGTGGCGGCAATCCTAGCTTTAAACCAGTTGGGCAGGCTCCGCTAATAACTAGCTTGCCTGCCGCCCTGCCTGACCCATTCCAGTTTTTTCCATATCCGCCTCCTAACACTCCGACTGCACAGCGGTTACTTCCTGAAAGCTGATATACCTCTGCTCCAGCTGCAGCTTCCTGGCGCATAATACGCCGCTGATACAGACTGCCAGTACTGCTATCGCAAATACCACCATGCCGCTGCGCTTTCTATCTCTATTGATGTCTGCAAATTCATCTCTCTTTTTCATGGTATCTCCCTCTCTTTCGTCCTGATATATGCATTCTAACAATAGTCTGGTGAAAAATCTTTAATTCCATTCTATTATTTTATTAAGAAATAATGAAAAAACCAAAGGCCATGAGCCCTACCGCTCCATAGCCTTTGGCGTACGAATCCTTGCAAATTGCCGATTCCTATTTCACTTCCCTGGTCCAGCCATACTTATCTTCCTCATCCCCCCACTGGATTCCGGTCAGGTAATCGTATAATTTCTGCGTGAGTTCCCCAATCTTGAACTCATTGACCGTTACTACGTCATCCTTATACATAAATTCCCCCACAGGAGAGATGACTGCTGCCGTTCCGGTTCCAAACGCCTCTTCTAAGCTGCCGTCATGCCCGGCTTTCATCAGGTCATCTACAGACAGTTGGGTCTCATTTACCTTATATCCCCAATCCTTAAGGATGTGGATGATGGAATCACGGGTAACGCCTGGAAGCACCGTGCCTTCCGTGGGAGCAGTATAGATTTCTCCGTTAATCTTGAACATGATATTCATGGTGCCGACTTCTTCCACGTACTTCCTGTTCACGCCATCCAGCCACAAGACCTGGGTACATCCTTTCTCCTCTGCCCGCACCTGTCCTAATATAGAAGCCGCATAATTGCCGCCGCACTTCGTGTCTCCGGTGCCACCCTTTACTGCCCGCACCAGTTCGTCCTCAACCAGGATTTTCACAGGGTTGATGCCTTCCGGGTAATATGCGCCGACCGGGCAGCAGATTACCATAAATTTATAAGAAATCGCCATATGCACGCCCAGCGCCGACTCCGTAGCGAACACGAACGGGCGGATATAAAGGGAAGTCCCCGGCTCAGAAGGAATCCAGTCCCGCTCCACCTTCACCAGCTCTTCCACAGCTTCCACAAACATCTCTTCAGGGAAACCCGGCATGCACAGCCTTGCATTGGAATTAATCATCCTTCTGGCGTTCATTTCCGGGCGGAACAGCAGAATCTTATCTTCCTTCGTCCGATATGCCTTAAGGCCTTCGAATGTCTCCTGTGCATAATGCAAGGTCACGCAGGATGGGCTGATTTCCACTGGTCCGTAAGGCTCAATCCTGGCGTCATGCCATCCTATGCCCTTGTCCCAGTCCATCACGAACATATAATCCGTCATATACTTGCCAAATCCAAGATTGCTCTGATCCGGTTTCTCTTTCAATACGTCTCTTTTTATAAACTTGATATCCATAACCAATCCTCCATCCTGTTCTTCCTCTATTGTCTTTACTAATTATTATACTTTTTTCCATGGCTGTCAAGATTATTCCCCGCACTTATATTGCTTATAACTTTTTTTCATAATTACCCCATAGGCAAAATCAGAGAAATGATGTATACTAAGTAAAACCAATATAAAGTAAAGGAGAGATTACTATGCATTACTTTCAACCTTACCCCACTGATTTATTGGAAATCAATCCTTTTACCAAGATTTCAGACGAATGGATGCTGATTGCGGCAGGCAACCAGGAAAAAGTGAATGCCATGACTGCAAGCTGGGGCGGCTTAGGCGTCCTCTGGGGCAAGAATGTAGCTTTCATCTTTGTCCGTGAAAAGCGGTACACCAAAGAATTTATAGACAGGGAAGCGTATTTTTCCTGCAATTTCTTCGATGCCAAATATAAAAATGACCTGAAATATTTTGGGATTGTCACCGGCAGGATTGAAGACAAATTCAAAGCCTCCGGCCTCACAGTGGCATTCCGTAACAACGCCCCTTATGTAGATGAAGCAAATTTCCTCATCCTCTGCAAAAAAATGGCTGCCATCCCCATCACCGAAGCACATTTCCTCGACTCGGAAATCAGAGAAAAATGGTACTCCGGCAAAGATGACGGCAACCTTCACACGTTATATGTCGGGGAAATCACGGAAATACTGGCACGATAAGCTAAATAACGCCAATCTGGCACATTTTCATGGTTTCCAGCGCAGACACATGGGATTCGGGCGTGACCCCGGCACAGCAGCCGGCGTCCACCCGTATTTCATTTTCCGGCATCGCCGCTTTCAGCAAAAGCGCGTTGCTCACCACGCAGATGTCGGTGCAAAGCCCAACCAGCTCTATTTCCAATGTCTCTTTCTCATTTTCCTCCCGCAGCAGCTCCATCAGCTTCAGAGAGCCAAAGGTCGGCTTATCAATGATATGGTCCTGATCCGCGCCCGCCTCAACCTCGGGATGAAGCTGCCAGCCCTCTGTCCCTTTCACACAATGGACAACCGGGAGTTTCCTGCCCTCAGCTGTCTGCAGATAATCCTCTCCATGGGTATCCCTGGTCACATAAATATCTGATTTCCGATATGATGTCATCTTCTCAAGTACCGGCCGCACGATAGCCTGCGCTTCGTCCGATCCCAACGTCCCATCTATGAAGTCCTTCTGCATGTCTACGACAACTAAAATTTTCCTCATGCCATCCACCCCCTTTATTTCCGGAAATACTCAGACCTTCCGGCGCAGGATGTGCTGATGGACTCGATTGCCACTCCCCCGCCACGCACTATCTCAATCTGCTGAAATTTGCTTTTCAGAAGATCTATCAGCTCATTGTTGCGGCGTTCCGTCGCCTTGCACTCCAACAGGATGCTGTCCGTACCGATATCAGCCACCTCCACATGGAAGACCTGGGCTATCTGGAACAGCTCCGCCTTATCCGCAACCGTGCAGCCCTTCACCTTGGCAAAGAGGATTTCTTTCATGTGGATAGGCATATCCGTAAAATCCATGACCTTTATCACTTCAACCATCCGGTTTAACTGTTTCTTAATCTGCTCAAACGTGATGTCATCACTGGTCACGCAGATTGTCATACGGGAAATTGCCTCATCCTCCGTAGTCCCCACCGTCAGGCTCTGCAAATTATATGATTTCCCGGAAAAAAGGCCGGAAACTTTTGCCAGGACGCCCACCTGGTTCTCAACATACAGTGCAATCCATCTGTTTTTCGTCATGATTCCCGTCTCCTTTCCTTATTTTAATATCATCTCCGTCATAGGATTACCGCCTTTTACCATCGGAAGCACAATCTCCTCCGTAGCAATCATGAACTCAATCAGCACCGGCGTTTGGCATTGTCTGGCCCGCTCCAAGGCCGGCGCAATCTCTGCTTCTTCTGTGACACGGATGCCACACGCTCCATAGCTTTCCGCAAGTTTCACGAAATCCGGTTCATAGGGTGGGCAGCCCTCGCCCGGCCCCTTGCAGCCCCCGGGACATCCCTTACGCCTCCTTAGGCATGTCGCCTCATAACGTTTCCCATAGAAAAGCTGCTGCATCTGACGCACCATGCCCAGATAATAATTATTAAATATACATACAATGACATTGGCTTCCTCAGCCATCGCCGTGGCAAGCTCCTGGATGTTCATCTGCATGCCGCCGTCACCGCTGATACAGACGACCTGCCTGTCCGGGCAGCCAATCTTCGCCCCGATTGCCGCCGGAAATCCGAAGCCCATAGTTCCCAGGCCGCCGGAAGTAATGAACTGTTTCTTCTCATTCAGCGCAACGTATTGGGTAGCCCACATCTGGTGCTGCCCAACGTCTGTGACAATAATCCCCTCCGGGAACTGCCTGTTGATTTCTTCTATAATCATTTGCGGGGTCATGCCCTTATCCCGGCGCATTTCCAAAGGATTGACCTTATCCCATTCCCGGATTTTGGAAAGCCAGCTGTCTGTCTCCTGGGGCCCCGCCCACTCCAGCAGCTTCTCCAATGCAAGATTGGCGTCCGCCACAATCGGCACATCCACCACCACATTCCTGGAAATGGACGCCGTGTCGATATCCACATGGACAATCTGCGCATGGGGGGCAAACTCATTCAAATCGCCCGTAATCCGGTCATTGAACCTCGTACCGATGGAAAACAGCACATCGCACTCTCCGACTGCCATATTTGCCGCATAACGGCCATGCATCCCGCTGTTACCTATGTAATACGGATGGTCTGTCGGTACCGCGCCTTTGCCCATGATAGTGGTCACCACTGGAATTTTCGTCTTCTCTACCAGCTCCAGCAGCTTACGGTTCGCCTTGGCTATATTGATGCCGCCCCCGGCTAATATCAGCGGCCTCTCTGCCGCTTTCAGCAGCTTGTATCCCTTTTTCAGCTGGCCGATGTGGACGCCCTCATTCGGCTTATACCCGCGTATGGAAACAGACTCCGGATATTCCCCAGGGCCCATCGCCGTCTGTATGTCCTTGGGCAAATCAATCAATACCGGGCCTGGCTTCCCTGTCTGCGCGATATGGAACGCCATTTTGAGGATTTTCCCTAAATCCTTACGGTCACGGACGGTCACGCCATATTTGGTAATACTCCTGGTCATGCCCACAATGTCGACCTCCTGGAACGCGTCATTGCCTATCAGGTTCAGCGGAACCTGCCCCGTTATGCACACCAGCGGAATATTATCGTAATGCGCATCCGCAAGGCCGGTCATGATATTGGTCGCGCCAGGGCCGCTGGTCACCAGGCAGACGCCGACCTTGCCTGTAGCGCGGGCGTACCCTTCCGCCTCATGGATCAGGCCCTGCTCATGGCGCGGCAGAACCAACGCAATCTCCTCATGTTTATAGAGTTCATCTAAAATATCCGTGACCATCCCGCCAGGATAGCCAAACACCGTATCTACACCTTCCTCTGAAAGTGCTTTCACAAATAATTTCTTTCCTGTGATGTCCATCGCCATAATTATAATTTCACCTCTGCTCAATGGTTTTCCTGTTATTGTAACAGAATTTGCTCTGTTATGAAAGTATTTTTTCACATGCTCCCCTGCCTCATATCCACCCCACGGTCTTTAGCAGGAATATCCATGCCGTCAGCGTGAACGAAGCCAGGAGCGTTGTCATTACCACGATGCTTGCCGTCAGCGCCCCGTCATTTTTCATGTTTTTCGCCATGATATAACAGCTCGGCGTAGTAGGCGATGCAAGCATGATCAGTATACCTATCATTTTCTCCCCGGTAAATCCCAAGCCTGCCGCCAGCGGGATAAGCAGCGCCGGCTGCAATACCAGCTTAATGAACGAAGAAGCCAGCGTAGGCTTTATTTTTGCCAACGCTTTCCGGCCCTCAAATCCCGCGCCAAGCGTTACCAAAGCCAGCGGCGTTGCCATGCGGGCGACGCTGTCCACTGCCTTGTCCGCCACTGCCGGCAGATGAATGCCGCATAGGGAAGCTGCAAGACCCAGAAATATGCTGAGGATGATAGGGTTTTTGCCAATATTGCAGCACGCCTCGCGAATCTTCCCGGATCTGTCCATGCCTTTGTCCAACTGTCCTTCAAAGGTCAGGACAATCACCGAATAGATATTGTACAGAGGCACCGCGCCCACAATCATCAGCGGCCCCATCGCCGACCGCCCGTAAAGGTTCTGGATAAAAGCAAGGCCCATCACCGCCGCGCTGCTGCGGAAAGACGCCTGCACAAACGCCCCTGTCATACCGCTGCCCTTCAAAAACAGCTTCGCGCCGCCCCAAATAAGCCAAAAACACACGGAACTTGCCAAAGCACAGAACAACACGTACTTCAAATCGAACACTGCCCGTATATCCACGGAGGAAATGTCCTGGAAAAGCAAAAACGGCAGCGTCACGTTAAAATTGAATTTGTTTGCCACTGTGACGAAACTGTCGGTGAGCATCCCGTACTGTTTCAGCCCCCACCCTAAGGCCATCACCAGGAAAATCGGCAGCGTCACATTGATACTGAACATAAAATTTTCCATGTTTCCCACCTTTTCCAGCGGTTCTGCGATTTTATCTCCTGCTATATGTCAGGAAACGATATTCCAAATCAAAATATGTCTGCTCTTCGCCCTCCCCGGTCATCTGCCAGCCTTCCTCCTCATCCAAGTCCGGAAGCCACGCATCCGCCTGATAGGCGTAATCAATCTTTGTGATATAAGCAGTGTCGCATTTATCCAGCAACTGCCGGTAAATGCTCTCGCCTCCAATCACGAAGATATCCTCGCTCCTATATTTTGAAAGTTCTTCCGCCAGCTCTTCCAGGCTGCGGACGACCAACGCTCCCTCTGCCCGATAGTTTTGATCCTTACTTAGCACAATATTTGTACGGTCCTTCAAGGGCTGACCGCCCGGAAATGTCTCCATCGTCTTCCTGCCCAGAACTACCACCTTCCCGACTGTCATGCGGCGGAAACGCTTCATGTCCTCCGGGATGCGTACTAACAGTTTCTGATTCATGCCGATTGCCCAATTTTCATCAGCTGCCGCGATTAAATTCATACACGCCTCCTCATATCAGATTGCAACAGGGATATTTGTTATCTGCGGCCCTGTCACATAATTGTCAAGCCTCACGTCATTCCTGGTAAACGCATAGAAATCCTTTACCTCGGGATTGAGCCACAATTTTGGTGCAGGATGCGTCTCTCTCGCAATCAGTTCTTCCACCAGCGGGATATGCCTGTCGTAGATATGGGCGTCCGCAATCACATGCAAAAGTTCGCCGGCCTCCATATCGCAGACCTGCGCCAGCATATGCAGCAGCACCGCATATTGGCATACATTCCAGTTGTTTGCCGTCAGCACGTCCTGGGAACGCTGGTTTAACACAGCATTTAACGTCAGCTTGTCCTTCCCTCTCTTCTGCGTGACATTGAACGTCATGCTGTGTGCGCAGGGATAGAGGTTCATCTCGCACAAATCCTGGTGGACATACATATTCGTCATAATCCGCCGGCTGAAAGGATTATGCTTCAGGTCGTAGATGACCCGGTCGACCTGATCCATCATGCCCTCCTTGTACGGATGCTTCACGCCCATCTGGTATCCGTATGCCTTGCCAATCGAACCGGATTCGTCCGCCCATTCATCCCAGACATGGCTGTGCAGCTCATGGATATTGTTGGATTTCTTCTGCCAGATCCACAGCATCTCGTCCGTACAGCTTTTAATCGCCGTCTTGCGCAAGGTAATCGCTGGAAATTCCTCCGAAAGGTCGTAGCGATTCACCACGCCGAATTTCTTGACCGTGTAGGCGCTGCTTCCGTCCTCCCAATGGGGACGCACCTTCTCGCCTTCGGTGCTGACGCCGTTCTCAAGGATATCCCGGCACATATCTATAAAGATATTATCTGCTAAGCTCATGCTCTTCTCCTTTTCTGCACAAATAGCCTAATGCTAACATTATATAACAGACCTGTGCAATTCTCAATCCAAAAATTTTTTTCATCATTCTGTAAAAAGTTCAAGACTTTTTCACAAAAATAGTGTATACTTGTACCAGAAAAATATGATTTAAGGAGAATTATCATGAGCCAAGCAAAAGTAGACCGATATAAAGCAGAAAAAGCAAACCGCAAGAAGACGATGAAGAAAGAGAAAGTCATGCGTACCTTTTACACAATTTTGGGGTCGCTGATATGTCTGGTCATCGTAGGCTGGATCGGCTATTCCGCTTATGGGTATTTCCGCGCGGAAGACACCAAAACTGCCTCCCCGACAGAAGTAAATGTAGACGCGCTGACGGATTACTTAAGCGGCCTGCAGACGGCAGACAGCACCCAGTAACCATCTTGGCGGCCATTCCAAAACGCCCTGCAGTTTCCTGCAGGGCGTTCTCACATGCTAATTATATCATTTCCCGCATCATCCGTTCTCCCTTCTGAATCCCTCTATCTCCTTGATGGAAGGCATCACCCGCAGCGCCCCTTTTTTTGTCGTAACCAGGCATGCCGCCGCATTAGCGAAAGACAGCATCTCTTGCAGGCTCTCCTGCGTGAATCCATCCAAACCGTGCTGCAGGACAAAGTGCAGCATGCAACCGCAGAACGTGTCTCCGGCTCCCGTAGTCTCTACCGTCTTCTCTGAATGAAATGGCTCCCCTATGGCAATGCTTCCGCGGCAGAAGGCTTTGCTCCCATCTCTGCCCATCGTGGCGCAGACAAGCGGGATATGGTACTCCTTAAGCAATTCCTGCACGCCTTTCTCAATATCTTTTTCCCCGGTCATAAACTCCACCTCGTTATCTGATATTTTCAGAATATCACACTGAGAAAGCCCATACTGTATTTTTTCTTTTGCCATCTGCAGATTCTTCCACAGAGGCGGTCTTAAATTGGGATCGAACGATACCAGCGTTCCGTTTGCTTTCGCCGTCTCAACCGCATACTTCGTTGCCGCTTCTGCTCTTTCAGAAGTCATGGAAAGGCTTCCAAAATGAAATATCTTTGCAGATTGTATCAGCTCTCGGGACACCTCCTCTTTCCCCAGCATCATATCTGCCCCCGGATTGCGGCAGAAGGAAAAATCCCTGTCCCCATCTTGCTTGGTATGCACGAACGCAAGGGTTGTAGGTACTTCTTCATCAAAGAGCAGCCCCTCCGTACAAATCCCCTGCTCCTTGACAGCAGCCTCCAACAGTTTCCCGAAAGAATCTTTCCCTACCTTGCCAATAAACGCCGTGGGATGCCCCAATTTCTGCAGGCAGGAAAGCACATTGCATGGCGCGCCGCCTGGGTTAGCCTCAAAAATAGGATTCCCCTGCCCGCTGACGCCATTATCCGTAAAATCAATCAGCAATTCACCTAATGCAACGACATCCATAAGAGTCTCCTTTCATAAGCCCAGATCATATTTTTCAATATCCACCACCGCACTGCCATCACGGGCAAACCGTTCATGCCCAAAGTATGAATCGGCCGTTTCGGTCTATTTATCGTGAATCTGCGCATGGAGCTGCTGCAGGGAATGCACTTCCCCATTGCCCTTTTTCTGCACCTGGAGGATTCCCTCGGCAGTCGCCCTGGCAGCTGCAATCGTCGTCATATAGGGAACCTTTGCCTTGATGGCGGCCTTGCGCAAATAGCTGTCATCATGCTTGCTGTCTTCGCCTACCGGAGAATTGATAATCAGGTCTATATCTCCATTGGTAATCAAATCTAATAAGTTCGGCCTGCCCTCATGGAGTTTCTTCACAAGCTCCGCCTCTATGCCTGCCTCGTTCAACAATTCACAGGTGTTTCCCGTGGCAAGAATCTTGAAGCCTGCCTTCGCAAAAGCTTTGCCAACCTCAACGACCTCCGCTTTGTCCTTGCGGTTGACGCTGATCAGCACCGTGCCGCCAAGAGGAAGCCTGGTCTGCGTTGCCTCCTGGGCCCGGAAGAATGATTCACCCACGGATTCCGCAAGCCCCAGCACTTCTCCCGTGGAGCGCATTTCCGGCCCAAGGACGGGATCCACCTCCTGGAACATATTGAAGGGGAAAACCGCTTCCTTCACGCCGTAATAGGGGATATCCTGCTCTTTTAAGCCAGGTACCGGAGACGGGTTCCCGGTAATCTCAGATGTAATAATCTCCGTTGCCAGCGGAACCATGCGGATATTGCACACTTTCGATACCAAAGGCACAGTCCTTGACGCCCTCGGGTTAGCTTCCAGCACATACACCTTGCCGTCCTCAATCGCATACTGCATATTCATCAGTCCACGCACATGCATCTCTTCTGCAATCTTCCTGGTATATTCCTTGATAGTCGCAACATTTTCCTCTGATATATGCTTCGAGGGAATGATGCATGCAGAGTCGCCGGAATGGACGCCCGCAAGTTCAATATGCTCCATGACCGCTGGCACAAAGGCGTGCGTGCCGTCGCTGATGGCGTCCGCCTCACACTCAAGCGCATGGTTGAGGAAACGGTCAATCAGGATTGGACGGTCCGGAGTCACGCCGATTGCCGCCTCCATGTAGGAGATAAGGTTCTCATCATTGTACACGACCTCCATGCCGCGGCCGCCCAATACATAAGAAGGACGAACCATCACCGGATAGCCGATGGCATGGGCAATGTCCAACGCTTCCTCCGCCGTAACCGCCATGCCAGATTCCGGCATGGGGATTTCCAGCTTATCCATCATGGCACGGAACAGATCCCTGTCCTCGGCCAAATCAATCACAGACGGCGACGTGCCTAATATCTTCACTCCGTTCTTCTCCAGATCTGCAGCCAGGTTCAGCGGCGTCTGCCCGCCAAACTGGGCAATCACGCCCACCGGCTGCTCTTTCTTATAGATGCTCAGCACATCCTCCAGCGTCAGCGGCTCAAAATACAACTTATCCGAAGTATCATAATCCGTGGACACCGTCTCAGGGTTGCAGTTGACAATAATGGTCTCAAAGCCCATCTTCTTCAACGCCAGCGAAGCATGCACACAGCAGTAATCAAACTCGATTCCCTGACCGATACGGTTCGGCCCGCCGCCGAGTATCATAATCTTAGGCTTATCGGCACGGACAGGATTGCTGTCTGGGGCATTGTAGGTAGAGTAATAATATGCACTGTCCTCGGTGCCGCTTACATGCACGCCCTCCCAGGCTTCCTCCACGCCTAATTTAATACGCTGCCCACGAATTTCCTGTTCCGGCACATCCAGCAATATACTCAGGTATTTATCGGAAAAACCATCTTTCTTAGCTTTCACCAGCAGCTCGTCCGCAGGAAGCCCGCCCTTGTAAGTAAGGATTTCCAGCTCCTCCTCTGCCAGTTCTTTCATCTGCTCAATGAACCACGTCTTCACGCGGGTAATCCTGTGAAGCTCGTCCACGGTCACGCCCCTTTTTAATGCCTCATACATAGCAAAATGACGCTCGCTGGAAGGAATCAGCAGCATCTGCAGAAGCTGCCGCTTGGATTTTTCCTCAAGCTTCGGAATCTGCCCGAGGCCATAGCGTCCGGTCTCCAGGGAACGGATGGCTTTCTGGAACGCTTCTTTATAGTTCTTGCCGATACTCATGACCTCGCCTACGGCGCGCATCTGCGTACCCAGCTTGTCCTCTACGCCCTTAAACTTCTCAAATGCCCAACGCGCAAACTTAATCACCACGTAATCGCCGTCCGGCACATATTTGTCCAAAGTGCCGTATTTCCCACAGGGAATATCCTTTAGCGTCAGCCCGGACGCCAGCATGGCGCTGACCAAAGCGATCGGGAAGCCAGTCGCCTTGGAGGCAAGCGCGGAAGAACGCGACGTCCTGGGGTTAATCTCTATTACAATAATACGGTCGCTGACTGGGTCATGGGCAAACTGCACGTTTGTCCCGCCAATAACCTGTACAGACTCCACAATACTGTAGGCCTGCTTCTGAAGCCTCTTCTGCAGTTCTTCAGAGATTGTGAGCATAGGCGCCGCGCAGAAGGAATCCCCGGTATGCACGCCCATAGGATCTATATTCTCAATGAAGCAGACTGTTATCATATTTCCTTCTGAATCACGCACCACTTCAAGCTCCAGCTCTTCCCATCCTAAAATGGACTCTTCCACCAGAACCTGCCCCACTAAGCTTGCCTGCAGCCCTCTGGCGCAGACCAAGCGCAGCTCATCTTTATTATATACCAGCCCGCCGCCGGCGCCGCCCATCGTATAGGCAGGGCGAAGCACGACCGGATAGCCCAGCTTATCGGCAATCTCCAATGCCTCGTCCACTGAATATGCTACCTCGCTGCGCGCCATCTCAATACCCAGAGAATTCATGGCATTCTTAAACTCAATACGGTCCTCGCCGCGCTCAATGGCGTCCACCTGAACGCCGATTACCTTGACCTGGTATTTGTCCAGAATCCCCGCACTGGCAAGTTCTGCACAGAGATTAAGCCCTGACTGCCCGCCCAGGTTCGGCAGCAACGCATCAGGACGCTCTTTGGCGATAATCTGCTCCAGCCGCTCTTTGTTCAGCGGTTCAATATATGTGACATCTGCCATTTCCGGATCCGTCATGATTGTCGCAGGGTTGGAATTCACCAACACAATTTCATACCCAAGCTTTTTCAACGCTTTACAGGCCTGTGTGCCGGAATAATCAAACTCGCAGGCCTGCCCGATAATGATGGGTCCCGAGCCTATAATCAATACTTTATGAATATCAGTTCTCTGTGGCATATTGTGTCCTCCTAATTGATTTGATAATCTATGTAGTTCGCAGTGTAAACGCAAAAGCCGCCAGCTTTTTCGCTCATGGGCATTATAGCACAACTCCGGCTGTTTTACAAACACAGAACATAAATTATCTATAATAGGAAATAATAATAGCACGGAACAGCTGCAGCATTATTATCGACTAATAATTCACATAATTTTCACACAATTTTAGCACTCACTACTTGACAGTGCTAACAATTTGTATTATGATATGTTGTGAACAAAAGGAAACGGATTAGGATCCAAACCTATTGCTTCACAGAAAATAATTGACAAAGGAGCGATGATTTATGTTAATGCCAAGTATTTTTACAAAAGATTTATTCGATGATTTTTTTGAGCCACGCTATCATGGTTATGACCGCAATCAGGCTCTGATGAGGACTGATGTGAAGGAGACGGGACAGGGCTATCAGCTTTCCATGGATCTTCCCGGCGTAAAGAAGGAAGACCTGAAGGCCGAATTAAAAGACGGATACCTGACTATCAGCGCAACAACCCGGCAGGACAACGACGAGAAGGACTCCGAAGGACGGTATATCCGCCGCGAACGCTACTATGGAACTTTCAACCGAAGCTTCTTCGTTGGCGAGAATGTGACCCAGGATGAAATCAAGGCCAAGTTTGAGAATGGAATACTCTCTTTACAGATTCCGAAAAAGGAGCCGGCAAAACAGGTAGATGAGAAGAGGTATATCGCAATCGAAGGGTAAACAGCTTTGCCGCACATATCTCAACCGAGGCACAATCAGCCTTGCTGCTGAGACAGGGCCGGCCGTTATCAATATGACGGCCGGCCCTGTTATATCCTGCTTTCTCTCTCCAAAATCTTTGGAAACTTCGGCAGTTGAAAGACAAACTGCTGATATGGACATTTACCGCATTCTCATCACCGTAATCTACTTCCGCTTCTTGTGACGGAATACTCGTTAAGATTCATTACAAAGGGTTTTGTCATGTAATCATCCGCTTTTACCAAAAAGCAGAGCCAATGAACAGCAGAAATCTTACCCGCACATTCATCAGCCCTGCAATCATATAAGATTCTCAATACCCATAGCGTTTTCGATATTTCAGGAACATTCCCGCAGATAATGCAAGCGCCATCAGCTCCGCCGCCGGCGTCGCCAGCCAGATGCCGTTCACGCCCAAAAGCGCCGGCAGCACGAGCATTGTAACCAGCATGAAAACAAAAGACCTGGAAAACGCAAGTATTGCCGAGACCACGCCATTTGACAAGGCCGTGAACATCCCACTGGCAAAAATATTGAAACCAATGAAACACAGCGCAATCGTGCAGATCCTGTTCCCGGTCACCGCCAGGCCGTACACCGGGTTATCAGGGCGGGCAAACACAGACACTAACGGCTCCGTGAGGAAACATGAGGCTGCCACGGTCAGGACAGAAATGACCGCAATCACCTTCAGGCTGGCCGCCACCAATTTTTTCATTTTAGCATGGTTCTGCTCCCCATGGTAAAAACTGAGCATAGGGGCCACCCCATAAGAATACCCGGTATAAAGAGAGCTTGCAAACATCAGCACATACATAATTATCGTCACGGCCGCCACGCCATTTTCCCCTACATAACGGAGCAGCGTCCAGTTAAACATCATGGTAATAATCCCGGTGACAAGCGCAGTCGCCATCTCAGAACATCCGTTTGTCGCAGCATCCGACAAAACCCGGAAACGAAACGCCGGTTTCTTAAAATGCAACAGGCTGTTCCTGCGGCTGAATACGACAAATCCCACGACGGCTGTCACCGAGTACCCAAGGCCCGTCGCAATCGCTGCCCCGCGGATGCCCATGCCCAGCACCGCAAGGAACACATAGTCAAGCACCATATTCAGCACGCCGCCCGCCACGGAGCAAACCAGAGAAAGCGTCGCTTTCTCACTGGCAATCATATAAAGAGTGAAATTGTTCATCAGCAGGATTGGAACCGTAAACAGCAGATAACGGCTCAGGTATTGCACACAGTAGCCCGCCACATCCGCTGAGAGGCCCATGCCTGCAAAAATCCGCTCCATCACAAGATATCCGACGCCGCACATGGCAAGCCCTGCCAAGATATTCACCAGAATCAGGAATGTAAAGTCCTCCCTGGCCTCTTCCTGTTTGTGCTGCCCCATCTTCTTCATCACCACCGCGCTCCCGCCGGTGGCAAGCATCGTGGAAATAGCAGTGACCAGCTGGATGATCGGAGCCGTAAGGTTAACCGCCGATAAGGCGTCCGTCCCAATCAGGTTCGACACAAACAGCCCATCCACCATCGTATAGAACGACATAAATACGCTCATGGCAATCGTGGGGATAGCAAATTTTAAGATATTTTTCAGGGTTACCGGCTTTTCATACGCATTTTGGTTTTCCATTGATTTCCGTACCTCCTTCTTTTCTTCCCTTGTTTTTGTTCTCTGTATATGGTAGCATAAACTATACAGTAACTGTACAGTCAAGGGGGGATTGAAAAATGAACGAAAAAGACAAACTGCTGACCATTGGGCAATTCGCATCCATGCACGGAATCAACAAAAAAACTTTGATGTGGTACGACGAAGTCGGGTTGTTTAAGCCCGCATCCATCAATCCTGAAAACGGTTACCGCTTCTATACCTACCGCCAAAGTCCCATCTTGGAGACAATCCTGCTGCTGCGGGAATCGGACGTGTCCATAGAAGAAATAAAAGCGTTTATGGAAAACCGCTCCGCAGAGAACCTGAAATTCCTGTTAGAAGAAAAAATGGAAAGCCTGGAACGCAGCATCATCCACCTGAAAGCTATCAAAAAAACATTGGGTAAATACCACCAGAACATGTCCACGTTACTAAATATGGACTTGACAGAAATCAGCATCGTTGAAAAAGAAAAACGCTGCCTGATTACCATAGATATACAAGAAGACACTTCCTTTGAAGAAGAAGTGGAACTGGTTACCGCCGAAACGGAAAAATACAAGCTGGGGCGGCTGCACGACGCCAATTACGGATCCATGATTCCCGTTACAAGCCTGGAAGAGGGCGATTTTGAGAACTATACGAAAATTTTCATTGAAATCCCTTTCCTTACAGAACAAAACGAACATCCGCAAGGAAAAAGCAGCCTGCACATCCAGCCAGGCGGCAGATACCTGAGGGCGTTCCACAAAGGGGATTGGGACGGCATTCCCCTGCGCTATCAGCAAATCCTTGCATATGCCAGCGGACATGGGCTGAAACTAGCGGGATACTCTTACGAAATGGGCATCAATGAAATTGTCGTTGACCGGATAGAAGACTATATCGTACAGATTGAAATCCCAATTCGTATCTAAGACAATGAGAACGAATCTTTGACCTGGCAGGAAGGAGGTTACGCCTCCTTCCCATCATTCAGAAGTCTCAGGGGAATCAAAAGAAGAAACTGTACGGCTTACGGTAGCGACAGCTGGAAGTACATCATATTATGGTCGCTGTACACCTTGCCGTTTTCCTCATCCACAACCTTAATATTCTCATACTTCAATAAAATAAAAGTTACCTTCTCACTACAAAACGCGTAATCGTAGGTATTATGTCTGTTCCCTCCCGCCCCTTGGGTCGGCGTACTCGGAGCAAATACCTGGCAAATTTTCGGCCTGCTTCTTGTCCCGCTGTATCTAATCGTATTAAACATATCCGGCGCAAGCATCTGCCCTGAACAATCATGTTCGAAAGGTTCCGCATTGAAATCCCCGGCAAGGAACCACGAAAGACTTGCATTATCAGTAATTTGGTCAATTACATTTGTCGTCTCCGTCAATGAGTCGCCGCCCGCATTCATATGGGCAGTCAGCACAAAAAGCTTGCCAAGCGCCCCGAATACCGGTACCCTTCTCCCCGTATGCCCGGTGTAGATGCAGTCAACCAATTCCAGCTCCTGAAAATTTGCCAGCACCGCAATCGTGCATCTCTGGTTATCAGCCATAAGATCCTCTTCTGCATAAACACAGGTAAAACCATAGCCAACATCGTCGCCTTTACTGTATCCTGTCGTCTCCGGCGCGCCCGCCTCCTGCAGTAAAATCAGGCACTGTTCATCCTCAATACGGTCTATCGCGTGCTGCAGCATCAGCAGCTTCTTGGTTTCCGTCTGGCAATTCTTTTCATCCCCGCTGCCGCCCTGCGCGTTCCAGCTAAAAATATGTAACCTAGGCATTTTACCACCTCAATAATCTGTCAGCTCTTGCTCAGCGTAATCGGCTCCATCGTCTCTGCCAGCAGGGACGTCAGCTTCGACATGCCTTCTGTCGCCGGCTGCTGTACGGCATGGACTGCAATCGAATACGTTGCTTTCTGCGTATTGCTGTATGTGCCGGTGGATGTATTGGAGACCTTGCCGGAGATATTGCCGGACACGCCCCAAAAGCCAAATTTCACATTCGTCTCCAAATCCGTCGTCGTCGTATTATTCTGCGTATTGGCGATGTTCACTTCCATGTCAAATTTCACATCCGCAGAATTCATCGTGAATGCCGGGATTGGGACCAACGACAGTAATGGCACGTCAATTTCAAAATCCTCCTTCGACACCGTCCCGGTCACCTCGTCCACAACCGGGCGCGTATACGCAAACTTAAGGATTCTCGTCTGATTCTCACCTTTGTCACCAAATTTCGCTTTAGCAGAATCATTAAATGCAATCCGAAACAGCGTCTGGATATAGACCTCGCACAATTCCGCCTGCCCTCTTGCCATCTCCACAAACGGCGCGCATATTAATTGCCCGATTGGAAGGTTTGTAAAATAGGACGATACTTTATCATCGCCGGCCCCTTTTGCGCCCCCGCCATTTTTGCCGCTCTTTTCCGCTTTCCCGGTAAGGGCGTCCGCCCCTGCCATATGAATATCGAGATCCGCCGCAATCTGCACATCCCCGTTCATCCGGCCATTTCCATCCGGCTGCGTACCCTCATTCACCTGGCCGTTTCCATCCGGCTGCACATCCTCGTTCACCTGTTCATTCCCATTCATCCGTTCATTTGCCATTGCTTATACCTCCTCAGATAGTTTTATTCAGCATATTAATAACTTCCCTTTTGCCGTCCGCCGCTTCCTCTCTACGGAACGTCATCTTTACCTCGCATTGCCCGTCCGTTTCGGCCGTCCCTGCCTCGTCCTGCGCGTCTTCCGCTTTTCTCGCAGACCCCAGCTCAGCCATAAGGTTGTTCCCGGCAGACGTTAAATTCGTGCGCACCGTCACCTCAACCCGATCCATCACCAGCCCGTTATGCGGAGCCAAGGCTGCAAGCGGCACGGAAAATCTGCCCTCTTTGCGGCGGCTGCTCTCGGAATACATAACTTTTACTTCTTTTGTCAGCGGCTCCAGCACACCGTTTGTCTCCTTGAAGTAATCCAGGAAACTGGCTGTCTGCGTCTGCTCCATCATATACTGCGTAACCTGGACGGCCTGCGTTATCTCTGCTAACAATAACTGAAACTCAATTTTCTCCATAATAGACAGCCCCAGCCTTTCTATCCCTGCAACTGAAATACATATTCTTCCTCTACACCGTACTTGCTGCGCAGCTCCTGCAGATTGCTGCCGACCTCGGCAATCCTATGCCCTCCTTTAGCCTCCTGCTCCGGTATCCATACGGCGTATCTCTGCGCCGGCATGCCGCCTACGCCCGCGTTCTGCCCTAAATCCGTAATGAAACAGACTCCATCCGTCAGCGCGTTCCAGTCTTCTCCCAAACGCCGCCACCCCCTTTCATTTTATCGATTCCTGTCAATATTTGTTGTTTCAGTATAGCTTACGGAAACATTCCATGTCAACAAATCGGGGAAAGCCTTAATGGTTTCTTAGCGCGGGAAACCGCATCTATGAAGTTTTATTGTAAAAATAAAATTTTAGACGCTGCAGAGCAGAAAAAAGACGCAAAGCCTAAACGGCTTCACACCTTAAATCTGTCTTCCGTTGTGGAAACGCTATTCTTTGATTTCATCAATATCCGTCATGTTTACGCCTGCAACCTGAAGAATTGCTTTTAAGGAAAGGTATTCCTTTTTCAATTTAGCATATGTCTTGGCGGCTCCTTCTTCCCTTGCGGTCAACATATAGTCTTGGATCTTCCTAAAATCGTCAATCGCAGCTTTTGCGATTTCAAGGCCACTTGGCATACCATCACCTACTTTCCGCACACTGTTCCTGCTTTTATTATAGCAATAAGCCGTTTTTGTACAAAGCCTTTCTGGCATTATCGAAGGTTTCAGGCATGCCAAAGCAGTTGATCATTTCTTTATCTTTCCGCTCTGCTATTTCACAATCTTTACCTTTTTCCCCTGCCCCTTGTTCTTGAACAGCTTCTGGTACGCGGACAGCTTCTTCGCCGGAACCTTGACTTTCGCCGTAGGCTTGATTCCCTTAAGGGCATTTTTCCCCACCGACTTTAATTTGGTCGACTTAACGGTAATTGTACCTAGCTTTTTGCATCCTTTCCAGGCGTTAGCGCCAATGTTCTTAACGCCGCTGCCTACCGTAACCTTCGTAAGCTTCGTACAGCCTTCGAATGCAGAGACCCCGACGGTCTCGATGCCGGCCTCGATTGCCACGCTGGTCACCTTCGTCTTCTTATACAACGCTTTTGCTCCCACTTCTGTTACTTTAAATGTCTTTCCTCCAATCTGGGCTTTTTGCGCTATGGAGACTTTTGCCGTCTTAGCGTTCTTAAGCCCTGCGAACGCTACCTTCGACGAACTGAGAATTTTATATTTATACGCGCCTACGGTGTAAACGCTTCCCTTCTTTACCTTAATCTGGAAGGTCTTGCCCGCAATTCCGCTATAATTCCCTACCCCGGTGACTACCGCTTTCGCCGTGCCTATATTTTTGTTGTCCTGATAAGATACCGTATAATCCGTCCCGGGCTGCAGATTTACCTGGCCGCCCCCAATCTGTAACTGCACTGCTTTCACTGCCGGCTTCTGGGCCTTCCCATTATACAGAATTTCTGTGCTGGCAAGCGTTATCTTTGCGTTTTCTATGGGGCAGCATATTATCTCGAAATTCTTCGTTACGCTGCCGCTGTAATTCCCAATCCCGGTAATCACGACGCTTGCCGTACCTACGTTCTCATTATTTTCATAAGAAACCGTATAGTCAACCCCGGCCTGCAGGCTCACCTGATTATCCTCAATCTGCAGCTGCACCGCCTCCACGGCCGGCTCCTGGGCTTCCCCGTTATATACGGCCTCTTCCGCTGCAAGCGTTACCACAGCTTCGTCAATCAGGCGGCGTTCTATTTCGAAAGTTTTCGTCACCGTCCCGCTATAATTACCGCTAAATTCAATAACAACCTCGTATGTCCCAGCGTTTACCCTTCCCTCGGCATATGTTACCGTGTAATTGGATTCGCTGATGACATTCCCATCTGAGCCGATTACCGTCACGGCAGGCGTCTTCTCCAATCCGTCAAATGTATAAAGAATCTCTGAAAGATCGTTCCTCTCCGGATAATAAATAATCGTCGTGCTGAAGATATCCCCACAGTCACACTTCTGCTCAATCTTACCGTCCGCCGTAGTCGTCGCTTTGGTAATCACTTCATGGTATACGTGCAGATGGAGCTGGAAGGAATAATTCCCGGTCCCGCTGTTTTTCTCTGCAACGAAATAGTAGCTCCCCCCCGTCAGGTCCACATTCCTGCTGAGGTCGCTTACGCCCGCATCATTGGCGGACACATTGCCGCTCCACAGTTCCTTTCCCGTGGAATCGCATAGCTTATAGCGGACGTTTGGTATATTGGCGTTCGCCCGTATCTGCAGCCTGCCGGCCTTCGGAAGGCTGAACCCGTAGAAATCAACCCCATCGTTAAGCGCAAGCTGGCCTTTGTATTGCTTTTCCAATTCTACCTGGCTGGCAAATCCCATGGCGTTATTCGTGCCATTCCCAGTCTCCTCATGGCTCTCTCCCGCGCTGGCAAAGGACAGCTTGAAGGCATACGTTCCCGTACAATTCTCGCTTCCATATGTGTTCTTATATCGTTCTGCCGCAAAATAGTAGTCCCCTTTGGTCAGGTCCAGCTTCTCCTCCACACTGCTTGTATGCGATGTACTGTCCCAGCCATATGACTTCTTCCACACTTCTTTGCCCTCTGAATCATAAACTGCATAATAAATTGTCCGCATCCTTGCCGTCGCCGCCAGGCTCACGCCCCCGGATGACTCCAGCGTGAACTTATAATAATCCTTGTCATCATTTTCTGCTATCTGGCCTTGGTACTGCTCCTCCAATGATATCGCGCTGGCCGTCGCATGGGTATTGTTCATGCTCTCCTGGGTCTCCTTATGGCTTTCCTGCGCGCTCTCAAAGCCCAGCTTAAACGTATACGTCCCCGTATAATCCGTACCGCTGTTACTGCGCGGCGCCACAAAATAATAGTCTCCTCCCGTCAGGTCTAAATCCTCGCTGACGCTGCTCACCCCTGCTTCATTCACAGATGGGGTTTTACTCCACATTTCCTTTCCTTTTGCATCTGTAATCTTATATCTGACGCTGCCTTTTATATGGGCGGTTACCGCCATATGCACCCGACCTGATTCCACAAGCGTGAACTTATACCAGTCCTGGTCGTCGTTTAACGCAAGCTGGCCCTTGTATTCCTTATCCAGTTCTATCTGGCTGGCCGCCGCCATGGTATTATTCGTGCCATTCCCGGTCTCCTCATGGCTCTCTCCCGCGCTGGCAAAGGACAGCTTGAAGGCATACGTTCCCGTACAATTCTCGCTTCCATATGTGTTCTTATATCGTTCTGCCGCAAAATAGTAGTCCCCTTTGGTCAGGTCCAGCTTCTCCTCCACACTGCTTGTATGCGATGTACTGTCCCAGCCATATGACTTCTTCCACACTTCTTTGCCCTCTGAATCATAAACTGCATAATAAATTGTCCGCATCCTTGCCGTCGCCGCCAGGCTCACGCCCCCGGATGACTCCAGCGTGAACTTATAATAATCCTTGTCATCATTTTCTGCTATCTGGCCTTGGTACTGCTCCTCCAATGATATCGCGCTGGCCGTCGCATGGGTATTGTTCATGCTCTCCTGGGTCTCCTTATGGCTTTCCTGCGCGCTCTCAAAGCCTAGCTTAAACGTATACGTCCCCGTATAATCGATACCGCTGCTGCCACGCGTCGCCACAAGGTAATAGTCCCCTCCGATCAAGTCTAAATCCTCACTGATGTTGCTGGCGCCCGCCTCATTGACAGAGGGACGCTTACTCCATAGTTCTTTTCCTTTTGCGTCCGTGATTTTATAGCTGGCGCTTTGTTTTATATAGGCGTTTACCGCAATATGCACCCTGCCTGATTCTGCAAGCGTGAACTTATACCAATCCTGGTCGTCGTTTAACGCAAGCTGGCCCTTGTATTCCCTATCCAGTTCTATCTGGCTGGCTGCCGCCATCGTGTTGTTCGCGCCGTTCCCAGTCTCCTCATGGCTCTCCTGCGCGCTGGTGAAAGACAGCTGAAAGGAGTAAGTCCCATCATACGCAGAATTCCTTTCTGCCGCAAAATAATACTCCCCTTTCGTCAGTTCCAGTTTCGCCTCCACATTACTCATCTGCGACGTGCTGTCCCAACCATATGATTGTTTCCACACCTCCTTCCCTTCGGAATCATAAATTGCATAATATATATAGTTCATCCTGGCAGTCGCTTCCAGCTCTACGCCCCCGGAAGATTCCAGCGTGAACTTATAGTACTGGCTCGTCGACTGCTGCGAGATTTCCCCACTATATTCCTGCCCAATCGTTATCTCCTGCGCATTGTCAAAGGACGGACTCAGCGCATAGGCTTCCGTTCCAGCCTCTTGCGGCGTCTCCTGTCCTGCCTCTACCTCTTCTGCTTCCTCTGAGGCGTCTTCCGGCTTCTGGGTCTCCTGTCCCTCAGGCAATCCCATTGCTCCTTCCTCAAATACCGCCGAAACCTCTTCTTGTCCAGACGCCGGCAAGGCTTCCTTTTCCTCCCCGGGCAGTTCCCGGCCTCCCTCTCCCTCTGCCGTTTCCGTCCCGGCAAGGCTTTCCGCCTCCGACGTCGTTTCGGGTTCTGACGCAAACACAACCGCCGACGAAGAAATACTTGTCAGCGTCATGGCTGCGGCCAACATCATAGCAATCATTTTTCGTTTCATTTCAATCTTCTCCTTTTCCTTCTATTCATGTACTACAGCTTCCATGCCATTTGCTCCTGGCTCCTCAGATTGTCCTTATTTCACAATCTTTACCTTTTTCCCCTGCCCCTTGTTCTTAAGCAGCTTCTGGTAAGCGGACAGCTTCTTCGCCGGAACCTTGACTTTCGCCGTAGGCTTGATTCCCTTTAAGGCATTTTTCCCGACCTTCTTAAGCTTCGCAGACTTGACGGTGATGTTCCCCAGCTTCTTGCAGTTCTTGAATGCGCTGGCGCCAATCTCCGTCACGCCCGTCCCGACAGTGACCTTGCTCAGTTTCGCGCATCCTTCAAAAGCGGACGCGCCAATCTTCTTCACATTGTCCGCCATCTCGACGCTCGTGATTTTCTTGTTATTCTTAAAAGCGTTTTTGCCTATGGCGGTGACCTTGAACTTCTTGCCCCCAATCTTCACTTCTTTGAGGACTTTCACCTTTACAGCTTTCTTATCCTTCCACGCCGTAAGTTCCGCCGTAGAAGCGCCCGTGACCTTATACTGGTACGAACCGACTTTGTGGGACGTGCCTTTCTTGACCGCAATTGTAAAAGTCTTCGTCACCGAACCTTCATAGCCGCCCTTGCCGGTGACGATGGCTTTCGCCGTCCCGGCGTTGACGTTGCCCTTATAGGAAACCGTGTAATCCGTGCCTTTCTTTAAGACGGTCTTTCCGTCCCTGACCGTGACGCCTGGCTTCTTAGCCTTGCCGTCATACGCATAGGAAGTCTTGCTCAGGCTCACGTCGCTGGCAGAAATCGTTTTCTTCTCGGCTGGCTGCTGCGGTTCGGCGGAGAATCTAATCTCATTTTCTTTCGCATATGTTTCCGCGTAAGATCCTGTCTTGCCGTAAATCGTCAGGTTGTCAATTCCTTCAAACGCATAATAGCCAATTTCTGTCACGCTCTCTGGGACGGACACGCTCGCCAGGTTCCTGCTGCCGAAAAACGCCCCTTTGCCAATCGCCTCCACGCCGGACGGGATTACGATTTCCGTAAGGCCGCTGTAACCGGCAAACGCCCCGGCGCCGATATGCGCCACATTTCCCGGAACCGTTATTTTTTCCGCCTTTCCTGGAATGCATAACACAAGCTCTGTCTTCTCTTTATTGTACAAAATGCCGTCTTCAAATACATAAACCTGGTTGCCGGCGTCCACCTTAAGCTCCTTGAGGCTGTCGCAGCCGGCAAACGGGGAGCAGTACATATGGGCATAGTCGTCGGCCAGGGAAATGTACTCTAAGCTTTGGGGCAGTGACACGCTTTCCAAGCTGCCGCAGCCAACAAACGCCTTCCGGTCAATGCTTTTCAATCCTTGCGGGAACACGATGGACGTCAGGCTGCTGCAGCCCATAAACGCGCCTCTTTGTACGGTCTCCACACCCTGCGGGATGTCAGCTTTCCCTGATTTTCCCTGCGGGCAGCGGATCAGCGTCTTCTTGTCCTTGCGGTACAAGATGCCGTCCACTGACGCATAGTTTCCATTCTCCTCGTCCACCTTGATTTCCTGCAGGCTGCCGCACCTAAAGGGTATTTTATCCACAATCATAATGGCGTCATTGCCGTCTATAAACTTCACTGATTTGGGGATTGTAAGGCTTGTCACGCTGCTGCAATTATCGAACGCATCCGCCTTTATCTGTGTTACGTTCTCCGGGATAATGACTTCCTTGGCATTCCCGCTGTAAGAGTACAGCATCCCGTCGCGGATATCAAACCCTTCTGCGGCCGGATCCTTTTCATCAGCTTTTGCAATCGTGAATTCCTTGCGCACTGCCCCCGTATACTTCCCTTTTCCCCGGATAATGGCATACGCTTTCCCTATTTCGACATTATCAGAGTAGCTGACCGTGTAATCAATGCCCGGCTCCAAAGCCGCTCCATCGCATACCACCGTAACCTCCGGCTTTTTCTCTGTTCCGTCATAATTATAAAAGCTCTGGGAAAGGGTCACGTCGCCAGCGGCAATCGCTTTCTCTTCGCCGGGCGTCGGCATCTCTTCCGTGGAAAAACTAATATGATTCTCTGACGCATAAGTCTGGGCATAGGAACCCTCCTTGCCATAAATCGTCAGATCCCTGCAGGACTCAAACGCATTGGCCCCAATAAATGTCACGCTTTCCGGGATTGCGATACATTTAAGGCTGTAACACATCGAAAACGCTTCGTCCCCGATGCTTGTCACGCTCTCCGGAAGCGACAGGCTCGTCAGGCTGCTGCTTTCAAAGGCGTTATCTCCGATGCTCTCCACGCTCCCGGGAATTGTAAGGCTGCTCATCCTGCTTCTTCCAAAGGCATAGCTTCCGATTCTCGTCACGCTTTCTGCAAGCGCGATTTCTTCTTTACTTTGTGGACATAATAAGATTTTTGTTTTCTTCTTATCATATAAGCATCCGTCTTCACTTACATATCTGCTGTTTTCCGGGGCGACGTCGACCGCCCCTAAAGAACAGCCGGAAAATGCGTCATGCATGATGCTCGTCACATTCGCCGGAATCCGCAGGCTGTCTAAGAAACAATTATAAAATACAGAACTTCCGATGCATTCCACGCTCTCCGGAATCACAATCTCGCTTATACCGCTGCTAGAAAACAGGCGATCCTCTAGCTTCTTCAACCCTTCCGGAAGGCTTATACTCTTTAAATTGTCGCAGTTCATAAACGCACCCGTCCCTATTTCCGTTACTCCGGCAGGAATCGTAATCTCTGTCAGCCTCTGGCATTCATAAAACGCAGAACTCCCAATCTTCGTCAGGCTATCTGGTAAAGTGACGCTGGCCAGATTCCCATGTTCAAAAAAGACAGAGCCTCCGATGCTTGTCACATTTTTACCATTTACCTGAGCGGGTACAACGACGTTTTCCTCCGAGCCATTATATTTGTCTAATTCCACCGTACCGTCTTCCAACACCCGATATAGGTATTCAGCCTCTTTATTTCCATTTATCGTCAAATCCCCGCACTGAAAAAATACGTCCGCCCCAAAAAGCGTCACGCTCGCCGGGATGGTTATGCTTGCCAGGCTGCTGCATCCTTCAAACGCCCGGCTCCCGATTGTAGTAAGCCCCTCCGGCAATGAGATACTGCACAGGCCGCTGTAACTGAACGCATCATCCCCAATCACAGCCAGGCCCTCAGGGATTTCGAAATTTTGTATGCCGCTTTGCCTAAATGCAAACTCCCCGATGTTTGCCACGCTCCCCGAAATGGTGACGCTATTCAGATTTGTACTTTCAGAAAACGCATAGCTCCCAATATTTACCATATTTCCAGCAATAACTACATCTGCCAGTTCCCCACATTGATTAAAGGCATAAGCCCCTATCTCTGTCACTCCTTCCGGCAGCGTCACGCTTGCCAGGTTAAAACAGCGATTGAACGCAGAATCCCCTATCTCTGTCACTCCTTCCGGCAATGTCACGCTGCTTATATCACTCTCGGAGAAGGTATCTTTCCCTATCTTTGTAACCCCTCTCGGAATAGTTATACTGCTCAGCCCGCAGCCGCTGAATGCCCCGTCGCCAATATGCGTCACGCTCTCCGGCAGCGTAATCGTCTTCGTCTCTCCCGAGTTAATTCTAAACACGGAAAACGCACCGTCTCCAATCGTAGTCACACCGTCTGGCAGTGTCACGCTTCCCACAGTGCAGCCAGAAAACGCACCGTCTCCAATCGCAGTCACACCGTCTGGCAGCGTCACGCTTCTCACAGTGCAGCCAGAAAACGCATACGCCCCGATTTCCGTCAGCTCTTCCGGAAAGCTTTTCATGTCTTCACTTCCTCTATTATTACTGGGACACGCTAAGAGTTTTGTCTTTCCCTTGTTATATAAGCATCCGTCCACGCTGACATACTCGCTGTTCTCCGGAGCGACAATTATCTCAGATAAAAAAAAATCGTTAAACGCGCCCGCCGCTATATCTGTCACACTGCTAGGGATTGTAATGCTGTCTTGCCCTCTCCCGCAATCTGAAAACGCCGATTCCCCGATGCTTACCAAGCCCTCTGGGAGCGTGACGCCTGTTAAGTCTTTACAACCGGAAAACGCATACGCCCCGATTCTCTGCAGGCCTTCCGGAAAGGTTACTTCTGTCTTGCCCGAAGGGCATTTTAATATTTCTGTTTTATCCTTATTATATAAGCACCCGTCATAACTTGCATAGTTACTGTTTTCCGGCGAAACATTTATCTCCGCGCTAGCAAAAATCCCTCCCAAGCTTACCAGACTCTTGGGCAGCGTCACGCTTGTCAGGCTGCACCCGGAAAACGCGTTTTCACCAATGCTTACCAAGCTGTCCGGCAGCGTCACTTGCGTCAGATTACACCTATTAAATGCTGACTCCCCGATACTCTTTATCCCTTCTGAAAAAGTTGCGCTGCTCAAATTCCTACAATTCCAAAACGCCCTGTCGCCGATATTCTCCACACTTCCCGGGATGGTTATCTCACTTAACCCACTCTGGCTAAACGCACACACTCCGATGCCCATAAGCCCTTCCGGCAAGCTTATGCCACTCAACGCGCTGCATCCGTCAAATGCCGAATCCCCAATATACTTAATGCCAGATCCAAATGTAACGCTGCTTAGGCTTTTACATCTTTCGAAAGCGCCCTTCCCAAGGCTCTCCAACTGATTGGGAAACGTTACAGATTCCAGCCCGCCACATCTTGCAAACGCCCGTTCCCCGATAGTTTCCACACTTTGCGGGATGGACACGCTGCTCAGTCCTGAACCGTAAAACGCCTCTTCCCCAATAATTTCCACGCTTTGCGGGATCGACACGCTGCTTACTCCTGAGTTTTGAAACGCCTTGTCCCCTATGTAAACCAATCCTTCCGGGAGCGTGACGCCGCTTATCTCGCATTCATAAAATGCTTCATCGCCGATGCCTGCCACCTTCATCCCGTTTATCTGGGCTGGGATTGATATGCTCTCCTCCGAGCCTGTATACCCGGTAATTTCCACTATCCCATCTTCCAACACCCGGTATGAATAACCAATATTTTCCTCACCTTCCCTGGCTCCGCCGTCCGGCTGCCCGTCTGGGCTTTCCTCGCCTGCCTGCCCCTGGCTTTCCTCAGCAGACACAGTGACGCTGCCTGCCGAAACTTCCGCGGCGCACACCGCCGCCGCCACCAGCAAAGCCGCCAAACGCATTCTCCTTCCTGACATTTCATATTCCTCCTTTTTCATATGGTTTTTATCTGATAGGGATTTCCTTATCATTCTCTTCACACTTTTTACCTAAATATCATTTTTTACAATTATAACATCTAAAATATGTTATTTCAAGGAAAACATCATATTGCCGTATGATAGTCGGTTAAAAACAACATCTATTATATGTATAATGAGGAAAGGAGTGATTCTTTGGAACAGTTTGTGAGAGACCGCATTACGCAGTTACGCCTGTCAAAAGGCGTGTCGGAATATCAGATGAGCTACGATTTGGGGCATAGCCGCGGATATATTTATAATATTTCCTCCGGCAAATCCCTGCCCTCAATGAATGAATTTTTTTCCATCTGCGAATACTTCGGCATCAGCCCTTGTGAATTTTTCGACACAGGGCAGAACAACCCCGCGCTGATATCTAAGATTGTGGAAGAGTTAAAAGAATTGGATGACGACGATATACTTATGATACTTACCTTCATCAAGAGATTGAACAGACACGAATAAAGGGAAGGAGCCGACTCCTTCCCTGAATTTCCCTAACCTATGATTGCTTCCGCACAGCATAGCCAATTATGAACGGCTAGCTCCTCTGCCCTTATTTCCGCTTCGGCAGCGCCGTCTTCTTGTCCACCATGACCTGTTCCTCCAGGCAGCTGAAAATCTCGTCGACCTCTTTCTTCGCCATCTTTGGCGTCAGCAGGCTTACGACCGGAACCACAACCAGCCCGGCAACCATGGCAATCGCCCCGGCATTGATAGGCGACGCGATATAGGAAAAGAACATATTGGACACCGTGATGCCGATTCCGCAGGCAAAGCTTGCCCAGACTGCCGCCTTGGTGACGCCTTTCCAATACAGACCATACAAGAACGGAGCCAGGAACGCGCCTGCCAACGCCCCCCAGGAAATGCCCATCAGCTGCGCGATGAACTGCGCGATGGATTTCGGCGGGAACAATGCCAGCACGACGGAACATACGATGAAAAATACCAGCAATACCCTCATATATAAAATCTGCTTCTTCTCGCTCATATTCTTGACAATATTATCCTTCAGGAAGTCCAATGTCAGCGTGGAGCTTGAAGTCAGCACCAGCGAAGACAGCGTGGACATGGAAGCCGAAAGCACCAGCACAATCACGATGCCTACGAGGATATCCGGCAGCGTGGAAAGCATGGAGGGGATGATTGCATCGAAAATAACGCTTCCGTCCTCCTTACGGATTGCCGGCGTGTCAAACAGACGTCCGAAACCTCCCAGGAAATAACATCCGCCGGAAACGACTATCGCGAACAGCGTGGAGATTATCGTCCCTGACTGGACAGCCTTTTCATCCTTAATCGTATAGAATTTATGTATCATCTGCGGCAGGCCCCACGTCCCAAGGGAGGTCAGGATAATGACGCCCAAAAGGTTCAATGGATCCGGCCCGAAGAAGGAAGCAAACGCGCCCTTCTGTCCCATGGTCACTGCCACGTCGCTCTCCAGCTCTGCAAGCGAGCGGACGGCATTCAGGAAGCCGCCCTGTCCGTTTAAGACAGCCGCGATGACGGCCACGATTCCTCCCAGCATGACGATTCCCTGAATGAAATCGTTGATTGCCGTCGCCATATAACCGCCAAGGATGACATAGGCACAGGTCAGAACCGCCATTACAATCACGCAGGCTTCATAAGGGATGTCGAATGCCATCCCAAACAGTCGGGACAAGCCATTGTACACCGACGCCGTATATGGGATCAGGAACACGAAGGCAATGGCTGACGCCGCAATCCGCAACGCCTTGCTGTCATACCGCTTCCCAAAAAAATCCGGCATGGTCGTCGCTGACAGATGATTGCTCATGATACGGGTACGCCTGCCCAGCACTACCCATGCCAGCAGAGAACCAATGACCGCATTGCCAATGCCAATCCAGGTGGAAGCAAGCCCGTACTTGTAACCGAACTGTCCGGCATATCCCACAAACACCACCGCCGAAAAATAAGACGTGCCATAAGCAAACGCCGTCAGCCAGGGGCCGACGCTCCTGCCGCCCAGCACGAAATCATCCACATTGGTGGCATGCTTGCGGGAATAAAGCCCCACGCCGACCATCACTGCAAAAAACAGCACCAAAAAAATTAATTTAACCAACATATTTTTCCTCCTTGTCCGGCAACTCCGGGAAAGCCTGTCCAATCAGCCTCCTGGCATTCTGCCCCAATATTTTATCTAACGCTTTCTCCCCTATGGCAAGGCTTTTCAGATGCGCCAAAGATTCTTTCTGACCGCTCCAGGGGCTGTCCGTGGCAAACAAAATCCGATCCGCACCGTGTTTCTCCAGTATGCGCAGGAATATTTCCTCCCCAATATATCCGGCGGTAAAAGAGGTATCCAGGAAGACATTCTTTCCTGCCAGTAGTTCCTCTACCTCCTCCCACATGGCAAAGCCGCCGTAATGCGCCAGTACCAGGTTTTCAGGAGCCACCTCATCCACAACCCTGCGTATCTGCCTTGGCGTACAGCGTACATTATCCGGGAAACCGACGTCCACCCCGGCATGGACGCTGACCACAAGCCCTAGCTCAGAGGCATAATCCAGGATGCGCATGTACTTCATGTCATCGAAATAGGTATCCTGGTAATCCGGGTGGAGCTTAATGCCTAACAGCCCCATGTCCCTGACGGCGCGCAGCTCTCCTTTATAATCCGGGGAGTCCGGGTGAATACCGCCAAAAGACCATAGGCGTGTCTTCTTATCCCGATACTTCTCGTTCAGCTGCGCCGCAAACTTATTAACGCTGAGGAATTGTTCCGGCCTGGTGACCACGGGAAGGACTACCGACAAATCCACGCCCGTAATTTCCATGGAATTTACCAGCCCTTGTTCCGTCCCATCCGCGAACGCCCTGATATGCGCCCTATTTTCTAACTGCATAATCGTCTTTGCCGCTATTTTCTCAGGGAAAATATGCGTATGAAAGTCCACTGTCATCTGATCCACCTCACTTTATCACTTTAAAGCAACAGTGTCATTTTGCCTGAAAAAAGAATCTCGCTTGCGAGATTCTTCGTGCGCCGGCAGACTGAAAAATGAAAACAAGTCCGCATCTGCTCCATCTTTCTTGTAAAATAAAAAGCGATAGACGGGGCTCGAACCCGCGGTCTCGACCTTGGCAAGGTCGCGCGT
>CAJUFQ010000022.1:0-29270 GCA_910585625.1 uncultured Lachnospiraceae bacterium
AATCACGGCAGTTGCAGCGCCGACATTGATGTTGTTTTGGTAGGAAACGGTGAAATCTGTGTCTTTAGCCAAAATAGTGTTGCCATATTTTACGGTGACGTTGGGGGTCTTAGCCGTACCGTCATAGACGAAAGAGTCCGGGTCAACCGTTATTGTGCAGGCGGAGATTGCCTTTAATGCTGGCTCAGGCGTATAAGCTTCCGTAATGGTAAAATCCTTCCGGATTGTCCCGCGGAATATCCCAGCGCCTGTGATGACTGCGGTGGCAGTGCCAGCTTCAATATTATTCTCATAAGTTAAGGTATAGTCTTTGTCTGCTTTTAGAGGGGTATCATGGAAAGAAACGCTGACATCAGGTGTGCATGCTTTTCCGGTATAGGGATAAGATGTCTGGGAAAGCACGGTGTCTGCAGTGCTGATGTCTACGCTTTGTGGATCGCCAATCCGCACTGTGTAGATATTCTTATAACCGGGATTATATTTTGGATAAATTGTCAGTGTCGTAATTCCAGGGGCAAGCACATGTAATTCGTTGTCGGCAAAATTTGGCAATGCTGTTTCCGGGACAGAGATGACTGATTCATCGGAGGATTCTATAATCATGTCCCGATAGTTTTCATCGCCGTCGATGTTCTCAATCCGACAGTATACGGTCGAATTGATGGGGTTTTTGCTTGGGAATAAAAGTGAGGTATATTTGTCAGAATCGGATGTGCTGTTTCTCCACCATAAATTATATTGCATGGGAGGGATGATTTTTAAGGTATCATGACAGAAAGAGCAAATCCCAGTTCGGTATCCAGCAGAATCAGCGTTGCCATAGATGTACATATGGATTGTTTTGGGGAGTTTCTGCTCAATGGCCTCTCCGCAGATGTCGCAGCGATAAATGTTCAAGCCTTCCTCCTTGCAGGTGGGAGGGGTGCTGGAGAGCAATTCTTTCGTATGGCCGCACTTTATCGTTATTGTTGTGCTGGCAAGGACGCCGCTGTCAGACTGGGCGGTGATGACAGTTTCTCCATTTTTGTGGCCGGTCACAACGCCGTCATCTGTTACGGTTGCGACGGAAGTGTCAGAGGAAGTGTAGGTGAGAGCGTCAAGTACCCATAGTTTGTGGCTTTTTGAATCGTTTGCCAGGTTGGCTTTTGGTGTCAGCATTGTTGTTTTGTCGGTGTAAATGGCAGAAACGCCCTCTAACGTATAACCCGTAATATAGGAATTTTTCACTTCTATTTTCTGCATCACATCACTTGGCGCATCCTGCATGGTCTGATCCAAATCCTCGGTACTGAAGGAGAATTCCCCGGCCAGGGTATTCGAAAATGATGCTTCTTCTGTATAAAAATCGCCAAGGCCGACATAGGTATAGGAAGGATTGATCATGCTTGTGTAATGTCCGGTAACTTTTCCTTCTGCCTGGTTTACCCAATCCTCCTTTTCCTTATACCATTGGTTGATGCCGCTGACCATGCTGGTACCCCAGTTATATGCCAGATTTTCTGCAAATGAAGATACTCCGTTATAACTGATGGAAAAGGTATTTTTTCCGTTCAGACGGTCATGCCCAGAGGCCAAAAAACCGAACGCCAGACCGCCTTCCGCCGCCCGGATTCGCGCGATGCGCTCCAAATCTGCTGACCATTTAAGCGGGGAATAATCTTCCGGAGCTAACATACGGCTGGACTGGTTGGGATCTGGCACATTTCCGGCTTCGCATGCCTCTTTACGTATTTCATTGATTCGGTCTAATCCATCCTGTGCCTGGCTGTGGTAAGAACCATAAACGCCTAAGATGGTGCATTCCTCGGAAGCGGTTGGCACATCTGTTTCCACGGTGGTCATGGCGTTGGCTGTTTCAGCGGAGTACGGCGAGAGGAAAGCTGACAGGCATACAGAAGCTGCCGTAAGCCACGCGATAAATTTTTTTTTCTTCATTTTAGTTCTCCTTCTTGTCCTTTTTTTGGCTGAGGACGCTGTTGTGGTATTTTATGGAATAGGTCACATCTTCGCCAAACCATTCCGGGGGCGTAAAAGCATTTGCCTCCTCTTCGGTTGGGAATTCTACTTCGGCGAGAATCAGCGGAGATAACTCTCCCTCAAAAATATCCAACTCAATCGTGAGCCTGGAATACAGGGGGATTAGGTAGCGTTTTTTGGAAATCAGGATGCTGTCAGCTTTCGGCAGCAGATGTTCATATGCCTCTTTTGTCAGAGGGAGGTTATACTCCTCACGCACCATCAGCCCTTTGGATTTGTAAGTGAGGTAATAAGCTTCGTCCTGCCTGCGGATGCGGATTACCGGTTCCGTACAGAGATAGGACTGCTCAATCTGGTGGAACGGATAATCGTTTAAGTTCTCAGGCAGGGAGTTCAATAAAAATTTGCGCTCAATTTCCATGTGATTCTCCTGTTTTCTTTTTCAAAGGATGCGGCCCGGCTATAAAGATACCAGGATTGTTGGTAGTTATTCTTTATTATAAAGCAGGACAGGGGAGGTTGTAAAGGAGTCAGAACAAAAATTGAATTTCATGACAAAAACCGTGGGGCTGCCGCACTAACATAAATTACAAGGTATAGATCCTATTCGCGCGACAGTCCTACGGTTTAGAAAATTGCCTCCTTGGGTTGGCTGTAAGGGTTATTTCGTGGGCTTTCTGAATGACTGCAGATTTTCATTCATTTTCCGGACATTGCGCCTGCTAATGGTAAATTGTACGATCCAGACAATCGCGAATACCAGGGCGAAAATTCCGAAGTATCTAAAGAAACCAGGAATGCTGTGTTCCATCCAATGTGTAAGATATGCGACTGGCATCATAATAAAGGAAACAACCGCAAAATAAATGCCTGTCTGCTTGGTAATGCCCCAATGTTCTATTTCCCAAATGATGCTGCCGGCAGAAAAGCCTATGCCTAGCAGCCCGCAGAGCATGGTCTGTAAAATTACGGCATTGATTTCATTGCCCATGGATTCGGCCAGTTCCGGTACGCAAGGGGCATAATAACCATCTGCCCAGACCAGGGAGATGACGATTGTGATAAACTGCCCGATGGTTATGCCGATGGGGAAACCAAGGGCGCAGCGTAAAATAATAGTGTTCTTCATAGATAATCACCTCATATTCCTAATAGTTTTTTGATTTTAGGGACGTAACGCCTGGATACATATGTTGTCGTGCCGTCTGAAAGTTTGACGCAGATTGTGCCGGTAAAGCCAAGGTCAAACTGGCTGGCTTTTTTCAGGTTGATAATCTCTGAATTTGAAATGCGCACAAACTGATGGGCATCCAGCCGTTCTTCCAGCTCATACAGACGCAGGCGCAGCACATATTCCCCGCGGCCTGTCACGGCAAAGACTTTTCCGCTGTTTGCATAGGCCCGGATGATGTCAGTCTGTTCCAGCACCTCGATTTTCCCATCCCTGCTGCCGGAGATAATTTGCGGCATGTCATCTGACAGCTTCTTAAGGATGTCGTTTACTTCTTCCGTCATCGAAGCCGCCAGGATAATGATTTTCGGTTCGGTGCAGGAACTGTCAATTTTCATCTCAACCTTCATGGGCTCACCTCCTTGTGTGTCATTATTATAGGGAAAAGAGGGGCGACTTTCAACTGATTTACGACAGGCGGTTGTTTTTGGAATATAGGCGGACTGTTTTTGAAATATAAATGATAAAAAATTCAAACTTCGCACATCGATACCTATTCAAGTGCGAGGTTTGAGTAAATAACAAATCCCCCCGCCCGGCGAACGCCAAAGCAGGGGGACTTTTATATTGCAAATTTCAGGCTTCTGGATGCTTACTGCTGTCCGCCAGACATCTGCTGTTCCTGTTTCATAATCATCTTCTTAACCATCTCGCCGCCGATAGAACCAGCCTGCGCAGAAGTTAAGTCACCGTTGTAACCCTCCTTTAAAGGTACTCCGATTTCAGATGCAACTTCCTGTTTGAAACGGTTCATAGCCTCTTTTGCCTGAGGTACTGCCATCTTGCTTGTGTTAGAACCAGAATTGCTTGTCATTTGATTCACCTCCAAATGTTTTCTTTTTTGTTGTTCTGATAAGGACACCATTCCGAAAGGACTCATCCCTTGGAATGATGTCCGTTTCGAATTCCTGTCGCTTATCATGGTGTTATTATCTGTCAAGGAAAAAATAATATGAATGGTAATTTTTGTTACTGAATCTGGTTTTGCCGGGCAATGAATTTTTGTCTCCCTACTTTTTTATATCAGCAAATATTTTAGTAGGGGTTGCCGCACTAACATAAATTACAAGGTATAGATTTGTTCAAAAGGTTTCCATTGCAAAGCAATGCAAGCTTGTTATATGGCAATTTATCGTATATAATACTTTATAGAAGAAAAGGAGCGTGAGGAAAATGGATGCTGCAGAAAGGTTAGAATTTTATACGATTGATGATATTTATAATCTGCCGGAGGGGCAGAGGGCGGAACTGATGGACGGCGAATTGTATATGATGGCAACGCCTGGCACAATCCATCAGAGGTTAGTTATGGTGTTGTCTAATAGAATATTTAATTATATTCAAAGCAAAAAGGGTGGGTGCGAGGTGTTCCCTTCGCCATTTGCCGTATTCCTGAATGCGGACAATGAGACTTATGTGGAACCGGACGTGTCTGTTGTCTGTGATAAAGACAAAATTACGGAAAAAGGATGCAATGGCGCGCCGGATTGGGTGATTGAGGTCGTGTCGCCTCAAAGCCGTCCGATGGACTACAATAAGAAATTGTTCAAATACCGGACGGCAGGCGTCAGGGAATATTGGATTGTAGATCATGAGCGAAACCTGATAACGGCGTATGATTTTGAACATGATGACATGACTGACCATGCATTTTCTGAGAAAGTACCAGCCGGGATATTTGAAGATTTTGAAATTGATTTTTGCGGGATAGATATTGGATAGGAAACAGGGCAGCAGAAGATGATGTACGACAGAGATATCCGGGAACCCTTGTTTGAGTTCCTGGAAGAATACTATGGAAAAGTGCGTATTATAGAGGAAAAGAGGATGGGCAGATCCCGGGCGGATGTGGTGATGGTATTGGCAGATGCAGTCTGCGGGCTGGAAATCAAGAGCGATGCTGATACCTATGCCAGGCTGAGCCGCCAGGTACAAGATTACGACCAGTATTGCGACTTTAATTTTATTGTAGCGGGGACCCGCCATGCCCACCATGTGGCGGAACATGTGCCAGACTGGTGGGGAATCCTCACGGTTGAACTGGAGGAAGGAAGGCCGGATTTTTATTTCCTGCGGCAGCCCCAGGCGAACCCAAAGGTTGATTGGAAGAAAAAAATGAGCCTGTTGTGGCGGCCGGAGCTGGTTCATATCCAGGAACTGAATCAGATGCCCAGGTACAGAGAAAAGAGCAAGCAGTTTGTCATTGACAGAATCCTCTTGAAAGTACCAAGGGAGAAGCTGTACCGGCAAATCAGCCAGGAACTGTTTGAACGGGATTATACGAAAATCACAGAAGAAATCAGGGCATATAAAAAAGAAAGGAAGGCGACTAGATCATGAAGAAAATTGGTGTTTTTTTGGCAGATGGATTTGAGGAGATTGAAGGGCTGACAGTGGTAGACGTTCTGCGCCGTGCAGGGATGGAGGCAGAAATGATTTCCATCATGGGAAGGAAAGAAATCTGCGGATCCCATAAGATAGCCGTACAGGCAGACGCGCTTTACGAGGACGTAGAGTTTGCCAGGCTGGACGGCGTCGTACTGCCTGGCGGTATGCCGGGGACTTTGAATCTTGGGGCGCATACGGGCGTGAATGAGACCGTGAAATCCTTTGCGTCGGAGGGCAAGCTGGTGGCTGCGGTCTGCGCGGCGCCAAGCGTCCTGGGGCAGGCGGGGCTCTTGCAGGGCAAGAAGGCCACGTGTTATCCGGGGTATGAGGACAAGCTTGCCGGGGCTGAGGTAGTATATGATGAGGTCGCAGAAGACGGCAATATCATCACGAGCCGTGGAATGGGAACTACGATTGCCTTTGCGCTGCGTATCACGGCATACCTGGCAGGCGAAGAAAAGGCGCAAGAACTGGCAGCGAAAATTATTTATAAGCAGTAAAATGGAATGAAACCCACCCCCTGCAAATATATATAGTACAAAAAGAAAATGCCCTCAATGACAGAGGGCAGGAGTGATGGTCATGCTGAAAAAAATTAAAGCGACATCTGTCATCTTAGTACTAGGTATATTTGTAGGGGCTTTTTTCGTGGGCAGATTTGCGGCTCAGGTCGTGCCGGCGGCAGTCACTGCCGTCCAGCAGGGCGCAGACGGCAACTGGGGGCTGAGCTTCCAGGAAGAGGGCAAGCCTCCGGTCGGCAACGCCACTTTCCAGGAACTGGCGAAATACAATGCCTTTTATGCTGAGGACACACCGGATAAAGTGATTTACCTTACCTTTGACTGTGGGTTTGAGAATGGGAATACGCCGCCAATCCTTGACGCGCTGAAAAAGCACAATGCCAAGGCGACGTTCTTTGTTGTGGGCAATTATATCACCACCAGCCCGGACTTAGTAAAGCGTATGGTAGCGGAGGGGCATACGGTGGGCAACCACAGTTACCACCACCCGGATATGTCCGCTATGGGCAAGGAAGAATTTTCGGCGGAGCTTGGGGAACTGGAAACATTATATGAACAGACCGTTGGCACGCCGATGACGAAGTATTACCGTCCGCCCCAGGGGAAGTATAGTGAGAACAGCCTGCAGATAGCCAAGGATTTGGGCTATAAGACGTTCTTCTGGAGCCTCGCCTACGTGGATTGGAATCAGGACAGCCAGCCCACGCATGAGGAAGCATTTGACAAGTTGCTGAGCCGGGTGCATCCGGGAGCGATTGTCCTTTTACATAACACCTCTAAGACGAATGGAGAGATTCTTGACGAACTTCTGACAAAATGGGAGGAAATGGGCTACACTTTCAAGTCCTTGGATGACCTGCCGGGCTGAATGCTCAGCGTTTTTGCTCCTTGCGGTACCAGTAAAACGTGCGGAAGCTGAAGTAGGCAAAGCATATCACAATCACAAGCAGCATCCAAGGGAATAACCCGCCGATTGTCCGGCCCGGCGCGAAAGGCAGTTCGAACAAGAATGCCAGCAAGAATCTGCCGCCGCTCATTTCCCACAGCCCAGGCGTGTAGAACAAATCTTTCCAGCGGGAAGGCGCAGGGGAAAGGGAAGCGTTAGAGTATATAATCAGCGGTGGCAGATAGGCGGCGAAAAGCATTAGCCACATGCTGGAAATCCGCCGGTAGCGGGCTGCTTTGGAAGGGGAATCTGAGAAAATCTCATCCAGGCAGTCCGGGCGTTTTTTCAAGATACCGGTTCCCTTCATGGTTTTCTGCTATCTGCACAAGGTAGCGCAGGCGTTTGGCTTCCAGGCCTAATACCTCCCTGCCTAGTTCAGTCCCCTGGTAGACTTTTCGTCTTTTCACTTTCATGCTTTAGCGTGACAATGTCTTTCCTAAGAAAATGAAAAATTTTATCTGGCAATCTGCGCAATCATGCAGAAGAGAGTGTGGCTTGTTCTGCTGGTAGATATTTTTTAGCGCTCTGACAGCTTTCAGCAATTCCCAGAAACGATGTTTGGGGAAGGCTTATACTAAGCCATGGAGGGCGAATATAAGCCGGTTGCGTCAATTTTTAATAAGTAGCTCAGAACGCTTAGAAATTCATATAGCAGGGAACACTCGGAATAATTTTTCTGCATGATTGTGCAAATTTTTTTAATTTGCCTGGTACGCAGAAGAGAAGGGGAATCCTGCCGTTTTTTCGGCTTCCTCTTTGGTTCTGATGCTTTCAATATCCATGAGGAGAGCCAGCAAGTTCACGCATCCGAATGTTGGGAGGACGGGGAATCTTTCCTCCTTATCAATATCGCGCAAAAACTCATTTTCATGACTCTGCCGGATGGCGAAATAGCTTTGCTCGTCCCCACCAGCTTCCTGATAGGAAAATGTCTGTCCAATAAAATAGCATTGTGATTTCCCGCTGCATGAAAGTATTTTTTTTAATGCACAATAGCATCCTTCATACCCCAGAGTGGTCTGCCGCTGATGATCGATAATGCCATAGTAAATGTCCGCATTGTTTGCAATGCTTCCGTTATTGCTGTACGAAGCGGCGTGCAGCAGGGTATCGGCAAGTTTCATGGCTGTTTCATGTTCTGACGGGACTGCAGTGGAAATAAATCCGTAATATTCCAGATAGCGAGTGTTCAGATATCGCTGTATGGCGTCTGCCATGTCCTGATATAAGTGGATTTGTAAAGATTTCAGCATTCTTTTTACCTCTCCCGGCGGAAGGCATCCCGTAAAACAAATAGAATGCAGCTTATCTTCATTTTCAAAATCGAATTGGTATGTTAGAAAGTTGCTGGGTGTATATTTTTTGACTGACATATGAATCGGCCTCCTTGATTTTAATACAGAATAGCATAATGTTAAAAAAAGTCAACATAATAAGATTACAAATAAAACTTATTGTTGATACAATTTAACAACAAATAAGGAAGGTGAAGAATATGATGAATGTGGAATTATACCTCAAAGAAATGGGGCAGAGAATGATGGAGAGGAGAAAGAAGCTTGGCTTGACCCAGGAAGCGCTTGCAGAAAAAAGCGAGCTGACCACACAATTTGTTTCTTATGCCGAATCAGGAAAAAGGGGGATGCGACCTGAAAATTTGATGAAAATAGCTGCCGCGTTAGGCGTCAGTACGGATTATCTCCTGACGGGAGACATCATTGACAAAGACTATCTGCTGCTGACAGAAAAACTGAGCAGGCTTACCCCTCAGCAGATAAGGATTGTGGAGAGCGTCATTGATGAGTGCATTTCTCTTTATAACGGGGAAGGGCCTTCTTGATATGCAGAGAAGGGCGGTATGAAATACAGAAAAGGATAAAGATGCGGGTATGTACGGCATAGATTTTTTTCCTGAGAGAAGCCGGCAGATCGAGATGAGAATGGAAGGTATGAATGAAAAAGAATATACGGATGTAACGAAAGAAGATGCGGGCAATATGACAGATGCGCCGTTGGCTGCGGTAGCTCCCATAAATGAATCCAAATGCGGAGCCCGCGCCATATGTTCCGATGCCTGCCCTGCGGGGACGCTTTCTGGAAAGCTGCGGGATACCATGGTCCGGAGGGATGAAATCCTCGACATATCTAAGTGCAGAAAAATGGCGGTTGAAAGGTCTGTCAGAGGATTTGGCGTTCCGATTGAGCTTTGCGGGAAATGCATTGCAGTGTGCCGTTATACGCAGCGATACATAATGAGAGAAAAAAATCAGGAAATGGGGAAATTCAATAAAATTAGGGATTGACAAACCGCCTGATTTTTTGTATGATACAAATGCTTTAACGATTTAAAGTGCGAATATAAATGGGCGGGGTATCTCAGTTTAGCTGAAAAGGTTCTGCATCCGCCTGGGATACAGCAAGGAATGGAGGAAGCAAACATGTCAGCTGAAAATTACAATAATAGGACGTTGATGGACTATAGCCCTGACATCAAGGTATTAGATTGCACCATGAGGGATGGCGGGCTTGTAAATAACTTTTCATTCACAGAAGATTTTGTCCGGGATTTGTATCAGGCAAACATAAAAGCAGGCGTTGATTATATGGAGTTTGGGTATAAGGCGTCCAAGGATTTATTTGACTCTAAGGAGTTCGGGAAATGGAAGTTCTGTGAGGAGAAAGATATCCGCGCTGCTGTAGGGGACAACAAATCATCCCTGAAAATATCTGTTATGGCGGATGTTGGGCGTTGCGATTATAAGAAAGACATCCTGCCCAGGAAGGACAGCGTGATAGACCTTGTGCGTGTGGCAACTTACATACATCAGATTCCGGCAGCGGTTAAGATGATTGAGGACATCAAGAAGAAGGGATACGAAGTGACGGTAAATATTATGGCTGTGTCCAAGGTAAACAGCGATGACCTGGATGCCGCGCTGCAGATACTTGCGCAGAGTTCCGTGGACGCTATTTACCTGGTAGACAGCTTCGGTTCTTTTTACCCGGAGCAGATTGCCAAACTTTCACGGAAGTATGTAGAGATTGCGGATGCCTGCGGGAAGATTGTGGGAATCCATGCGCATAATAACCAGCAGCTGGCATTTGCCAATACCATCGAAGCCTGCCGTATGGGCGTATGCCTCTTGGACGCTACGGTAAACGGCATGGGGCGCGGGGCCGGCAACTGTTTCCTGGAAGCATTGCTGAGTTTTCTTAAAAACCCGAAATATGATGAGATACCTGTCATCCGTTTTGTTGAAAAGCATATGCTGAAAATAAAAGAAGAGGGCGCGGTCTGGGGTTATGATATTCCTTATTTGCTGACGGGTATCTTAAACAGCCATCCTTCTACGGCGATTAAATTCATCAAGGAGAAACGCACGGATTACACAAGGCTGATGCAGGAACTGATGGATCTTGAGTAGGGAATGCATGTATAATTTTGCTTAATGGTTTTATCGAGCAGGAGGGTTGCCAGTCAGCCTTCCTTTAATTTGCGGAAATATCTAAAAAAGTTCTGGCATTTTGCCGACGAATATGCTATACTTCTAAAATAATTGTGTTTTTGATTATACATTGCAGACAGAGATATCTGTAAAATGTCATAGGGTGATATATATTTAAGGAGGAAACAGCTACGATGAGCGTACAGGTGGAAAATTTAGAGAAAAACATGGCAAAGCTTACCATTGAGGTATCTGCAGAAGAATTGGAAAAAGCGATTCAGGCGGCTTATATGAAAGAAAAGAGCAGAATCAGCGTTCCGGGATTCCGCAAGGGCAAAGTGCCGAGGGTTATGATTGAGAAGATGTACGGCCCGGAGATTTTCTTTGAGGATGCGGCGAATATGCTGATTACTCAGGAGTATCCCAAGGCAGTGGAGGAATCAGGCCTTGATGTAGCCTCTAGACCTGAGATTGACGTCACGCAGATAGAGAAAGGCCAGCCTTTCATCTTTACGGCGGAAGTTGCTGTGAGGCCGGAAGTCACCTTAGGAGAATATAAAGGCGTCGCTGTTACCAGAATTGATGCTTCCGTGACTGAAGAGGAACTGAATCAGGAAATCGAAAGAGAGCGTAAGAGCAATGCCAGGACTATCACGGTAGAAGACCGTGCCGTTGAGGATGGGGATACCGCGGTCATTGATTTTGAAGGATTTATGGACGGTGTTGCGTTCGAAGGCGGAAAGGGTGAGAACCATTCGTTAGTGATTGGATCCCATTCCTTTATCGAAGGATTTGAGGAACAGCTGATTGGTAAAAATGCAGGGGATGAGCTGGATGTGAACGTGACGTTTCCGGAAGAATACCATGCGCAGGAGCTTGCCGGCAAGCCTGCAGTGTTCAAAGTAAAGATAAATGAGATTAAGACGGAAGAACTTCCGGATTTAGACGATGAGTTTGCGCAGGACGTGTCAGAATTCGATACGCTTGCTGAGTATAAAGAGAGTGTAGAGAAGAAACTCATGGAGCGCAAGGAAGCGGAAGGAAAACGCGCGCAGGAGAATGAGGCGATTGATAAGATTGTGGAAGCTTCCCAGATGGAGATTCCTGATGTGATGATAGAGAGTCAGGTACAGTCTATGTTAGAAGACTTTGCCAACCGGATTTCCCAGCAGGGGCTGTCTATGGAACAATATATGCAGTTCAGCGGCGCTACCACAGAGCAGATGCAGGAGCAGATGAGGCCGGAGGCATTGAAGCGTATCCAGTCTACCCTGGTGCTTGAGGAGATTGCTAAGAAAGAGGATATCCAGGTGTCTGAGGAAGACATAGACAATGAGCTTGACAGAATGGCAGGCATGTACGGAATGCAGGCAGACCAGCTCAAAGAATATATGGGAGATTCTGAGAAGGAATCCATGAAGATGGAGATTTCCATTCAGAAGGCAGTTGAGCTGATTATGGAATGTGCAACAGAGATAGATGCAGATCCAGAATAAGGAGGGAATTGCATGAGTTTAGTACCTTATGTCGTTGAGCAAACTAGCAGAGGAGAACGGTCTTACGATATTTATTCGAGGCTGTTGAAAGACAGGATTATATTTCTGGGCGAGGAAGTGAATGAGACGACTGCCGGCCTTGTGGTAGCGCAGCTTCTGTTCCTGGAATCAGAAGACCCCGCGAAGGACATTCATTTATATATCAATTCCCCGGGCGGCGTGGTGACGGCCGGGCTGGCGATTTATGACACGATGAATTACATCAAGTGCGATGTGGAGACAATCTGTATCGGACTTGCGGCAAGCATGGGTGCGTTTTTGCTGGCAGGCGGAGCCAAAGGCAAGCGTTTTGCGCTTCCTAACGCTGAAATCATGATTCACCAACCCTCCGGCGGAGCCAAAGGGCAGGCGACAGATATTCAGATTGTTGCAGATAATATTCTGAGGACTAAGAAACAGCTGAATACCATTCTGTCAGAAAACACGGGCAAGCCGTATGAGGTAATTGCAGCGGACACAGAACGTGACAACTACATGTCTGCAGCCGAGGCAAAAGAATATGGCATCATTGACGGCGTGATTACAAACAGAAAGTAAATGTCAGGGACAGCGAGCATAAGCCACTGTCCCTTTTGAAAAATTCGATAAAGCAAAGGTGGGAATGAAATTATGGCTGGAAGGTTTGAAGAGAGGATCCGCTGCTCTTTCTGCGGAAAGACGGACGGCCAGGTGCGCAAGATGATTGCGGGGCCGAATGGTGCATATATCTGCGATGAATGCGTCGATATCTGCGCGGAGATTATCGAGGAAGAGTTATTGGAAGAGGAAGAAGCCTTAGCGGAACCGGAAGAAGAGGAAATCAATTTACTGAAACCGGAAGAAATGAAGAAATTTCTGGATGAGTATGTGATTGGACAGGAGGAGGCCAAGAAAGTTCTGTCCGTTGCGGTCTACAACCACTACAAGAGGATACTTGCGCCGAGGAATATGGGCGTTGAGTTGCAGAAGAGCAACATACTGATGCTCGGCCCGACCGGATGCGGGAAGACGCTGCTGGCGCAGACGCTGGCACGTATCATAAATGTGCCGTTCGCGATTGCAGACGCCACAGCGCTGACAGAAGCCGGGTATGTAGGCGAGGATGTGGAAAATATCCTGCTGAAAATCATCCAGGCTGCAGACGGCGATATTGAGCGTGCCCAGATGGGTATCATCTATGTGGATGAGATAGATAAGATTACAAGGAAGTCGGAGAATCCTTCGATTACCAGGGATGTATCCGGCGAGGGTGTGCAGCAGGCACTCCTGAAGATTTTGGAAGGCACTGTGGCGAGCGTTCCGCCCCAAGGTGGGAGGAAGCATCCGCAGCAGGAGCTGATACAGATTGACACTACGAATATATTGTTTATCTGCGGCGGTGCCTTTGAGGGCCTGACGAAGATTGTCGAGACAAGGATGGATCAAAAATCCATGGGATTCAATGCGGAAATTGCAGATAAGCGGGAGCAGGACGCAGGCTTGATTTTAAAACATGTGCTTCCCCAGGATCTTGTGAAGTTTGGTATGATACCCGAGTTTGTCGGGCGTGTGCCGGTGACGGTTTCCCTGGACTCCCTGGATGAGGATGCCTTGGTACGCATTTTGAAGGAGCCGAAGAATTCTCTGATCCGTCAGTACCAGGCGTTGTTTGAACTAGATGGCGTGGAACTGATGTTTGATGAAGACGCCGTGAAAGCCATCGCAGAAAAGACCTTAAAGCGCAAGACCGGCGCCCGTGGGCTTCGTGCCATTGTAGAGAAGGTTTTAATGGATCTGATGTACCGCGTGCCTTCAGATGAGACAATCGCAGGCTGCAGGATTACCAAGGCCGTGGTTGAGGAGGATGAAGCCGTGGAGATCATATACCATGGCAGCGAGAGTAAATCTGCCTGAGGAGATAATTTATGAGTGAAGAATATAGGAAGATTCCTGCAGTGGCACTTAGGGGAATGACAATCCTCCCCGGGATGGTGGCACATTTTGACGTAAGCAGAAATAAATCCATCAAGGCTGTCGAAAATGCGATGGTGGAGGATCAGAAGATTTTTCTGGTTACGCAGCGGAATGTCAATAAAGAGGATCCGGCAGCGGAGGACTTGTATTCTGTAGGGGTGCTTGCGGTAATCAAGCAAGTAATCAAGCTTCAGAATAATGTTGTCCGGGTGCTTATAGAAGGGGAACAGCGGGGATTCCTGGAAAATTTGTTTGTGGAGGAGTGCCTGTTTGCCCAAGTTGAGATTCTCGAAGAACTGGAAGAAGATCTGTCGGAGGAAATTATGGAGGCTATGATCCGCGGGGTGAAGGAGACGTTTGGGCGTTACTGCATACTGAACCCTAAGCCGGGCAAAGAACTGGCAAAGCAGATTCAGGATATCCATGACTTGGGGAGGCTTCTTGACGACATCGGCAACAACCTTCCCTTGTCATTTGAGGATAAGCAGCAGATCCTGGAAGCAGGGTCGCTGCAGGAGCGTTATGAAACGTTGATGATCATACTGATGAATGAAATCAATATCATCCAGATTAAGACAGAGTTCCAGAGCAAGGTCAAAGAAAAAGTTGACAAAAACCAGAAAGAATACATCCTGCGGGAGCAGATGCGGCTCATCCGTGAGGAATTGGGAGAAGACAATACCGTGTCGGAGGCAGACCATTTCCTGGAGGAGACGGAAAAGCTTGAGGCAGACCAGGAAGTGAAGGATAAGCTGAAAAAAGAGATTGAGCGGTTTAAGAACGTTTCCAGCAATTCTTCTGAGAGCGCAGTCATCCGCGGGTATATTGAGACGCTTCTGGAGCTTCCGTGGAATAAAGCCTCCAAAGACAATAAGAACCTGAGTGATGCGGAACGAATCCTGGACGAAGATCATTACGGCATGGAAAAGGTCAAGGAGCGGATGCTTGAGTTCCTTGCGGTACGCAACCTTACGGCGAAGGGGGACAGTCCCATCATCTGCCTGGTGGGCCCTCCGGGAACCGGCAAGACCAGCATTGCCCGCTCCGTGGCGCGCGCATTAGATAAACAGTATGTGCGCATCAGCCTGGGCGGCGTGCGGGACGAAGCAGAAATCCGCGGGCATAGGAAGACTTATGTCGGCGCAATGCCGGGGCGCATTGCTACCGGACTGAAGAATTGCGGTGTGAAAAACCCATTGATGCTGTTGGATGAGATTGATAAAATCAGCAGTGATTACAAGGGCGACACGGCTTCTGCGCTGCTGGAAGTACTGGATAGCGAACAGAATAAGCGGTTCCGCGACCATTACGTGGAGCTTCCGATAGACCTTTCGGAAGTGCTGTTCATCGCTACGGCCAATTCCCTGCAGGACATCCAGAGGCCGCTGCTGGACCGCATGGAGATTATTGAGGTCAGCAGTTATACGGAGAATGAAAAAGCCCATATAGCCAACGAACATCTGATAGCCAAGCAGATGGAGAAGAACGGCCTAAAGCCGGGGCAGCTCTCTATCAGCGGCCGCGCCTTAGAGCGGCTGATCCGCGGCTACACCAGAGAGGCAGGCGTCCGTAACTTGGAGCGGAAGATTGGGGAAATCTGCCGCAAAGCGGCACGCGAGCTGTACAACGAGGAATTCCGGGACAGCGGCAAGGAGCAGGCGAAGCAGGAAAGTCCTGCCAAAGCTAAAAAGATTATTAAAGTAACTGAGAACAGACTGGAAAAGCTGCTTGGGAAAGAAAAATATAATTATGATGTAATAAATGAGAACGACGAGGTAGGCATCGTGCGCGGGCTTGCCTGGACAAGCGTCGGGGGTGATACCTTGCAGATTGAGGTCAACATTATGCCCGGCAAAGGAGAGTTCCAGCTTACGGGCCAGCTTGGGGACGTGATGAAAGAGTCGGCACAGGCAGGCATCAGCTATATCCGTTCGGTCAGCGAACAGTATAAAATAGATAAAGAATTTTTCAAGGAATATGACATCCACATCCATATCCCGGAAGGAGCGGTACCTAAGGACGGCCCGTCTGCCGGGATAACAATGGCGACGGCAATGCTTTCAGCGATTACGAAGCGCAAAGTGCGTAAAGACGTGGCTATGACCGGGGAAATCACGCTCCGCGGCCGGGTGCTGCCAATCGGCGGGCTGAAAGAGAAAATCCTGGCGGCTAAGAATGCCGGGATTAAGACAGTCTGTGTGCCCAAGAAAAATGAACCCGATATCCAGGAGATTTCCCAGGAAATCAAGAAAGGGCTGGAAATCGTATTTGTGGAAAATATGGGACAAGTATTGGAGACAGCATTGGCGTAGGCTGACGTCCGGCAGCAGGAACAGCAGATTAGCAGCATAGAAGAGGAGAAATTTATGGTAATCAGATCAGTAGAATTGGAAATTGTCTGTGGGGTCACGAGCAGGCTGCCGGATACGGACAAGCCGGAGATTGCATTTGCAGGGAAGTCCAATGTTGGGAAATCGTCGTTGATTAATGGACTGATGAACCGCAAAGCGTTGGCGCGGACTTCTTCCCAGCCAGGCAAGACACAGACCATCAATTACTATAATATTAACAACTGTATGTATCTGGTAGACCTCCCAGGCTATGGGTATACCAAGGCCAATGTCAGTGAGAAAGAAAAATGGGGGAAGATGATTGAGAGATACCTCCACTCTTCCAAGCAGCTGCAAGCAGTATTCCTGCTGGTTGATATCCGCCATGAGCCCTCTGCGAACGATAAGCAGATGTATGAGTGGGTTGTCTACCAAGGATACAATCCTATCATCATCGCTACCAAGCTTGACAAGATTAAGCGCAGCCAGATAGCCAAGCATGTCAAGATGATAAAAACAGGACTGAACGTGAAGCCAGAGACGCCAGTCCTTCCCTATTCTTCGCTGACCAAGCAGGGCAGGGAGGAAATCTGGAGCCTGACGGACGAACTGCTGGGATTGGAAGAGGCTGTGCCCAAACAGTCTCAGGGAGATTCCCAGGGAGGGAAACATGAAAAGAAATAAATACCTGTTTGTATTCTGGATGCTGCTTGCCATTACCTTGGCAGGCGGTATTTTTACAAAGGTATACGTCAGCCTGGAGGGTCAGGGGGAGCAGGAGCGGAAGTTCCATGTAGTGGCTTCCTTCTATCCAGTGTATATCGCCGCGTGCAATGTGGCGGAGGGCATCCCGGATGTGGTTTTGGAATGCCTGAGCGAGCCGCAGACAGGATGTATGCATGACTATCAGCTGACGCCGCAGGATATGATTTTGCTGTCCAAGGCAGACCTGTTTCTGGTGAACGGCGGAGGGATAGAGAATTTCCTGGTCGAAGTCGGGCAGGCATACCCCAAGCTTGCTGTCCGCAAAGCTTCAGAAGGGCTGGATTTGCAGGAGGGGGAGAATGCCCATGTGTGGATGGATACAAGGCTCTATGCTCAGATGGTGCAGAACATTGCCGGGGCATTGGAAGAAGCGGATCCGGCCCATGCAGAACTTTACCAGAAGAATGCCGATAGGTACTGTGGGGAGATTGGGAATCTGACGGACGAGCTGGAGGGGCTTCGCAAAGCGGCGGCTGGCAAGCCGGTGGTGATCTTCCATGAGGCCTATGCCTACGTGGCGCAGGAGCTGGGCATGGAAGTCGTATACTGCCTCGATTTGGACGAGGAGCGTCAGGTCAGCGCCCATGAGGTTGCGGAAGTCATGCAGGCGATTTCAGAAAACCGGGTATCGGTAATTTTTGCAGAGGAGCTTTACGGTAAGGACATGGGGGACGCTGTGAAGGCAGAGACGCAGGCAAAGGTCTGCTACCTCGATGCCCTGGTGCGGGGCAGATACGAGCCGGAAAGCTATCTTTTGGCCGTGGAGGCAAATATAAAAGCGCTGCGGCAGGCGTTAGGAGCAGAGTAATATGGCCCGTGGCAGAAAGCGCGGGCTGTCACATAAAAAGGAAGGATTCATTTGCGGAAAATAATCGTGCCCTGTGGGCTTCACTGCATTAAAATCAATCATCTCGGCGTCAGCCTGGGCGGTCAGGAAATATTGAGGGACATTAACCTCCATATCCACTGCGGCAGCCTGAACGTCGTCATCGGGCGTAACGGCGCAGGGAAATCTACGCTGATCCGCGCCATCTTGGGGGATATCCCACATACCGGCAATATAGAGTTCAAGGACAGGGAGAATGGGCGTATCCAGAAGCTTAAGATTGGCTATGTGCCTCAGTCGATGAATGTGGAAAAACAAACGCCGCTCAGCGTTTACGACATGATTGCTTCTTACCGCAGCAATGTGCCGGTATTCCTGACATGTGGCAGGAAGATACGCAGCAGGATTGAGGAGCATCTGAAGCTTTTTGAGGCAGATTACCTCATGGATAAACAGGTGTGCAACTTGTCCGGCGGCGAGCTGCAGCGGGTGCTTTTGTCGATGGCCTTGATGGATTCACCCAATCTGCTGCTCTTAGATGAGCCGGTTTCGGGAATTGACAGAAATGGCATGGAACTGTTTTATAAGACGATATATAACCTGAAACGGAATTATGACCTGGCGGTAATCCTGATTTCCCATGATTTGGATTATGTGAAGCAGTATGCCGATAAAGTCGTGCTGTTGGATGGGGACGTGCGTAAGCAGGGAAGTGTCCGGGAAGTCTTCGGCAGCCCGGAATTTGCCCAGGTCTTCCAGGGCGGGAAGGAGGAGTAGCAGATGGAAGGTTTTGCCTGGCTGCAATATGATTTCATGAGGCATGCATTTCTGGCAATTTTAATCATCACGCCGCTATTCGGACTTATGGGGACGATGATTGTCAACCGGAAGATGGCCTTTTTCTCGGATGCCCTGGGGCATTCCGCATTGACGGGGATAGCCATTGGCGTGGTGCTTGGTGTGAATGATACCAGCATTTCCATGGCAGTGTTCGCCGTGGTGTTTGCGCTTCTGCTGAATTTCATCAGCAGTAAAGTAGCGTCATCTGCGGATACCGTGATTTCAGTATTTTCTTCCTGCAGCATTGCTCTGGGGCTTGCCATCCTCTCGCAGGGGGGCAATTTCAGCCGATATTCTGGCTTGCTGGTGGGCGACATCTTAAGCATTACGCCTCAGGAAATCGGTTATCTCTTCCTGATACTGCTGGCAACGCTGGCATTCTGGCTCTTTGCGTTTAACAGGCTCCTTGCGGTGAGCCTGAACCGGACGCTGGCGCGAAGCCTCCATATCCCTGCCGGCTGGCTGGAGAACTTGTTTGCGGCGCTGACTGCGTTGACGGTCATGGTATCCATCAAGTGGATTGGCATCCTCATTATCAACGCGCTTTTGATCCTCCCGGCGGCGGCAGCGAGGAATATCTCCGAAAATATGCGTGAGTACCACTTTTTTGCAGTCCTTTTCTCCATGTTTTCAGGAATCTTGGGTTTGGTAATCTCTTATTATGTCAATGTGGCGACAGGGCCGACGATTGCCATCCTGGCATCCATTATTTATTTTGCTACTTATTTCGATAGGAGGGATTGATTTTGAAACAATCGACAAAGTATTTGAAGATACTGGTGAATCTTTTGGTTGCAGTATTGGGAATCGTGTTCCTGTGCTTTATTTTCCCAAGGATGATTACGTTTTTCATGCCCTTTGTGATAGGCTGGCTTATATCCATGATTGCCAATCCTTTGGTACGTTTTCTGGAAAAAAGACTGAAAATCGTGCGTAAGCATGGATCTATGATGATAATCATCGCAGTCCTTGCCGCTGTGATTCTGCTCGGGTATTTGGGAATCAGCAAGCTTGTCGTGGAGACGGGCAACCTTATAGAAAACCTCCCCCAGATTTATGAGAACTGGCAGGAAGATTTTGAGGAAATCGGGCAGAACCTGGAGATTGTCTATAACAGGCTTCCCAAAGACACGCAGCAGAACCTCGAGCTGGTTGCCTCGAACCTTTCCGGTTATCTGGCAGGGCTTGTGCAGACGGTTGGGGAACCGACAGTTGCGGCGGCCGGGAATTTTGCCAAGAACGTGCCAGGCACCCTGATTGCCATCATCATGTGCATCCTCTCCGCGTATTTCTTCACGGCAGAGCGGCAGGAAATCCTGCAAGGCTTAAGGCGGTATATGCCTGGAGGGGTCTGGGAACGGGTGACTGCGGTCATCGCAGATTTAAAGCGCGCGGTGGGCGGTTATTTCAAAGCACAGTTTAAGATTATGGGTGTTGTCTATGTGATCCTGGTCGTGGGCCTGCTGATTATGCGGGTAGGCTATGCGCCGCTTGTGGCTTTTGCAGTGGCGTTTTTGGATGCGCTGCCATTTTTCGGGACGGGTACGGTTCTGATTCCGTGGGCAGTCATAAAAGTACTGTCTTCTGATTATGAGATTGCAGCCGGGCTCGTCATCCTCTATGCAGTTACCCAGATTGTGCGCCAGGTCATCCAGCCGAAGATTGTCGGCGACAGCATTGGCATGGATCCTCTGCCGACGCTGATTTTCATGTATATCGGCTACAAGGTCAGCAGCGTGCTGGGTATGATTATTGCAGTGCCTGTGGGCATGATTCTGATTAACCTTTATAAAGCCGGCATTTTCGACAACCAGATTCGTTGTGTGAAAGAGCTTGTGGCGGACATCAACAAGTTTCGGAAATTTGAGTGATGCTGTCAAATGCTGTAGTAATTATTGCTATTTTCTTGCAAGATATTTCGTAAAAAATGTACAAAAGGAACAACTTGTAATGAGTGTGAAATAAGTATAAAATAAAAGTAATTAAATGTGGGAAAGGACAGCCATTATGAGGGAGCATCAGAAGAAACGATACACGATAGCGATTATGTTGGGCGATATGCAGTCTGACTATTCAGGAGACCTTTTGAGAGGTTTTTATACCTGCGCGCAGAAGGAGGATGTGAATATTGTTTATCTGATGGGCCCGCGTATCCCGCAGTATTGCATGGATGTGTTTTCTATGGATTCGGAAGGGAATTACAGCTATCAGTTTGATACCGTCTATGCCTATGTGCATTTCACGAAGCCGGATGTGATGATTATTTCGTATGCGGCGCTTGCCTATTACGAGACAAGGGAGGAGAAGGAAGCGTTTCTGAATCAGTACGCGGACATCCCGTATCTGCTGATTGGAGAGAAATTGGATGGGTTTGAAGCCCCTTATATGATGTCGGACAACTATCGGGGGATGTGTTCCTGCATTGAGCATCTCGTAGTAGACCATGGCTATAAGAAAGTCGCGTTCTTGAGCGGGCCAAAGACAAATATGGACGCAGTGGAACGGCTGCAGGCTTATTGCCATGTGATGGAGGAACATGGCTTGCCGGTGAGCGATACCATGATTGCTTACGGCGACTATTCCGTGCATGTGAAGAAGCAGGTAAAGTACCTTCTCGACAACAACCCGGGTGTTGAGGCGATTGTCTGCGCGAATGACAATATGGCAAAGTGCTGCTATCAAGTATGTTCCTCAAGGAGCCTAAGGGTGGGCAGGGACATTGCCGTAACCGGTTTTGACGATGTGGAGCTGGCAAGGACGATGGATCCGCTTCTGACCAGCGTTTCCCAGAATGGATTTAAGTTCAGTTACATGGCGTTGCGCAATGCCATTACACTTTGTGAAAAACGGGTGATGTTCGAACAGCGGCTGCCCGTAGACTTACATATCAGGGTGTCCTGCGGGTGCGATTATGGGCAGAAGAATTCTTTGGTGTTTGCAGACTGCCAGGAAAAAGAGCAGTATATCATCAGAGCTATGAGGAATATTTCTGCAGAGCTGCTGTCCTCGATGCCCTATCAGGAAGAGAGGAATCATTATTCAGGACTTATCCTGGATTATTTCAACCATATATACAAGACAATCTGCTGCCAGAATGGCGAAGCAGTCAGCATGGAATATCTGATGGATATTTTGCGGGGTCTTACGGATTATGACCATATGTCGATTACCCTGCTGTTGGAGAACTTCACGAACCTTATGCAGGTGCTGATTGCAAATGCGGAGAGCCCGGAGGAGCAGGAACAGCTTATTACGGTGCTTGACAGCACGCGGCAGTATATCCATTTTGCGAATGTATCCAAGCTTGAGCAGGAAGTCATAGATTCCAACCGCAAGAATTGGTTTGTGCCTACGCTGGTGCAGGATCTGACTGGCATTGCGACTGAGGATGGGGTCACGAAAGCGCTGGTTTACATAATGAAACGTTTCCGCACGATGAAGATACGGAGCTGTTATATTTATTTGTATGACAAGCCGATTATCCATAAAGGTGGCCTGAATCCTGATTTCCCGGAAAAGATTTACCTCTGTTCCTGGTTTTTGGGAGAGGAAATGGTCTGTTACGAGAAGGAAAAGAGGCCGTGCGTGACGAAGGATAAGGGATTTGCTTCATTTATTGAATCGGAAGATTCCATGGCATTGACGGCTGTCGTGTTGTTTTCGGGAGACAAACAATATGGCATGATGTTGTGTGAGGCAGCGCAGGAGGATATTCCGTTCCTGCAGCTGTGCAGCCTGCAGGTAGGGCCTTTGCTCCGGTTCTTGGAGCTGAACCAAATGGAGCGGGAATCCCAGAAGGAGCTGCAGAAATCTTTGCGTACGATTCAGGAACAGAACGATATTCTGAGCTTTGTGTCGGAGTATGACGAGCTGACACAGCTTCTGAACCGCCGAGGGTTCATGGAGCGTTCCATCCGTTGCTGCCAGCAAGGGGAGGGCAAGAAGGCATTCCTGATATTCGGCGATTTGGATCATCTTAAGGAAATTAACGACTGCTTTGGCCATGCGGCTGGAGATTTTGCAATCCGCGGGGTGGCCAACCAGCTTCGGGAAATCCTTCCCCCGGGTGCGATAACAGCCCGGATAGGGGGAGATGAGTTTATGTCCCTTGTATTTTCTGAGCAAGACGATTTCAAGGATGTGGTGATGGAGGATTTGCAGAAGGTCAGCGAGCGTTTTAACCGGCTGAGCAAGAAGCCGTACTATGTGGAAATTTCCATCGGTATTTATGAGTTCTGCTGCTGCCAGGAAACCGACCTCAATGAGCTGATCCAGAAGTCGGACGAACTGCTGTACCAAGCGAAGGTGAAGCGCAGGAAGAGCGTGAAGAAGGAGCTGGGGATATTTTAGGAGGGGAAGCTGAATGGGATTTTCATTCATGTAAGGGGGGAGCGCTTATGATTGCAAAGATAAGCGTAATTAGGAAAATACCGACAGGGGACGCGGGATGTTCCAACTTGTCTTCGATTGCATCGAATGGAAATAAATTGTGGGCGTGCAAGGTAAGTTCAGACAATACGGAAGCGATTATTTATCATTGCCCAGATATCAGCAGCGCGTCTCCTATCTTGGAACCATATCCGATTGTGGCAAATCTGCTTGGCCATGCAAGCGGGATGACATGCAATTCCAACTATCTTCTGATAGGCTGCAAGCAGCCGCCGGGAAGCAAGGATAAATATATCTGCCGGATACCGATAAAAGCCATTCCCACAGGGAAATATGGCTCTTATAAGGTACTGACAAACAGCCTGAATGTAAAACCGGGGGCGATTGCCAGTTATAAGCCATACCAAGTAATCATACGAAATTCCCAAGAGTCAACAGTGATGGAAGATGGATTTGATGAGTTTTGGATTCTGAAATTTACCGTAGATTCTTCAGATAAAGTGACTGCTGTGACGCATACGGATACTTTTTATACATACATGCCTGGATATCGTGATATTGAAGAGTATCAAGATATCTATTATGACAAAACAAAGAAACTTTTATTTGTCATTTATAATGTGAATTTTTCCAGGACAAAGAATCAGATTTTAATATATGATTTATCTGTCGCAGATGGCCAACATTCTGGCCGTACTTGCTATAAGAAAGACGAAGCAGTCACTGTAGATTTCTCAGAAGACGCACAATATAGTAAGTATGAAGTAGAGTCGGCAACGTTGGATGCAAACCGCTATTTAATATTGGCATGTAATATAGAAGGAAAAGGCGTAAGTGATGCGATTGTCCGTGTGACAAATCGTAAGTGGTAGCGTATATTGGTTAGATGATTCAAGCAGCTGTCAGTATTTATCCGGAAAGCTTAGGGCAATCGTGCAGTGGGGTATGCATGAATTCCCCTATTTTTTCTTATAGGAAAAACTTTATCACAATAAAGCATCAAAGTATCTTTCCTATAAGAGAAAAATGATATGCGCACTCGCGCAAGAGGCAACATATCGCCACGTGACCGTCTTAAGAAATCCCCCAGGCAAGCCTGATACCCCTTAGGACACAATAATGGGGAAACTCAAAGAATAAGCATATTGAAAAAGATTCTGGCATATGCTATAATGCCAGTAGGCAAAAAGAGATTACAAGTCCATTTGGACAAAAGAATGAATCCCCAGACCGTGTTGCAGCACAGTTTGGGGATTCTTCTTATCTTTTATACCGGCAAAGCACCCGGTAGGCTATTTGTTGCCTTTATGGTCACTATCAAGCCATTTGACAATGAGGTGGCAAACCACACCGCCCACGACAGTAACGAAAAAAGAGATTACAACTTCCATTCAGACACCTCCTCCCTGCTGCGGGTTTTGGTGAGCAACACAAAAATTATAACATACTATCCGAAAAACACGTTATATCTTTTTTCATTTTGTGTTATCTGCGTTAAATTAGCTTTTTTGTCCGTTCTCCTGCTTTTACACATATTATACTGCTTCTTGCACTGCCCGCTGCAAAATAACGTGTTCGGTCGGGAGGCATAGGGACCTTGCCGCAATGCTTGCAGACTTTCAAGGGAAGTTTGTCATAATCCTATGTGATACGTTGGCGCTATCCCGCTAAAAGCCATCATGCGCTGTCGGTATAAACTTTTTTGCATTTCGTCAAGGGTTTCCTCGTCCTGATAGTATTAGGAACGCAGACACAATGGTAAATGCCCAGTCAGAGAATTCTTCTACGAGCCATTCATAGTTTTCTGCATCTTGTATCAGTTCATGTTTCTCGGAGGAAGTGTTAGCATCAGAAATTACTTTAGAAAAAAGGGTTTAACGGAAAAAAGCAGAAAATTAAAAAATAAAAATAATAAAACGCAATCCGAATCTGAGCGTCACAACAGAATACACGAAGGAAACCGGAGATATCTTTTATCTGGATGTTGATTCTGAAAGTGATAGGGATATATGGTATAAATCAGAGAATCCCGGGATTGCAATGGAGGATAAGGAGGGAAAAGCCAAGGCACGGCGGAGAGGCTTTGCGCGAAAGAAAAGAATTAAGTTTGGCATATCTTATACAAGAACAGGATAATTGTGCTATAGCCACTGCACAATTACCCTGATTTTTTCCCTCCGGCGCTGAGAGTTGCCAGAGAATGGCCTTATGCATGCTGATGTTTTTTGTACCAGCCGGAATTGGCCAGCAGCATCAGCAGCGCGCCGCCTGCCATGCTGATTTGGCTAATCAACGTCCCCCACAGGTAGCCTCTGATGCCAGTCAGGGGGATGGCGAACAGCACGAAGCCGATGCGGATACTAAGGCCCATGATGTTCAGGAAGAATGTGGAAGTCGTTCTGCCAAGGCCGTTTAGGATGCTGTGCAGCGTCGTGGACAGATATAAGAATGGGCATATCCAGCCCAGGATGACGATAAAGGTTCCTGCCAGCTCGTTGGAGAACAGCACGGTTCCAATCCATCTCCCGGAAATCAAGAACAGCGCAGTACATAGGAACCCAAGCAGCAGGCTGTAAAAGCAAGTCTCTTTGATTGCGTTGACGATGTAGTGTTTTTCCTGTTTTTCCTGCGCTTCCGCGATAAGGGGAAGCAGCATCACAGAAACAGAGTTTGTCAGCACGGATGGGAAAAGAACCATCGGCAATGCCATCCCGGTGAGGATGCCGTATACGCTCAGAGCCTCGGAACCTGTGTAACCGTATAGGCGCAGCTGTCCTGGGAGCATGACGGCCTCCAGGCTCTGCAGGAGGTTGACCATCACCCGATTGGCAGTCAGGGGAAGGGAGAGGAAAAAAATCTGCCGTGCAGCCTGCATATAGCTGCCCCTGCTTTTCTTGAGGCGGACGAAGCTCACGGAAAAGAGCATGGCGGCAGCTTCCCCTGCAACAAGCCCCCAGACCACGAGATTTAGGGAGATGGCATGGTACTTTTCCATGGAAATTTCAAAAAACAGCCAGACGCCTGCTACGCGGACCAGCTGTTCTAATAGCTGGGAAGCGGCAGGGACGAAAGTTTTCTTTAAGCCATAAAAATATCCATTGATACAGCTGTGGACAGCCCCGAAGGGGATGGAAAGCGCAATAATCTGCAGCAGGGAAGCGCACCTTGGTTCTTCCAGGAAGTGGACTGCAACCGGTTCGGCGAAGCGGTACAGAAGCGCCGTGCAGAGAACTGCCAGAGACAGGGAGAGAATCAGCCCGGCGGCCAGGTAGCAGCTCTCGTTGCAGAGGGCGTCACCTGCGCCCCTGCGTGCCGTCATCCTCTTTTTGGGGGAAAGCGTCCCTCCGACAGGGGCCGCCGTGCTTCCTTGGAAGCTGACTGCGACTGCAGCCTGGGCGACAAAGCGCGAGATAGCGGTCTGGATGGCGGAGGAAGTCAGGGAAATGGTAAGTACATAAATGGGGAACGTGAGCTGGTATATGCCCATCCCCTCGGCACCAATTCTATGTGAGAGGAATATCCTATAGAAAAAGCCGATAATCCGGGTAAGCACGCCGGCAAATGTCAAGAGCATCGTGCCTGCAATCAGAGGGTGTCTGCGTAAGGAATCGGATTTCATAAATGCTCCCAATATTTCGAAAGAGTTACTTAAAACATATGTGGGGCAAAAACCCATCATGCATAAAAAATCATCTTGACAGCAGAATAAAAGCATGGTACTATGCGTTTGTGATGAAATCCGACTAAAATACTCGGGTATTAAGATCCGGGAGCTGCTATGGACAGCAGAAAGCAGATGGAAGGTGGAAAATTGAAATTATCGACTAAGGGAAGATATGGGCTGAGGGCTTTCATTGACCTTGCCGTATGCGGGGAAGGCCAGCCGGTATCCCTGGCAAGCATCGCGCAGAGGCAGGAAATTTCTGTCAGTTACCTGGAACAGCTGATGGCAAAGCTGAGAAAGGCCGGGCTGGTGGAAAGCGTGCGTGGCGTCAATGGAGGATACAGCTTGGCCAGGCCTGCGGATGAGATATCCGTAGGGGACGTCCTAAGGGCGCTGGAAGGCGACCTTGCCCCAGTGGAGTGCGCGGGGATAGGTACTGACAGTGGCGCGCATTGCAGCGGTTCTTCCCAGTGCGTCAGCAAAATCGTCTGGAAACGGATTAACGACAGCATTAATGATACTGTGGACAGCATCTATATCGGCGAGCTTGTGCGAGAGAGCAAGACAATTAATTGACAGAGGTGTAAAAGTATGGAGAAAATGATATATCTGGATAATGCGGCAACGACGCGGACTGCGCCGGAAGTAGTGGAGGCTATGCTCCCATATTTCAGCGAGCTATATGGGAATGCGTCTACCGTATATGAGTTTGGTGCAAAGAGCAAAGAGGCAGTCAGTAAGGCACGGGAGACGATAGCCCACGCCATCGGGGCGAAAGACAATGAAATTTATTTCACGGCAGGCGGCAGCGAGTCAGACAACTGGGCATTGAAAGCTACGGCCGAGGCATACAAGGATAAAGGGAGACACATCATAACCAGCAAGATTGAACACCATGCCATCCTCCATACCTGTGAGTGGCTGGAGAAGAACGGCTTTGAAGTGACATATCTTGATGTGGATGAGTTCGGCGTGGTTAAATTGGAAGAACTTAAGAAAGCTATCCGCCCGGATACGATCCTTATCTCGATTATGTTTGCTAATAATGAGATTGGCACGGTTGAGCCGGTGGCAGAAATCGGCAGGATTGCGAAGGAACATGGCGTACTGTTCCATACGGATGCAGTCCAGGCATTTGGGCAGATGCCCATCGACGTGGATGAGCTGAATATAGACATGTTAAGCAGCAGCGGACATAAACTGAACGGGCCGAAAGGCATCGGTTTCCTCTACATCCGTAAAGGCGTGAAAATCCGTTCCTTCGTGCATGGTGGGGCTCAGGAAAGGAAACGCCGCGCAGGGACGGAAAACGTCCCGGGAATCGTTGGTTTCGGCAAGGCTGCGGAACTGGCCCTTGCCACAATGGAAGAGCGCACAAAGCGGGAACGGAAGCTGCGTGACCATCTCATGGAACGCGTGTTAAGGGAGATTCCGTTTTCCAGAATTAATGGGGATAGGGCGAACCGCTTGCCGAATAATGTGAACATATGCTTCCAGTTCGTGGAAGGGGAGTCTTTGCTGATTATGCTAGACATGAAAGGCATCTGCGGTTCCTCAGGATCTGCCTGCACGTCCGGCTCCCTGGATCCATCCCATGTATTGCTGGCTATCGGGCTGCCCCATGAAATTGCCCATGGCTCCTTGCGCCTGACTCTCGGGGCGGATACCACCTTGGAGGATATTGATTACACGGTAGACGCTATCAAGGAGATAGTCACACAGCTGCGTGAAATGTCGCCTTTGTATGAGGACTATATGAAAAAGAATAAGTAATATACAAAGATACACTGATTGAATTGGAGGAAGACGAATGTATAGCGAAAAAGTAATGGATCATTTTAAAAATCCCAGAAATGTAGGCGAGATTGAAAACGCCAGCGGCGTGGGTACTGTGGGAAATGCAAAATGCGGGGACATCATGCGTATTTTCCTGGATATCGACGACGAAGGGATTATCCAGGACGTGAAGTTTAAGACCTTCGGCTGCGGAGCTGCCGTGGCAACAAGCTCCATGGCGACGGAATTGGTGAAGGGTAAGACGGTGCAGGAAGCGTTAAAGGTTACCAATAAGGCTGTCATGGAGGCGCTGGACGGGCTTCCGCCAGTGAAGGTGCATTGTTCTCTGCTGGCTGAGGAAGCAATCCATGCGGCGCTCTGGGATTATGCGGAGAAGAACAACATCACGATTGAAGGGCTGGAAAAGCCCAAAAATGATATCAGTGAAGAGGAAGAAGAGGAAGAATATTAATTGGCATGAGGGGGGACCCAACGAAGTTGGGGAGAGACCTGATGCCTTGTATCGGAGCCAAGAACGAAAATTGGCATGAGGGGGGACCATTGACCAAAGGAGGGACCCACGTAGTGGGAGGATACCTTAGGTCACCTGGAGTAGCCGTAGAAGAAAAACGAAGTTGGGGAGAGACCTGATGCCTTGTATCGGAGCCAAGAACGAAAATTGG